>CAVRZY010000167.1:0-35660 GCA_963725415.1 uncultured Acidobacteriota bacterium | reverse complement strand
ATCGCCCCGTCCTGCCGTTGCTTCGCCTCTCCGAAGCGCTGACGGGTAAGGTCCATGATCTGCTCAGCTTCTCGGCCTGATCCGGCCGCAGATTGAGAGGCGAGCGCATCTCCTCCAGGTATCGCTGCCGGAACTGGCGTGGGCCATCCGGCGGCCGTTTCCGCGCCTCGGCCGGGACCGTTTGTTGGACATCGAAGCGATAGTCCACGGCCCCCGACCACCGAGCCGCTCACAAACACCAGGAGCAGTTGAAGCGCAACGGAGAGCCGGGCGATTTCACTGATAGCCCCCCGTGTCATCCTCTGTCCCGAGCAGCTCGACGTAAAAGGGGTTGTCGGCGGCGCTCTCCTCCTGAAGAACTTCCAGGTAAGTCCGCGTGTAATAGGAAGGCTGAGATGTCAAGGTCTGTCGCAGGAGCCCCAGGAGCAGACATAGCGCCGCCGCGGCCGTGACGAAGGCCTGGGTCCAGCGTCTGAAGACGTAGGAGACCGAGCGGCGAGCTTCGATCTGCTGCCAGAGTGCGCGGCATGAAGTTGGGGCTGGGTCGGGATCCGGGCATGCCTCGCGATAGGCGGCGAAGAGCGCGTCCAACTCCTGCTCCAGCCCTTTCCTCGTTGCTTTGCGAGTTGAGTCCCATCTTGCCCTATCCTTGTGCTCCCGCTCCGCGCGGCGCCAGGCGCGCTCTGAAGCGAGGGCCTTCAAGACTCTCTGCCTGGCCCGGAAGAGCCTCACCTTCAGGGCATTCTCGTTGCACATGATAGACCTGTTCCAGTTCCTTCAACGACAAACCTTCAACCTCTTTGAGGATGAGCAGCGAGCGATCCGCCTCCGAAACCGAGGCCAGGAGGCCCTGGACGAATTCTCGAGTCGCGCGCCTTGCTCAATCTCGTCCATGTTGCCTTGCTCCTCCGGCGGCTGCGTCAGCCATCAGCACGACCTGCTCGGGGAGGTCCGCCATCCTCATTTCGTTCCGCCGGCGCTGCTTCCGAAGATAATCATATGCCGCATTGACCGTCAACCGGTACAGCCAGGGGCAAAAACATCCGGCGTCCTGAGCTGATCCAGTGAAAGATACAAACGTAGGAACACCTGCTGCCCGACGTCCTCAACGTCCTCGCGGCGCCCGATGAGCCTGGCGATGGTGCCCAGGACCCGCTTCCGGCACGCCAGCACGACTTCGTTGAACGCCGCGTCATCTCCGTCCCTCGCGCGTTCGATCAGCTCAGCTTCAACCAGCATGCCACGCCTCTCGGCTGGCACCCAGGAGGCGCCTATGCTCGCCTCGCTCGTTATGGCGCGGCAGCAGACTAATAGGTTACAAGGTATTCAAACAAAAGGCAAAAGCCGTCAATGTGGTGATCGCATCATCTCAGGCCACCTTCTTCACCGTCAGCCGGGCGCCCGGCGTATGGCGGATGATCTTCATGGCGCGGACAAGGTTCGCGACCACGCAGCGACGCCGGTAGAGGCCCTCAACTCGGCCTGAATGCCGGGGCTTTGTCTCGGGGGAGGGCTGCTTGTCTTCGGGCTCATAGTACTAGGTGTACTAGTACTATCAGGCTATGCAATGCCAGTTGGCGATTAACACCTAGGAAAGATGCGGGGTAGGCCATCCACGTATTGAAGGTGTACTGTATTTACACTTATGAAGACCATCCGTACACCCGTGCTAGAATCGGAAATCACTCCGTTCCAATGGACTTCCTTGAGGGTCTGAATCCCCAGCAGCGCGAGGCGGTCTGCCATCCGGACGGCCCGCTCCTGATTCTGGCCGGCGCCGGCAGCGGCAAGACCAGGGTCATTACCCACCGCATCGCGCACCTCATCGGCGTCGAGCGGGTGCCGGCGCGAGGCCATTCTGGCGGTCACCTTCACCAACAAGGCCGCCGAGGAGATGCGGGAGCGGGTCGTGAGCGCTGCTGGGGTCGCGCGGCGGCCGTCTCGGAGCCCTGGCTGTCGACCTTCCACTCCTTCTCGGTCCGGCTTCTGCGGCGCGACGGCGCGTCCCTGGCCGATCTGCGGCCCGGCTTCACGCCCCGTTTCACCATCTACGACGAAGACGACCAGTTGGCCGTCGATCAAGGCAGTGTATCCGCCGCCTCGGACTGGACGAGAAG
Organism: uncultured Acidobacteriota bacterium; assembly: GCA_963725415.1. Lineage (GTDB taxonomy): Bacteria > Acidobacteriota > Terriglobia > Bryobacterales > Bryobacteraceae > CAVRZY01. The sequence continues at coordinate 33,543 of CAVRZY010000167.1, read as the reverse complement.
TTCATGCAGTACCGGGCGGCGCTCGTCGCGAATCAGCCACGCCAAGAACCAGAAGCAGACGCCCGCGGATCTCTACAAGTCCGCGACCGACCCGAAGTCGCCCGGCTGGCCCTGGTCTACGAGGAATACGAGAGCAGCCTGCGGCAGGCCAACGCCCTGGATTTCGACGACCTGCTGCTCGAGTCCGTGCGCCTGCTCGCAGCACGACGAGACTGTCCGGCTGAGCTGGAACAGGCGCTTCGAGTACCTGATGATCGACGAGTACCAGGACACCAACCGCAGCCAGTACGAGCTGATGCGGCTGCTGGCCGCGGTCCACCAGAACGTCTGCGTGGTGGGCGACGAGGACCAGTCCATCTACGGCTGGCGCGGCGCGGACATCCGCAACATCCTCGACTTCGAGCGCGACTTCCCCGAGGCGCGCGTCATCCGGCTGGAGCAGAACTACCGCTCGACCAGCAACGATCCTGGAGGCGGCCAGCGCGGTGGTGGCGCACAACACCGAGCGCAAGGGCAAGTGGCTCTGGACCGAAGACGCGGGCGGCGAGCCGATCGGCCTCTTCGAGGCGGCCGACGGCGAGCAGGAAGCGCTGTTCATCGCCGACGCGATCCAGCAGATGCTGCGCGAGCGACCCGGCCGGCCCGGATCGCCATCCTCTACCGCACCAACGCGCAGTCGCGGCAGTTCGAGGAGGCGCTGCGGCGCTACGGACGTCGACTACCACGTGGTGGGCGGCTTCAGCTTCTACCAGCGGGCCGAGATCAGGGACGCGCTGGCCTACCTGAAGGTCGCTGGTCTCGCCGGAAGACTCGGTGAGCCTGCTGCGCATCATCAACACGCCGGCGCGCGGCATCGGCCGCACCACGCTGGAGCAGATCGAGCAGCTACGCCAGCGAGCACCGCATCGGCGGCCTGGGACGGCCATCGGGCGCATGCTCGAGGAGAAGCTGTTCCCGGCGCGCGCCGAGGCGGCGCTGGCGGCTTTCCGCAAGATGATCGAGGAGTTGAGGGAAGCGGCCGCCCGCGAGCCGGTCGCACGCCGTTCTGCGGCTCGATCCTGGACCGGACCGGCTACCGGCGGATGCTGGAAGCCGATGACTCCCCGGACGCCGAGAGCCGGCTGGAGAACCTGGACGAACTGATGAACGCCGCCGCCGAGGCCGCCGAGCGCGGCGAGGGAATCGCGGAGTTCCTGGACCATGCCGCGCTGGTCTCCGACGCCGACCAGTTGGACGAGCGCGCGCAGGTCTCGCTGCTGACCCTGCACAACGCCAAGGGCCTGGAGTTCCCGGTGGTCTTCATCGCCGGCCTGGAGGAGGGCCTGTTCCCGCACAGCCGTTCGCTCGATCCGAAGCGATGCTGGAAGAGGAGCGCCGGCTGTGCTACGTCGGCATGACGCGCGCCGAACGGCGCCTGATCCTGACCTGGGCCCGCGCCCGGCGGCGCTTCGGCGGCGGCTCGCTGGAGCCCTGCAGCCTTCGCGCTTCCTGGCGGAGATCCCGGCGAAGCTGACCGAGAACCTGCGTGCGGAGGCCGGCGGGCCGCAGATCGACCTGTTCGGGGAGCGCCACCAGGTGCGCGAGAGCGTGAGGCGGAACGCGTATACTGGGAAGACATACAATTCGCTGGAGCACATCCAGCAGTTCTTCGCCGCGCGCGGGATGCCGCCGGCGGCCCAGCCGTGGGCGGCGTCGCCGCAGCCGCGCAGGCTCGCGAAGCCTCCGGCGCGGCGCAAGAAGGGACTTGGCGGTGGGCTCGGTGATCGAGCATCCCGCGCTACGGGCGGGGCACGGTGGTCCGGCGCGAGGGCGAGGGCGACGAAGCCAAGCTGACCGTCAGTTTTCCCGGCTACGGTCTGAAGAAACTGATACAGAAATACGCAGGATTGAAGACAGACGAATGAACACCAAGAACAGTCACCGACAAGCTCGAACGCAAGAAGCTGAAGAGGGCCGCGCGCAAGAAGGCCGCGCCCAAGGCCAAGCGGCCGGCCGGCACGGCCCGCGGCTCGAACAAGAGGAAAGTCAAGAAGATGGTCAAGGGCCAGCGCAAGCGCTAGAACGCTGGAACGCGGGCGCCCGGACGGCCCACGATCCGATGTCCCAGCTTCTTCGCACCAAGAGTATCGACGCGCTGATCGCGGCCTCCGAGGACCCGGCCGGGACGGCTGCGCAAGACGCTGGGGCCCTGGAGCCTGACGGCGCTGGGCATCGGCGCGGTCATCGGCTCCGGCATCTTCATCCTCACCGGCACGGCGGCGGCGGGCGAGACTCTGCACTACCAGTCGATCCTGCACGCCCCGGTGCTGGACCTGCTGCTGCACGGCTCCGGCGCCGTCTCCACCATCGGCCGGCCGGGCGCGGGCCCGGCGATCGCCCTCTCGTTCCTGCTGACCGCCATGGCGTGCGGCTTCGCCGCGCTCTGCTACGCCGAGCTGGCCTCGATGATCCCCATCGCCGGCAGCGCCTACACTTACGCCTACGCCACGCTGGGCGAGATCTTCGCCTGGATCATCGGCTGGGACCTGATCCTGGAGTACGCCGTCTCCAACATGGCCGTGGCGGTGGGCTTCTCCGCCTATCTCAACGACATTCTGGAGAGCGTCTTCGGCGTCCACCTGCCCAAGGCACTGTCCGGGCCCATGATCGCCGGCGGCGAGTTCACCGGAAGCTGGTTCAACCTGCCCGCGCTCGTGGTCCTGCTGGTGCTGACGGTGATCCTGGTGCGCGGCGTCAGGGAGAGCGCCGAGACGCAACAACGTCATGGTGCTGATCAAGATCGCGGCGATCCTGATCTTCGTGATCGGCGCCGCCCGGGCCGTGCGCGCCGACAACTGGCAGCCCTTCATGCCCAACGGCTTCCCCGGCGTGCTCACCGGGGCGGCCATCGTGTTCTTCACCTACATCGGCTTCGACTCGGTCTCCACCGCGGCCGAGGAGTGCCGCCACCCGCAGCGCGACCTGCCCATCGGCATCATCGCCACGCTGGTGGTCTGCACGGTGCTCTACATCGCGGTGGCGCTGGTGCTGACCGGCATCGCCGACTATCGAACGCTCGGCAACGCCGCGCCCGGTGGCCGACGCGCTGAAGGCTCTGGGCTACGACAGCATCCGGCGCTGGGTGAGCGTCGGCGCGATCGTCGGGCATGCTGTCGTCGCTGCTGGTCTTTCAGTACGGGCAGGCGCGGGTGTGGTTTGCGATGTCGCGCGACGGGCTGCTGCCCGAGGCCTTCTCGCAAGGTGCACCCGGTCCACAAGACGCCGCACGTCAGCACCTGGATGGCGGGACTCGCGGTCGGCATTCCGGCGGGCATCTGGGACATCGGCACGTTCGCCGACCTGTCGAACATCGGCACGCTGTTCGCCTTCATGCTGGTCTCGGCGGGCGTGATCGTCCTGCGGCGCAAGCAGCCGGACCGGCCGCGCGCCTTCCGCGTGCCGCTGGTGCCGCTGGCTTCCGGCGCTCTCCATCGTCTGCTGCCTGGTCCTGATGATGAGCCTGCCGCTGGAGACCTGGGTGCGCTTCTTCGTCTGGCTGGCGATCGGGCTGGCGATCTACTTCCTGTTCGGCAGGAAGCACAGCCTACTAGCCACTGGCCGTTGATCTGTCCCAGACCAGCGCGGCGAAGGAATGGGCCGTTTTTGAAACCCACCCGCTGGTACAGTGCCGCGGCATCGCTGTTGGCCGCAGTGACGGTCAGAGTGGCTTTCCGGCATCCCGCCTCGGTCAGCGCCAGCAGCGACCTTCGCAGCAGTTCATAACCCAGGCCCTTGCCTTTGAGCCGCGGCGTGACACAAATCTGGGTGACATGTCCTACGCCAGGGGCGAGCATGCTGGTCAGCGAGACCCCGCAGGCGCGGCCAGTCCAGGCGTCCAGAGCCACGAAGGAGGCCGGTTGGAAGAACGTGCCGCAGCCCGGATACTGCACGATGTTGTGGATGAAACGGCGCGCGCCGGAGACCGAACGGTACTGATCGTTCACGTCGCTGTCGACGTGTCCGTCGTAGGCGGCCGAGATCACTTGGGCGGCCTCGTCGTGTCGGCGCTCACTCCAGTTCTCGATAAGCGTCCGGCGCGCCGCGGGTCCGGGCCTCAGGCGGCCGATCCGGACCGCGCCGACGGCCATGAAGTGGCGCGGGTAATCCTCAGAAACTCGGGGTGGGGCAGGGGATACTGATCCGGCGAACGCAACATCATCAACTGCGACTCGACGCGCCGCAGGCCGCGCGAGCGAAACATCTCGTCCAAGGAGGCCGCCAGCAGCCGCGCCTCGTTCTCCGTGGTTCGGTGGTCCTCGGCGACGTATAAGTCGCCGATCAGCCCCTTGCTTTCTTCCTGAACGAAGTAGGTATAGCCGGCTAGCGCGCCGCCCCCCATCAGCGCATAGCCGGTCAGTGCCTGCACGCCGGCAAAACGCAGGATCAGGCTGGCTGACGGCCGGAAGTCCCAATCGAGCTTCCGCTGCCACTCAGCACACTCCCGTTCCAGCAACGGCTCGAGATGCCTGATCTGGATGCGCCGCAGGTCCTCCAGATCGTATGCGGCGGATTCCGAGACGGCCGCCATACGCGCACTAGCCGCGCCACGCTCTTCCCTAGCGCATCTTGGCGGCTTCGTCCTTCATCCCCTGCGCGTTTCTCCAGGCCTGCTGGGCGATGGCGCTCTTGATGGCCGCCGCCTGTTCGCTGAACTTCACGGCTTCGAGAACCCGGGCCTTGTTCAGCGTTTGCCTGCCGAGCGTATAGTTCGCCACGCCGAGGTAGAACAGCGCCGGCGCCATCATCGCGTCGTTGCCGCGGATGTAAGGCAGCGCCGCGCGCAGGTTCCTGTCGGCCTCGAAGAACTGGTTCCTCTCGCCGTACAGTAGACCGGCGATCCAGTAGCCGCGGCCCAAGGCCGCGCCCTTCTGGCGATCAAAATCAGCCTGCGGCATGCTCTCCGGCTTCTTGCTCTTGGCGGCAGCCGCCACCAGGCGGTTGGCGTAGCCGAGGCGCGGTCGTCCTGCTTGTTGGCCATCGCCGCGTCCGCCAGCGCCAGGAGCAGATCCTGTACTCTCCGGCTGGCTGGCGAGGGCCTTCTCGGCGATGGGCACGATTTTCGCGGCCGATTCGTCTGTCTTAACAATGCGAAGTAGCGGGCATAGCCCCCTTACTCGAGGTAGGTGCTCTTGGGGTTTTGCTGTTCCAGCGTCGTCAGCAGGTCGATCGCGGCGGCCGGCTGGCCTGCGTGGCGGTGGCATACAGAGCGTACTCGGTGTACAGCGCGATCTCGCTCGCCCGCTTCATGCGCGAGGCATAAGCCTCTTTTTCGTCCGCGCTGGTGGGCGCGGGCTCTTCTTCAATCTTGCGTGCCATGGCGGACGTCGCCGCCGCCAGTCTCTTCACCTGCTCGATGTCCTTCTTGGCCACCGCTTCCTGGAGCATGGAGTACCCCGACTCGACATCCAGTATGATTTCCTGGGCGGCTGCGGAACAGGCCCCGGCGACGAGCACAGCCGCGCAGGCGAATATGCGTAGTTTCATAACCTTTTCTCCTTATAGTGCAAAGACCGTATTATAGCCCCACATCCCGGGCTTTGGAAGAGCCCTCCTGGACCCGCGCCACCACCAGCGTGAGGTCGTCCTGTGCCTGCTCGGTTCCGAGGAAGGCGTGGACCGTTTGAGGATTTCGTCCCGAATCTCGGCGGACGGCCGGGCAAAGTTGTCGCGGACCGCCGCCACAAGGCGCTCATCGCCGAATTGCCGGCCGGAGCCGTCCTGGCCTCCACCACGCCATCCGAGTACAGGACCAGCAGATCGCCAGCACATACCTCGACGGCCCCTTGCCGGTAGGCGGCGCCCTGTCACCACTCCAGGACCGGCCCGCCTTCCTCCAAGCGCCGGATTTCGAGCTCCTCGCCGCCGCCGTTGCGCCTGACCACCATGGGCGGCGGGTGGCCGGCGTTCACGTATCGCAGAAGCTGCGTTTCGGGTTCGTAATAGCACCAGAACAGGCTGGCGAAGCGCTCGAGAGAGGTTCGGGTGCGCAGAAGTTCGCTCAGCCGGGCCGAGGATGCCTCGTGCTGGGTAGCGCCCCCCAGCCAACCGCTGGCGCGCACGGCCCCCAGAAGCAGACCCACCACCACCGAAGCCGGCAGTCCCTTCCCGGAGACGTCTCCCAGTACGATGGCGATGCGCCCATGGCCGGTGGTGAAGACGTCGTAGAAATCCCCTCCCACCTGCCAGGCCGGGATGCACTCAGCGGCAAAATCCAGATGCTGGAAGGTCAGGTTGGGCGGAGGGAGCAGGTCCGTCTGGACCTTGCGCGCGAGTTCCGTCTGCTGCTCCAATTGCTTGCCCCGCAGGTAGTTGGGGAACCTGATCCACATCAGAATCATCGACGCCACCAGCCCCAGCGCGGCCGAGCTGCTGACAATCAGGTTGGTCAACAGAGGTCTAAACACGGTGGAAACACTGTCCGTGTAGAGCGCGATCTCGACCCACCGAGCACCGGGACGCGGCCGGGCTCGGCGAACCGGCGGCGGGTTCGGCTCACCCCGGGCGGTCTCCGCGGGCGGCCGCCGGCCGGGCCCCAAACGAAGCCAGGTTACGAACACTCTGCCGGCGGGCGTCGGGCGGATCTCGAAGGTCGGCGCGCTCCCTTCGAACCCCTGGCGCAACCTCTCAGTGGTGAGGGGCGGCCCAACCGAATTACCGGCCTGGGCCAGCGTATGCGCCGCCATGTCCGTTACCTTGATCCAGGCGATCTTGCCCGGCGCTTCCTGGCGCATCTCCTCCAGCGGCTTGACGAACTCGACGGGATTCCGGATTCCCAACTGGGCCGCTTCCCGCCCCAGCGCGTTGACCTGGTTCCGAGCCTCCCGCTGCAACTCCCCGACGACCAGGATTCTCGACACCTGATAGTAGGTGTTGACAGACTGGATCAACAGCAGCACTCCCAGCAAGGAGCCCACCACCAGGGTGAGCTTGAACCAGATGTAGCGAAACCCGAGCTTCATCATCGGCGGTCTGAGAACCTGTCCAAGCCTGACTTCTCATTCTCGCAGGCCGGACACGGAATCGCATGGATCTTCCTTGGCTAGTGCGTCATTGCGTAGATGATGGAGTTGATCGCAAAGCGGTAAGCGAGTCCGGTAGCCTCCGCCGGGTATTCCGGCACGTCGGCTTCCTCCCAGGCGTCGCCGATGTCCATGTTGTAGTTGATGGCCACCACCAGGCGCCCCCTGTCGTCATGAATGGCGCGCCAATGGGGGGGCGTCGAGCCCAACTCCGTCACCATCGCGCCGCCGCTGCCAATCCGGAGATGGCGGAGGCCGGGGATCTGAACACACTTCTCAATGTCGTAGAGCACGTGCATCATCGACTCCGCCGGCGTGATCTCCACAACCGGCCAGCCCGGAAATGCCCGCTGCATGGCGGCGCGGAACACTTCCCACTCCCGGGGGACCCCAGAAATCATCCACGACCAGAAACCCGCCTCGGAGAACATACTCCCTAAGCCGCGCTGTTTCGGCGTCACTCAGGTCCCAGTAGCCCACCTGCGTCGCATAAGCCCAGGGATAATCAAAGATCCGGTCGTCCGTCAGAGGCACGTGACGCCCCTCTCCGATGTCGATTCTGGTCAGCCGGCGCACACCCTCTGTAAAGTGGAGTTCCGCCCTGGGCCAGTCCTGCATCCACCAGCCTCTTCCAAATCCCCCGCCGAATCTGCCGCCAAATCCCCTGCCGGACCAGAACAGGTCCTTGTACTCCAGGCGGATGAAACAGAACTCGGCGCTGGGGCCCGAGGCCGGGGCCTGATCTCGGGTCTGACTACGCGGCCTCTGAGCCAAGCCGAGGGCCCACAGGCAGAGCAGCACAAGCAGGGCCGCGGCAACACGCGTAGGGCCGCCCAGCATCAGCGTCATTATAGCCAGGATTCCCGTGGGCCACCGGCCAGTCCAAGCCGTCCCTCCCACGCGTATCCAGCGCTAGAGCACACTGGGCAAAAGCTGCCCCACGAACGGAGCCCACACGCGGCCGTGCCGCGCCGCCGGCCGTGCCGCATCATCTGTTTTGGGAAGCCCCACGGTGTTCCACACCATGCCTCAACCGCGGTTCCTATATTGATGTGCGATGGAAAGGCGTGTTAGTATTACGATTTGCCCATACGTGCTACCAGGGCGGAAACAATGCGAACGCGGACTTCAACTCGTGCCGGGAATCTTCTGAGGCTCACGTGCCAAATTGCGGTGTTGGCATTTGCAGCCCCGTCCGTTCATTGCGCTAGTGAAGTTGTGATTCAGGTCCTTGACCCACAGGGTCGGAGTGTCGCCGGAGCGACTCTCCGCCTGCAAGCCGGAACATCTGACGCCGTCGTCGTCACCACGGACGGGGGAGGCCAATCCCGCATCTATTCCATCTCACCCGGCCCCTATCGGTGCACAGCGGAAGCGCCCGGATTTCAAAGCAGCACTCAGGATGTCACGATCAGAGACGGCGGCGTCGAACAGCTAACCGTTACGCTGCCAGGAATCGTTGGGCAGCATCAAAGCGTCGTCATATCGGCGAAGACCGTCGAACCATCGGTCGATCTCCGCAACGCCGAAGTTTTCAACCGGACGCTCTTCACTCGTGACGATCAGGTGATGCAACAACTGAACGCCGGAATCGATGCGGGTCAGCATGAAGGCGGCGGCAAGTCCGTCGAAGTCCGGCGATTCGGCTTCAATCTCGACCACGGCGGCACGAATGGCGGTCTCAAGGTGCTCGTGGATGACGTGCAGCAAAATCAGGGCACGCAGGGCCACGGACAAGGGTACCTTGGGGCGCTCAAGACTCTCAGCCCGGAACTGATTCAGGATGTCACGGTGATTAACGGCCCGTTCAGCGCGGAGTACGGGGATTTCAGCGGCCTTGGCGTGGTCCACGTCCGCCAGCGAGAATCGCTGCCGGATCAGTTCACCGTGCGGCTTCAGGGCGGGAACTTCGATACGGGCCGTGCGTTCCTTGCCTATAGTCCCGATGTCGAACACGTTGACGCTTACCTGGCCTACGAGGGATCGTACGCGGATGGGCCGTTCCAAAATCCGGGCCGCTATCGGCGTGACAACTTCAACGCCAACTACACCAAGTCGCTCAGCACGAGCGAGAAGACCGGCGTCCGGTTTCTTTTCGGGCGCAACAATTTCTATTCCAGCGGACAAATCCCTCTTGACCTCGTGAGCGAAGGCTTGCTCGACCGGTTCGGATTCCTTGACCCGACCCACGGAGGCCGGGGCAAATTCGGGACACCTTCGGTCTACTACAGCAAGCTGAGAACAAACGGCGATACGTTTAAGGCTGACGCATTCCTCTCACGGTCGCTTCTGGACCTGTACTCGAACTTCACGATGTACCTGAACGACCCGGTAAACGGCGATGCTTTTCAGGGCTCCTATCCGAAAAGTGTAATTAGCGTTCAGCAGGCAGCGGCAGCCGCGCACAGCAATGGTAGATGGCGGCGATGAAGTTCCCGGCGCTCCGGAATCCAAACGAGCGGTGACTGATTGACTTGATCTTGTTGTTCATCCCTTCGACGGCGGCGTTCGACAGGTGGTGCTGGGTCCACGCCAGGACTCCCTCCAGATGGGAACGCAGCATCCGAACGAACCTCTTGAATGGCTCCAACCTGGACCGCATGGCCGAGTTCATCCACTTGCGCAGATGATCTTCGGCCCGCTTCCTCTGCTGGTAGGGCCAGAACAGCTGGAAGGATTCCTTGAGATACCAAGCCCTCACCAGTGGCGAGTTCCAGCGCACCAGCGTCGACAGCCGCTCGGTTTGATGAGAACTCAGGTTCCAGGGGTTTTTCAGGAGCAACCAGCGGGTTCCCTTGAACGAGGCTCGTTCCTGCCGGCTCAGCGTTCTCATCAGGCTCCGGCGGGCTTCATCCACGGCCTCATTCAGGTGTTTGACAATGTGGAACCGGTCAAACAGGATCTGCGCGTTCGGCGCGTGTTCGCGCACCAGGTTGTAGTAAGGCGCCCACATGTCCATGCAGACCACCCGCAGGGTTCGGCAGCGGCGGCGGCCCATTTCCTCGGTAAAGAACTTCTTCACCGCCTCCTCGGTGCGGTCTTCGCCGACCCACAGCAGCACGCGGCGCTCCAGGTCGTAGACCACGGTCAGGTAGACCTGGCCCTTGCGCCGGCTCACCTCATCGATGCCAATGATATGGACCGGGGGCCGTGTCCGCTGGCGTAGACCGCACTTGACGGCCCGCTTCACGATTGTGGCCACACTTTTCCAGTTCAGCCGGTATTCCCGCGCCGTGCCTTGCCAACTCAATTCCCGCGCCAGCACCGCGACCGCATTGGCCAGCGCTGTAGTGACCCGCGCCCACGGCTCGGCCCAGGGAAAGTCCTCCACCCGTACCCCGCATCGCGGGCAGTCCACCCGCCGCGGGCAGTAACGCAGAACCAGCGGCAGTTTTCTCATCGACAGGTCGCGCCATTGTCGCTCCGCCCGGATGTCGTGCACCTCCCGACAGCGCCGCCGACACACCCCGCAACGCAACAGCCGCCTGCCCAGACGGTCGATGCGAACGGTCATGCATTCGTCGGTCTCCTCCACCTCGGTCACGGTGTGGGCTTTCAATCGCAACTGTTTTCTGATAAATGTCTCTATGAGCACCTCGGTCCCTTTCCTTCGCTTTGTTTTGGCGAACAACTTCGAAGGATAGAAACCGGCCGAGGTGCTGCTCAAGTGCCCGTCAAGCAGCATCTCCTTGCCGCCAAAGGACTTCAGACGCGATTACACTTTTGGGAGAGGAACCCCTTGCGCAAGACTGACGACGTTGCCGTCCACGTGCGATTCAAAGGTGGCATCACTAAGACGCTGCGGTTACCCAACGCCCTGCGCGTCTGGGACATCCGGCGCCATCATCCCGATGTCATAGCCGAAATCGACCGCCTGTTGGATGATTATAATTTTAAAGAAATCCTGGGTATATTGAACGACAAACGGATGAACAGCGGAGTAGGAATACCATTCACGCCAACCAGCCTGAGCCAGCTCTGCCGGAGATACAATCTCAAAACCCGCTTCGAACGGCTCCGAGAAAAAGGCTTCTGGACGCCGCAGGAAGTTGCCGCCAAGCTCGGAATCTGCGTCGATACCGTAGCCGCGTGGAGAATGGCCGGATTGCTGCGCGGCCATGCGTACAATGATTGCAACGCATGCTTGTACGAAAAGCCGAAGCCGACGCTTCCGGCCAAAAGATCAGGCCAGAGCCTAATTCTTCGCAGTCGCTCAACTCAATATCTCCGCCGCTTCCGGTCAAGAGGCGTAGTATGAAGCGATCGTCAGACAGTGCGCCCCGAAGAGCACACTCTTCGTGCCGACTTTCATGCTTGCCCCCTGAATGACAGACCTACTGTGAAACGGGCGCCGCAGCGAGGACCGCCTGGCGGCAGTCGATTGTGGTCGCCCCTTTGACCGCTGCCTTGACCGCCTCCACGAATCGAAGCGGGATCTCCTTCCGCTCCCCTGAGCGGTTGAAGAACTCCGGCGTGATCCTGCCCGCGGCCTCCCGGTCCTTGCCCCACAGCTCCAGGGACAGGTAGCCCTGAGTCCCGCGAAAGAGCACTTGCGACGAGAGCCGCGGCCGCCGCCCGTCCTCCCCGCCTCGCGGTTCGTGCCGCGCGATGAGCAGTTCGTACGTCTGCTGAGCGCGAAAGACCTCGACGCTCACCAGCGCCGGCGCGATCACCACCGCGTGCGACCCGTTGGCCGTCAGGGACTGTATCGGCTGAAGCCATGCCAGGGGCTCGCCAGCCGGGCCGCAGAACGCGACGTAGTGTCCGATTTCCCGCGTCGCCCCGCCGGACTCGACCCCACGCACGACATACCGCTTGCTCTGCTTCTGGAACTCCACCGAGACGGTCGGCTGGCAGTAGATGCCCGCCCGTTCGCGGTGCCGAAGTACGGCCCGCGGCAGGGCCAGGCGAACCGGTTGCCGGTTCTGCCCGCCGTCGCGCTGTTCGCCTGCGCTCATGCGGACTTTCGCTCCGGCGCCGGCCGCCCGAGGGCCGCGCGGATCATTTCCCTGGTGCACCCTGCCCAGCACTTGTACTTGAGCGGCTCCGCCACGGATATCGACAGGTTGTCGCCTGCGGTGTCATGGCCGCTCTGCGCGCACGACGGGCATCGGGCGATGAAGTTCCTTCCCACACGGCGCTTCGGCTCGACGTAATCGAGGATGCGGAATTCCGGCGCGGCGCCTCGAAAGGCCGTGCGCTGAGGCAGTGCCACTGGCCGCACCGAAGGCGGGACGGCGCTCGCCTTTCCGTTGAGGAGCCTCTTCAGTTCGTCTTCCGTCACACGGCGGATCGCCCGCAGGTACCGGAACTGGGAATTCAGGTCGTAATCGGCGTGGTAGAACCAGTAGCGCCGTCCCGCGCCGCGGTGGACTCCCAATGGCGCCCGCATCGCGTTGCCGAATTCACCTTGCTTCAGCTCGTCCTGTCGCGGGAACACCTCGATGCCATCGGCCGCCCCGGCTCCCTTGACGGGCAGCTCCAGCCTGGCGGCAAGGTCCAGGATGTAGAGACGCGCTTCCCGCGCGAGCACCGGCTCCCGAAACAGCACCCAGAGGTGCGCTCCGCGCTTGGACTTCTCCAGCGCCGCCTCCACCCCGTCGTGGTTCAGCCCGACCTGGAGCTTCAGCAGGTCCTCAAGGGCCGTTCGGTAATCGGCGTCGATGACGACCCACTTCGATCGCTGCGACGTGGGATTGATCGCGTACAGTCCAATCGTGATCTCCCCCTCCAGGTGCTGCCGGATCACGTCGGCGGTCAGGCCGAGCGGCCTGCCGGCGCTGCGATCAACCGGCCGGAAGTAGTAGTGGCGGCCGCTCTCGGGGTGCGGCCGCATGGATTGGACGGTGTAGGCCCGGCGATTCACGAAGAGATCGTGGAACTGCCGCACCATGTCGGCGGTCGCCGTCAGCTTCGGTTCCATGCCGTCGCTCCTGAGGGCCTCGGCCCTTGATAAGCCGGATTCGCGGCGATGTCAAAAGCCGGTCACGCCATGGCACGCAGCCGGCGCGGCTTTTCCGCCATCTGTTTCAGCGCGAAGGCCTGAGTCAGCCCGTCGCACTCGTCGAGGCGGTAACCGCCCCAGCGGCCGTCTTCCGGGATGTCCAGCATGTAGAAGATGCCGCGCGCCCGGTCGAGCACGTAGAAGCAGCCCGATTCCGGGTCGCCCGGGACCATGAGAAACAACAGCACGCCGCGCGGGAACTGCACCCATTTGGCGATCCTCGCCTCCGCGTAGTTGGCGAAACCGAGGACAATCCGATCGGTCGCGGTGTCGCGACCCATGCCCAGGTCCTGCACGCGCAGGACCTCACTTGCCTGTATGTTTTCCTGCATTTGTGGCCTCCTTTCCAGCCGTTCATGACGGGGGTACTTTTTCTCGGCGGTTTCCCGCCGGGGCGGTCAGGACGGCACGCACTCCGCCGCCGGACGCTGTGCGAGCGCTTCCATGCGCTCGACCAGCCGCTTCAGGACTTCGCGGGTCGGGATGTCATCGATCGAGTCGCCGGGCAGGTTCATCTCCGTGCAGAGCTGCCTGTACGGTTCCTCGCCGACGGCCTCGATGGCTCGTTTCAGGCGCGCGACCCCACGCGCCAGGTCCTCCATTCGCTCCATCACCATGGTCAGCTTGGCGATATCGCGGATGCGCTCGACTTCCTCGGCGCCACCGTATCGCCGCAAAGCCTCATGGCTCAGACTGACGCCGATCCGCTCACTCAGGCCCCGGATTTCGGCTACGAGTTCGTCTCTGTAGAAGCCGCTCCGGTGATTGCCATTGCCGTTTCCGTTTGTGCCCCCTGCCGGCGTCGTCGGCTTCCCGTTCCGGGGCTTTCCGTGTTCCTGGCCGTTCTTGGATCGCTTCGGCATCGCCCAATCGGGCAGCCGGGGGAGTTGGAGCGGCCGGTTGTGCTCGTCCAGATCGACCCAGGTGCGAGGCAGGTCATAGAAGTAGCGCCCGAGCCCAAAACACGAGCAGGTCCGCTTGAAGGCCTGCGCCTCGGCTCGGGTGAGCGCGTTCTGGTCGGTTGCCCATTCCTCGCCGGTGCCGCAGTGGGTGCCGAGACCGAAGAGCGTCACCCGGCAGGTGACCAGGACCTTGGCGGTGATCGTCGTTTCCTTCCCGCCGTCATCGCCTCTCTGCGGGCGCTCGAAGTTCTGGACGGTCTGGACGGTGTACTCGCGCGTCCAGCCGAGCGGGCTCAGTATGGCGTTGAGCCGGTCGGTGTAAGCGCGTGGGTCGGCGTAGGCGACGACCTGGCCCCGGTTGCCTCGCCGGTCCCGCGTCGTGTTGGTGACGCGCCATTCGACCAGTTCCGGCGGGAACGGCTGCGTCAGCGCGGCCAGCCGGTCGCGGATTTCCTCGGGAGTGAACGTCTGCGTCACTCCGAGCGATGTCATCGGTATGGGATTGGCCAGCGCCCCTACGGGCGCAGGCGTCCCGTTTGCATTCGTTTGCATGATGTTCACTCTCCTTCCGGTGGTTCTGTAAGGCCGACTGTGGGCGCTGGGCCAATTGAGCAAGAGACCAGCGCCATCGTTGCGCCGCGTTCTCCCAGGTGATGCAACGGATGTTCTGGCACCACCACCCGCTCTGCGGGTCCATGCGGCCACGATATCGGTATTCCTCGGCCTGTAGTTCGCCGTCTTCAGACTGGACTGGTCGTCCGTGGCACTCGATCCGTCAACACGTGGCGACAAAGGTGGATCGATTCTGTGGTGGGCGTACGGCGGGGGTAATCAACGCTCGGTTCCCGGCGTCGGTACGCACGGACGAGAGCCGACTTTTCAGTATCAACCTGACCAGGCTACCCCGCATGTTGACCGGCGTGAGTGGGCGACGCTCAAGTCCGAAAGCATGCCTTGTACTTCGAGCGATGACACAATCCGTATGCAGATCCAGAAACACCCTCTCAGCGAGACAACACGCCAGAGACTCTTCCCGGTCCTTGCCCCCTCCTGTAGAACTTGACCGGCGATTCTCCGCTTTGGGGACCGGCGACCTCTACCAAATCCTTCTGCAGAACCCGACGGCGCACTCCGAACAGCAACACCTGGGAAGCGCCAGCCTCAGTTGCTCTCAATGGCCAAGAGCAAGCGCTCAGATCCAATGTGGCATTTGTGATAACCTCATCCGATGTTGCCGGTAGTAGGGTAGGGCACGTCAATGCGATTCTCGGATAGTTTCAATAGAATCTCACAGGCAGAAGCCAGGAGCCATTCGGCCCGTTTCATCCACGACCAGGTCCAAGACTGGTGAGGAATGAGAAAACAGATAGCCTCAAATCGGTGGCTATGGGAGCTCCTCCAGAACGCCAAGGACTGCGCGGCTGGGCGCCCCTTTTCCTTCAGCGTCAAGCGAAAGCCCTCGGAACTCGTGATTCAGCACGATGCGGGGCCTTTCAACCTCCGTGAAATCGTCGCGCTGGTTGAAGGCGATTCGTCGAAGCACAGGCGCGGCGAGACCACCGGACGGTTCGGCAAGGGGTTCCTGGTCACACACGTGATATCGACGGAAGTCCGAGTTCGGGGCACCCTGCTGGATGAGGCGAGCACTCCGTTCTCCTTCACGTTCATGATGAAGCGCGGTGGGCCTCAGTCGGCGATTCTGGATAACATCAACGAGTGCGCTCAGGCATTGGATAACGCAGCGCTGACCGAAGACGCGGTCAACCGCCTGGCAGAGTACACGTATTACGTTAGCCCTAAAGATGAATCGCGCGCTCATATCAACGCGGCACTGCGGAACCTCGAGAGTCATGCGCCTTATCTCTTCGCCTTTATTCCAAACCTGAAGTCAATCAAGTTCGTCGGAGAGGACGAGGGTGAACGCAGTTTCGCAGTTATCGATCGCCCAGTGGTCGATTCCCCTCCCGCCAACACGGTCGGCACGCGGGTCCTCATCACGGACAACGGGGCAAACCGCCAAGTGCTAGCCAAACATATTTGAAATTTTGATTCCACCGGTCGCCTGTCCGATGATCTTGTTGTCAAGACGAGGTCAAAGGAGGAGACGACCGATGGAACTATTTGCACGCCTGTTTGGAGGCCTGCTGTTGTTTGTGTACCACTGTTTCGACCGTGTTGTCATCCATGGGTACCTTTCCGGGTTGTCTCGGTCGGAGCAGGTCGTGTACTTCTTCCACGAAGTGGTGCGAGTTCCGGCCATCACCAAAGAGGTGCTCTCGGCGCGGACCAACGATTACCAGAGCTGGGTCGAAGCGTTCGCCCGGAACCGTCAGACCCCCATCGAGTGGGCCGAGTCCGGCGTGAGGAAGGAAGATTACGTCCGCCCCCATCTGCGCCGGGTGGAGAAGCGCGGCCAGCACGGGGTGTACTTCATTCTCAAGAGCATGGAACAGGGCAACACGTTTCGCTCCAGCCCGCCCAAGTTCCCCACTGCTGATCCCAACTACCGCATCCTGGCCCGCCAGCGCAGCCGGTTCACGCACTACTACTTCTACATCGACGACCAGGTCTTGGGGCCGATGGCGATGCGAGTTGCCTCCTTCTTCCCCTTTCAGGCGACCTACTACCTGAACGGCCACAACTTCATCGAAAAAGAGCTGAACCGGGAGCGAGTGATCTTCCGCAAGAACGACAACGCGTTCCTGGCGGTCTCCGATCCTGACGCCTTACAGGCCGCCGCCGACCGCTTCACCGCCGACGTGATTCGCGAGCGGCTCGAATACTGGACCCTGGTGCTGGGGCCGAAGTTCTCCAAACGCGAGCGCGCTGCCATGAACCTGCGCCGGTTTTACGCCATCAACCAGATCGAGTACTGCCGCAACTTCATCTTCAAGCGCCACTTCCCCATCCACAGGATCTTCGAGCGCTCCTGCGAGATCGGCCTGTGGCGCCTGACCGCCCACAAAATCTCGGAGATCTTCGGCACGCGCATCACCAAGAAGCTGAAGGGCAAGCTGAACACCACGTTGGAGCACATCGAGCATGGCCATCACATCTTCCGGGCCTACTGCCGGAACGCATTCGTCAAACAGTACGAGAAGTTCTCCACCTTCCTGCGCAATGAGGTCTGCTCGAACAACTTGTCCGATTTCGGGCTGAAGAAAGGGCTGGATCACCTGGCCGCCGTGCGGCACAAGTTCCTGGCGGTTACGGACCGCTTCGCCGCCTTCCAGTCCCAGTGCCTGAACGTCCATGTCGACTTCCCGCTGCTGCAACGGCTGGCCCTGCCGATTTGCGTCGGAACCGCCAAGTATCCCGGCATCAAAATCCACGACACTCGAATGATCCGCCTCATGGAGGCGCTCCTGCACGCCGGCACGAACGTCGCCGGATGGCGCGCGACACAGATCCACGAAGCTGTCCTGACCCAGTTCTGCTTGTCCGCCGACCGCTACGCTCTGAACCAGCTCCGCTACGACCTCCGGAAGATGAAAGCGCATGGGTTGCTGGAACGCGACGGCAAGCGCTACGCCTACCGCCTCACGGACAAGGGCGTCAAAGTCGCGCTGCTGTTCGTGCTCTTCCACAAACAGCTTTGCGGGCCGCTCGCCAACAGCTTGTTCCACCACCAGCGGCATCCCTCATCGCCCAACAGTATGCTCGAGTCCGCTATCGACAAGGCCGATGCCTCGATCCGCAACGTCATTCAACTGTTGGAGGCCGTGTGCTGGTTCAGCCGGAAATGGAGAGCGGTCGTTTTCCGTAAGCTAGTATTTCCGCCCTTCGGGCGGGGATTTTCAAGGCATGAGGGTCTACCGATCCGATGGGATTTGGGAGGGGCGCAGAGACCGGCTCGCACGCCCCGACTTCATCGTCTCGATGAGCCCACCAGGCTATCCCTCGGCAGGGTTGCTTCCCAGCAGAGCCCGCTTCCGTTTCACCTGGCACAGTCATTGTAACTCCATTTCTCAGGCCGCCTGCTGGCGGCGCAGTTGCCGCTGCCGACGTGCCTCCTCCAGCTTACGGTCGCGCGCGGCGTGAATCTCGGCCTGCCGGCCCGCCAGCATGTCCTGCGGCGTCACGTAGCCGATGGCGCTGTGCAGCCGTACCGTGTTGTAGTGGTCCACATACTGCCCGATCAACCGCCGCGCATCCTCCGGCGACAGCGGCGTACCCGGCCGGATGCATTCGGCTCTTCAGCGACTTGTGCCAGCGCTCGATTTTCCCGTTCGATTGGGGATAGTACGGCGAGGTCCTCACGTGGGTCATGCCCGAGATCCGAATGAACTCCTTGAAGTCCCGGGCGATGAACTGCGGACCGTTGTCGGAGATGATCCGCGGTCTGGCCTCGGGGTACTTCTCCTTGGCCCGCTCCAGGATGATCTCGATGTCCGCTTCCCGCATCGACTCCCGCATGTCCCAGTGCACGATGAACCGGCTGTAGCCGTCCAGCACGCTGCACAGGTAGTAGAACGTCCCGCAGATGTTGATGTAGGAAACATCGATGTGCCAATGCTGGTGCGGCCCCAAGCGGTTGCTCGAAGCCCGTGCCTTTGCGCGACGGCTGGCCGTTCCATTTGGTCAGCAGCCCCGCCTGGCTGCAGCACCCGCCACACGCTGGCCGGGCTCACCGCCACCATGTCGCCATCCAGCATCATGAAGGTCAGCCGCCGGTATCCCTCCAGCGGGTTCTTCAAGTGGAACGCGACGATCGCCTGCTTCTCCCACTCTTCCAGCCAGAAATCGCGGGGAACCCAACCGTTGTGCTCGTTGACGCGGCCGTAGCGCTCCCGCCACGAGTAGAACTTGCTGGCCGTCATGCCGAGCCACCCGATGAAGCGCCCGGCGCCGATCTCGGTCTTCTGCGACCAGCGCCGGACGAAATCCACGATCTGGTCCCGCGTGTCATGGGGCACCCAGATCCCGGTCAGAGTTCCCCAAGACTTTTTTTTAGCGCGACGTGCTCCGCCATCAGCTCGGCCAGAACCTCGTCCTTGGTCTGGATCTTCTTCTCCAGGTACTCGATGCGTTGCTGCTCGGCCCCATGGTTCGCCCGGGCCTTCCTCTGGAAGGCAGCCGCCCCGTTCTCAAAGAACTCCTTCTGCCAGCGGTAGAAGACCGTGGGATGGATTCCGGTCTCCTCGCACAGGTCCGAAACCGGCGCCTTCTCCAAAAAATGCCGCCGCAGGACGGCAACCTTCTCTTCTGCGGTGTGGTGCTTCCGTTGCTGTTTCACGCGTTCCCTCCATTAGCTTAACGGGAGAACGCTTTCTCCATTTCCAACTGAGGCGGGACAAGTGTTGTGCGCCGTATCATTCTGATATCCTCGCCTCATCCATCGGCGAAGCGCTCTATAGCTACACCCATTTATACCAGGGACGGAGGAGGGTTGTCCAGAGGAAAGAGATAAGTGAGCCCTGAGTTCCGTACTAGAAGTAAAGTACCAGACCCGGGCAACAGGTCAGCTTGACGCTTACCCAGGAACAACCGCCCTCGGCCTGAGCTTTTCCGGAAACCCTCCCCCCAGAAAACACGACGGCCGGTGGTCTTCAGCCACCGGCCGTCCAATTCTCAAAGCACTGGGGAGGAGGATTAGTTTCTGCGGCGCCGCCTCAGCAGAATGGCCAGCCCGATCAGCGCCGAACCCATCAATCCGAACGTGGCCGGCTCGGGCGTTTCGTAAGTCATCTGGAGATACAGGTACCGAGACGGAGCCTCACCACAATCATCATCATCATCACCACGATCGAAGGTGTACGTAGCCGTACGATCGTTAAGATGATCCTTCACGTCACTGGAGCTGACGTGGCCCGTCGTGTTGTTATCTACGTCGTCATCATCAAACCAGAGCCTGACGGTAAGAAAAGTGTCCGGAAGGCTGGGGATAGCTTGTGATTGGGACGCCGAACCGAGAAAGACAGTGTTCGAGCTCGCGTTGATCACCACCGGAACACTGAGGAGGAACGGATCGGTCACATCGGTGTCGAACCCGATGGTCAACGTGGGGGTCCCCGTCCCCTCGGTGCCGCTGATTCCGTCACTTTCGTTAAGCTCCAGTTTCACGATCTGGTAAAACCAACTGTCGTTCAACGACGCCAGCGTCTGCATTATCGTTGGGTCGCCCCCCATCACGGGAACGGCCATCGCGCAGTCGAAATCGACTGTAGTTGAACTTGTCGAATTGCCGGGGCAAACAATGTTCAAGTTCCCGCCGCTCGTGAATAGCGGCAATGGCGTCCGCTGGTGAACGTGAAATCGACAGCGCCGGCGGGAACCGCGGCGACACACAAGAGCAGGAGAAAGAAGTGTGTATAACGCAACCTTCGTTCGATAGCCGTCATGACGGCGTACGCCAATGTATCCTACCTGAGCATATCGAATTGGGATGTAAGGTTGGTATTCTGCGAACGATTACCTTCTGGGGAAACAGTGCCCCGTACTGCTATAGTGATGCCCCATTCGCAGGCGAAAGCCTTTTCTCGGATGCTCTCCAAGCAAATTGAAAAGCTAGAGGAAGTGATGGGAGAGATCCGGTGGCAACCTAAAAAGGACTCGGGTGATGGCGAAGAGGACCAGAATTGAGATTCAGCGAGAGGCCAGCGATTACGTCATCTCAGATTATGGGAGACATGAGTTCGTTCGCTGCCACGATAGGGAAATGCTGGTACATTCCCTTGCCATAGCCGGCTGCACGGAGCCTGAGGTCAAACTGTTGCTGGCTCAGCTATACACAGCGTCTTAAATGCTTGCGCATAATGCGAATTTGTGCTCTCATGGAAACATGAGAGCACTGACGATTGCCGACTCCGCCGATATCGCGCTCGGACTGCAAGACGAGATCCGCCGCTGCGAGGAATCCCGCTACGATCATCGACTGCATGGCGTGCTGCTGGTGGCGCAAGGAGTCACCTGCCCGCAGGTGGCCCGCTTATTGGGCGACTCCCGGCGCACGGTGGAGTATTGGGTTCACCGCTTCGAAGCCCAGGGGTTGGTAGGTCTTCGGGAAGGGGAGCATCCGGGACGACCGAGCCGATTGAACGATCAACAACTGAAACTGGTGAGCGCCGCTTTGCGGCTGCCGCCGCAGCAGTTCGGACTGGAGGGCCAGCTGTGGGATGGCAAACTGCTGTCGGCGCATGTGGGACAGGAGTTCGGCGTGAGGCTGGGAGTGCGGCAGTGCCAGCGTCTGTTCCGCCAGTTCGGATTCCGCCTCCGGAAACCTCGCCCGTTGATTGCGCACGCCGACCCCGCCCACCAAGCCGCCGTAAAAAAAACTGCGCCGGCTCGCCGCCGACGAAAGCGTTGACCTTTGGTCCCTGGATGAGGTGCACTTTCAGCAGTATGGCTCGCGCTGCCGCATGTGGGTGCCGCCGGAGAACCGCGATCCGGTTCTGCTGCACCACCCCACCCGGCGCAGCGTCGGCTACTTTGGCGCCGTGCGCTTGCGAGACGGGAGGTTTCTGTGCCGGCGCGAGACGGAGCGATTCGGCGCCCAGACCTTCTTTGATTTCCTCCGTCAGTTCAGCCGGGCCAATCGAGCGACTCGGCGGCGCATGGTGCTGATTCTGGATAATGCCTCTTACCACCACGCCCGGCTCCACAAGCCCTGGCGGGAGACCCACGCCAAACGCATCTCCCTGGAGTTCTTGCCGGCGTACAGTCCGGAGTTGAATCCCATCGAGCGCGTCTGGAAGTTCACCCGACGCCGCTGTCTGCACAACCACTACTTCCCCCAACTGGAACGAGTCGTCGAAACGGTGGAGTGGGAGTTCGCCGCTTGGGCGCGCCACAGCGAAAGTCTGCGCCGTCTATGCGCAATAATTTAAGACGCTGTGTATAGCAACATCTGACCGTGCCTCCGTCGGGCCATCTCCACGCTAAAGCACCACTACCGAAGAACGGTATGAGTCTGCTACTCGCCGGCTTCGTAGAGGATCTGTTGCTCGAGATGAGAAGCAATGAAGAATCTGGCTTTCGCGCGCAGAGCGTCAACTTCGTGCCGCAGAGAACCGATTGCGCCGTCACGCTTTGCTCGTAGCAGGACTCCAAGGACCTCGGGGGTCACCTCAAAACCGGCCATACGGGGTCACTTCAAAACCGGCCATAGGAAGCCGACCCAGAACACCTGATTTATACCCTGCCGGAGGCGGTTCCGGCAAGCCTTTTTCACTTCCGGCCATTGACCTGATGAAGGAACCGTCGCCGGCGCGGTGGGAATGTGGGAATCGCGCCCTGGGCGATTTCCAAGGGGCGGTGGGAAACGTGGGCAAACCGCAGTTTGGTTTTCCACGTTTTCCACGACCCCGGCATTTCCAGCGCGCTTCCTCCTTTCTGCCTGGTTTTGATGGAACTACTTCAGCCTGCGGCGGCCGCGGTCTTGGTGCGCCAGCTGCGCGGGCCGCACTTGAGCAGGTGGCCGTGGTGCAGCAGCCGGTCCAGCATGGCGCCGACGGCGGCGGCATCGCCCAGCAGCTTGCCCCAGTCCTCGACCGGGCGGTTGGAGGTCAGCAGCGTGCTGGCCCGTTCGTAGCGGCGCATGATGATCTCCAGCAGATCCTCGGCCGCGGTCTGCGGCAGCTTGCGCATGCCGAAGTCGTCGATGATCAGCAGGGGAACGGTGGTGATCGATTCCATGTACTGCTTGCGCGTGCCGTCGATGACGGCTTCGGCCAGCTCCTCCAGCAGGATGTGGGTCTCCCGGTAGAGCACGCGATAGCCCTGCTGGATGGCCGCCTGCCCGATGGCCTGAGCCAGATGGCTCTTGCCCGTGCCGCCCGGGCCGAGGAAGAGCGCATCCTCGCGCCGGCCGATGAACGCGCCGGTGGCCAGGTCGAAGACCAGGCTGCGGTTGATCTTGGGGTTGAAGGCGAAGTCGAAGTTGTCGAGCGTCTTGTGGGGGTCGCGGAAGCCGGCCTGCTTGCGCCGCCGCTCGAGCAGGCGGTCCGAGCGGCGCGTGAGCTCATCGGAGACCAGACACGAGATCAGGTCGATGGGCGCCATGGGTTCGGCCTGGGCCTGGCGCAGCCGGGTTTCCAGCACGGCGGCGATGCCGCCGAGGCGAAGCTGCCGCAGCGAGCGCTGCAGCTCAATGAGATTCATGGTTGGTTTTCCTCCTTGGTTTTGTCGGCGATGAAGTCGCGGTACAGGGTGAGCTGGCGGATCAACGGATCGACCTGCCGCAAGCTCAGAGGGTTGTGCGGACGCCGCTCGAGATAGCGGCGGACGAAGCGGTACTCGAACACTTCCACCTCCAGGGCGGCGGCGCAGGCGTCGTCCACGCTGGCGGCGCCGTACTTCTTGGCCAGCGAGAGCACGCCCAGGATGCGGCGCACGGCAGCTTCTCCCTGGCGGCGATGCATCCCTTGGCAGAGCGCCCCGATGTGGCGACCGGCCCGTTCGGTTCGCGCCAGCAGTTGTAGTATGCCGAGCGGCGTCCGGCTGGGACGGTCTTCATCCTTGATCCGATGGCGGCCGCGCTGCTGGCGCAGATGCTCCCGCAGCAGTTGGCCCGTCCTGGGATCCAGGAGCCGAACATGCCGCTCATCCCACTGGACCGGAACGCGCCGGCCGATCCAGCCCGGCGGCGCGCCATAGTAGGCGGCCTCGACTTCGACACAGCCGTCCAGATGCACGGTGCGCTCGCCGAACTGGTAGTAGCGGAAGGGCTCCACGGGCAGCGGCAGCAGCGCCGGCTTCTCTTCGGCGAACATCGCCGCCACCTGCCGCTTGGTGGTGCCGTGAATGCGGGTGTCGGCCCAGTGCTCCTCCCAGCGGTCCAGGTAAGCCTGGGCCTCTTCCAGGCTTTCGAAGCGGAGCCCCTTCAGGGGCGTCCTCTTGGCGTGGCCGACCCCCGCTTCGACCTTGCCCTTTCGATCCGGATCTCCGAGCGGCACGGCAGAGCGACGGCGCCGTAGTGAGCCAGCATGTCGCGGTAGAGCGGGTTCAGCGCGGGATCGTAGATGTCCGGGGCGAGCACGCCTTCGCCCAGGTTGTCGAGCACCACCACGCGAGTGACCCCGCCCAGCCGGCGGAAGGCCCGCTCATGCAGTTCGACCCAGATGCGGCGTGCTGGACTGGAAGGTGAGCAGGCGTACCGACTTGCGGCTGTAGCCGAGCGTCAGGACGAACAGCCGCGTACGGCTGGTAGCGGCCGCTGGCCGGGTCGCGGACCATGGGGCCGGTGCCGTAGTCCACCTGCGTCTCTTCGCCGGGCGGCGTTTCGATCACCACCCGGGCTTCCGGCGACCTGCTGCCGCGCAACTTGCCGACGAAGCGCTTGACGCTCTGATAGGACCCGCGGAAACCGTGATCGTCCACCAGATCCTGCCAGATGGACTTGGCGTTGCGACCCTTGCCCAGCCCGGCTTCGATAACTTCCCGGTAGGGCTCGCAGGCGCTGGCCGTGGGACTGCGGCCTGGCGCCGGCGCTGGTTCGGGGACCGGAACCAATGGGGCGCCAGAGTCGGGGGTCACCTCATTGGCCGGTTTTGAACCGGAGTCAGGGTCGGGGGTCACCCTGTTGGCCGGTTTTGCCGGCGCCTGCCGTCCCCACCGGCCCGGTGGCCGGGGCTCGATTCCAGCCGCTCGCAGGTAGTCGCCGGCGGTCTCGCGGCGCACGCCGGTGGCCCGCTGGATGCGCCGTAGCGACCATCCCAGCCGCCCCAAGGCGATGACCTGTTGCTTCTTCTCTTCGCTCAAGACATTGCTCATCTCGACGGAGGGTAAATCCCCCGTCGGGGTCAATGTCCTGAGTCAGCTCCTATGGCCGGTTTTGAGGTGTACCTCAATGGCCGGTTTTGGGTGTCCCCCGAGGCGTCGGGACAGATCTGATTAAAGCTGAACCGCGACTTGGGTATGCCGCAGACTTTGCAGCAGACCGATGAGACGCGAAAGCGCTTGTCGAGGAAGTCCTTGTAGGTCCGCGCTTCCTCGGCGAGTCCGATGCAGAAGGCAATCCCCAAGTGGGAGAATCCTGCAGCTTCGGCGAAGCGGGATGAGACGTTGCCCGGAATCCCGTTGAAAGTGAGCGACTCTCGGAACATATAAACTACGCCACTGCGGCTCCTTTCGCAATGGGCTTCTTGGAAATTGCATTCGCCATGGATGAGAGCAGCAGCGGGATCTGCCGATAGCCGATGACCTTGCGGAACTGCCGTTCCGCCACCAGCAGACCGGAGCCGACCCAACGTTCGATTTGGTCGCCGTCCCTCCAGCGCTTCACATTCCGGCAGACCGTCTCTACCACTGAGAATGCCGATTCGATGATATTGGTACTGGCCAGGCTGCGGCGAAGTTGGTCCGGCACGCGCAACTTGTGGACGGTGATGGTTTCCTCCATCCCCTCCTCCAAGCTGCGCGCGGCGCTGGGATTGAGGTCCATCAGCTCTCGATGCAATCGCTCCAAGGCGCGCTTGGCGTCGTCGTACCCCGCCATGGCGTAAGCCGCCTGAAGCTTTCGCTTCACCGCCGGCTTGTGCTCCTCCGGCAGATGGTCCAGGACGTTGCGCTTCTTATGAACTTGACACCGTTGCACGAACGCCGACTCGCCGGCGTGCCGGCGCACCGCGGCATGCAGCGCCTTTGCGCCGTCCAGAATGTACAGCCGCGGAGTGGAGAAGTCCAACCCGCGCTCCACCAGATCGCTCAGCAAGGCGCCCACCACCGTGGCGTTTTCCGTGGCCCCTTCGCGCAGGCCCAACACCGTTTTCCGCCCGTCGCAGCCGATGCCCAACGCCACAATCATCTGGCGATCCTTGAACGGCGTGCCGTCGATCAGCACCGCGCACAACCGCAGTTCGCCCAGCGGCCGCTCCATCAACTGCTTCAGCTTCTCGCGGCTGGCCTCGATGAAGTTCTCGCTCACCGCCGACTTCTCGATGCCATAGGCGCTCGTGAACTCCCTCACCACCGGCTCATAGTTCCGCGTCGACAGCCCGCGCATCATCTTGTCCCACACCGAGGCTTCCAGCGGACCGCTGCGCTGGAACAGCTCGTAGCTGCCGAGCCGGACTTCGCGCTTCTCTTTGCTGCGCAAACGCGTCCTCGGGATCGGGACCTTCTGCCCGTCAACCACGCAGTAGCCTTGCTCTTTGCCCCACCGGTGCGCCTGGCGGCCGGGATTCTGCTGGTGCCGCTCTCCGGCCAGGTGACGGGCCTCCTCGTCCATCACCAGCATCATCAACTGCAGCCCGGCTTCGCGCAGCAGGTGGCCCACGCCCTCCTGCAGCAACCCCACGATGCCCGCCATCGGGAGCATCATCTGCACGGTGGGATTCACTTCGGTGGCCAGTCGGCGGAACTGCTGTACCGCCCGCTACTTGTCAATCTGATATCGTTTCTGCATAGCGACTCTCCTTTTTCCTGGAAGAAAAATTTCCCTGAGGCTACCACGCCTCGGGGAGTGAGAGTCGCTACTTTCTACGATCTACCGGGCATCCCCTGTTCTTCATCATCACCTCCGCAGTGCAAGCACCGGCCGTCACCACTCTGGGCGCTGATGGTCACGGGGTCTCAGTGGTCACAGACATTCTTACCCACTTGTAGCGTCCCGGCAAGGTAGTCGCCGACCAAGCGTTCGGGCGTATCCGCGGGTGCGCCAACCACCACCTGGATACCCCGCTCTGCGAACAGTGCTTGGGCGCGCTGCCCCATACCGCCGGTGATGATCACGTTCGTGCCGCGCTCCGCCAGCCAGGGAGGCAACAGGCCTGACTCATGCGGAGGAGCGTCGATGTCCTCCCGCTTGAGTATCTCTTCTTCCGTCGGGTCCACGTTGACGAGGGCGAAACGCTCGCAGTGTCCGAAATGCATCGAAAGCCTCCCGTTCGCCAGGGGAATCGCGATCTTGATATGTTTGTCCTTGTGTCCGGGCGTGGTTTCGGCCGCGGCTTCGCCGCCCGGCAGCAGGCGCAGGCGTCTGCGACCCAGAAGTAATATGAACACCATGCTACTGAGGCGGAGGGTCGGCAAACGAGCTTCCGCCCCATCCCTTCCAGGCGTTAGGCCCAACTGGGTGCGTGCTACCGTGCGCCGTGGACGCGTGTCTGGATGGAGTACAGCGAATCCATGGCAGTGATGAAGAGAGTGCGCTGGTCCTTGCCGCCGAATGTGACATTGGCTGTCCAGCTTTCCGGAACCTCGATGTGGTCAATCTGTTCCCCGCGGACGTTGAAGACCGTGACACCCTTGCCCACTAGGTAGATGTTCTCCTCCTCGTCCATTGTCATACCGTCGGAACCCATATCGGCGAAGAGCTTCTTCTCGCCGAGCGTGCCGTCAGGATTGATCGTGTAGACATAGGTCTTCCTCGCCCTGATGTCCGCAACATAGAGGCGCTTTCCATCCCGCGTCCCGATGACCCCGTTCGGCTGTTGAAGATCAGTTGTCACCCTCAGCAGTCTCTTGCGGTCCGGCGCGAGGTAGTACACGTGCTGGCCGTCTTGCTCCCTCGGGCCACGCGTCCAGTAGTCCCTCCTGTAGAACGGATCCGTGAAGTAGACCCCCCCTTTGGGGTCGATCCAGAGGTCGTTCGGGCCGTTCAACTTCTTCCCCTCGAAGTCTTTTACCAGGACGGTAGCTCTTCCCGACGGATCGATCATCCAAAGCTCATTGTTGAGATCCGCGCAGGCGTACAGGTTGCCTGATTCGTCGAAGTAGAGGCCGTTGGCCCGGCCTGGACTCTCGTGAAAGACGGACAGCTTCCCATCAAGCGACCATTTGTAGATCTTGTTGTTGGGTTGGTCCGTGAAGAACACATTCCCCTGGGCATCCGCGGCCGGACCTTCTGTGAAGCTGAAGGTGTCCCCTAGCAGAACTAGCTTGGCGCCCGGCGCCACAACGCCGGCCTTTTCGGTGGCACCCCCCGGAGCTGAGGCCAGCAGGCCTGACAGCACGAGAGAACAGAAGGCAAGAGGGATCAGCGAATAAATGGCCGACGGCCCAGATGATCTGTCCCCCCCTGAATCCAATCGCCAACAGTCGAGCTGCAACTCGCATTTTGGCCTCCTCTTCATCCAGTAGAAGACACCCGACGCAGCCAGGTGGAGAATCAAGGTTGACTACTCAATCCTTGCCCGGCATGCGGCTCCGCCAGAATCAGGCTTTCTGAAGGCTGCGGGCCTGGCTGACAAATCGGGCCATTGACTTGGAGACGTGCCCGAGGACTTCCGCCCACTCCTCGAGATGTTTCTCCCCCTTTGCCGTGAGTTTGTAGACCCGGCGTGCCGGCCCTCCCTTGTCAGTCTCCCATTCGGAGGCGACGTTGCCATTCATTTCCAACTGCCTCAGGGTGCGGTATAGCGCTGCACGCTCGATCTCGGCGTCGGTCAAGGCGTGTTGCTGCAGCTCCGAGGACAGGTCGTAGCCATAAGAGCGGCCCTTGGTCTTTAGAAGCAGCAACACCACTGGCTCGACGAAACGATACAGATTCCCCATCGCACAGGTACACGGGTGCTTCCTTCCGTGCCGCGTACAGATCCTTCTCGGCAATGCTCGCCTCCCTGGCCGCATGCTGTCGGGGCCACATCTTCTTGATCGTCACAGTACCAACAAATTAAAATAAATGCAAGTTCCATCTAGCGAGTGGTGGCGTTCCCGATGCCGGTCGGCAAGAGCCCGCTATCGGTTCCCCGACGGAGCGCCTCGACCGTCGATCTCGAAACATGCTCGGTCAGAGTGCTCCCGAAATGGTTGAACGGCATTACAGGATATAATACACTTAGAAGCAGATTACAGTGCGTACCGCCTCTCTGTTGCTGGTATTTCTGCTGCTGATCACAACGCTTGCCGTCTGCTCGCACTCGGCTGACCCGCATCACGATGGACACTGCACTATCTGCGCGGCCGCCAAGTTGCAGAGCGAAGTACCCGAAACTGCCCCGCAGCTTGCCCCAATAGCCGAGTCTTTCGGCGCGACCTCCCAAGACCCCTCACAACAGCCATCCACCGCTACGGAGTCGGCCAACCCGTGCCGCGCGCCTCCCAGAGCGGCTGTTGACTCTGGCCGTCTTCGGTAGGCGGCCGGCGAAATTAGACGCGGCAGCCCAGGCGGGCATCGCCCACTCCTTTCCTTAGGGCAGAAGCGCACTCTCGGCTGGGGTGCCGTTGGAGATGTCTTGGTCAACGTCAGGGAGGGCTTCAATGTCCAACATCGTCGTTCTGCTTCTATTATTGATTTTTTGGGGTTCCGCAGGATGTCTCAGCCAAGTATCCGCGGTTTATGGAAGCCTGCGGGTTTCGGTGGTAGATAGCAGCGGCGCGTCGATGCCGAGCGCCTCGATCACGGCGAGGATGCCAGAGAGAAACTGGGCACGCACAGCGGCCGTAACTGGGGAATCAACCTACTTCCCGGCGCTGGTGCCCGGCGACTACACGGTTGTGGTCACGGCAAATGGCTTTGACGCGCAGCAATCCACCGTGAAGGTCCTGTTGGGACACGAGGCGGCGCTCCGGTTTATCCTGCGTCCGGGAACGCACCGCGAGGAGATCACGGTGGCAGCCACCAGCAGCGCGGTGGATTCGTACACGATCCCGGTTCACACCCACGTTAGCCAGGCTGAAATTCACGGGTTGCCGATCAACCAACGAAGTTTTCTCGACTTTGCATTGTTGGATTCAGGACTCCAGCGCGACACCCTGAGGGTCCACGCGGTCGCCACGAGCTCGGGCTTCAATGTCATGGGGCAGCGCCCAAGAACGAACTCTCTACAAATGGATGGCGCGGACCTCAACGATGAAACGACCGGGGGTGTCCGCGGCAGCGTGCCGATGGAGGCGGTTCAGGAGTTTCAGGTACTGACCAGCGGCTACCAGGCCGAGTACGGGCGAGCTGCGGGAGGCGTGGTGA
Organism: uncultured Acidobacteriota bacterium; assembly: GCA_963725415.1. Classification (GTDB taxonomy): domain Bacteria; phylum Acidobacteriota; class Terriglobia; order Bryobacterales; family Bryobacteraceae; genus CAVRZY01. Next base: position 3,735 of record CAVRZY010000167.1, on the reverse strand, counting down.
ACGTAGTAACCAAGGCCGGCGGCAACGATTTCCACGGCAGTCTGTTCGGGTTTCTTCGCCACCGGAGCCTGGACGCCACTAATATCTTCTCCTCCGTCAGGAACCCTCCCTATACTCGCACCCAGTACGGTGCGAGCCTCGGTGGGCCGCTGAGAAAAGATCGATCATTTTTCTTCATTTCGCTGCGAGCAATTGCGGCGGCAGGAGAGCGGCTTTTCACGAATCGGCGCCAGTTCCGCCGCCTTGGGTTTGACCACAGTGCAGCAGGCGCTGGCGGCCAGCGATCCGACGAACGTGGCGGTGCGCGCGGCGATTCGCGGCTCGGCCATCGCTCAGACCGGACTCGATCCGGACACGAACGTGGCGCCCGCTTACCACATCACGCCGTTGTTGGGTTTGGGTGGGGTTTACCCGATCAGCCAGCAGACCGGGGCCTACATGGCGCGTTTCGACCACGAGCTCTCCCGGGCTCATCGCTTGTCGGCGCGTTTCAACTATGCGCACGACAGGCTGAGCTCGTTTGAGGCGCAGAACAACGATCAGATCTCGGGTCTACTGGCGTTCGAACGGACCGCCGCGTTGACCACCCTGGACCCGACGGCAGTGCTCAGCCTGAGTTCGGTTCTGAGCCCCCGAACACTGAACGACCTGCGCTTTTCCTGGGGACAGCGGAAGTTCGACATGACGCCAAACGGGCTGGGCGCCCCGGTGAACATCTCCGGAGTCGCTTTCCTGGGGCGGGAGAACGTCCTTCCACACTACCGCACGGAGAAGCATGTGCATCTGGATGATGCGCTGACTGTCTTGTTGGGGGCGCACACGTCCAAGGTGGGCGGCGATCTGATGCTCTGTCCTTCCACTGTGGAGTATCATCGTTTGACCAACGGGCTGTTCACTTTCAGCGCGCAGTCGGCGCCGGGAGCGGCGACGGGTTCTCCGCAACTGACTGCGGTGCAGGCCTTCGGGTTAGGTCTGGCGTCGACCTATGTCCAGCAGTTCGGCAACCCGGTGGCCGATGCCGGGAAAACGAGCATGGGCTTCTTCGTCCAGGACACGTGGCGCATCCAGCCACGCCTGACGCTGGACCTGGGCGTGCGCTACGACGTGGAATGGACGAGATGTGCTGAATCCCGGCTCGACAGCCATGCCGCAGGTCTTCGACCAACTGTCGCTGCGCCGTTCGCCCCCCACGGACCGGAACAACATCCAGCCACGCATTGGTTTCGCCTACCAGGCGCTGGCGGATGGCAGACTCACGCTCCGCGGGTCGTACGGGCTGTTCTACGACCGCCTGCTGAATTTGGCCACGTATCTGGCGGCGGCGGGCGATGGCGTGCAGATAACGCGAGCGATCCTGCCGGGTGCCGCAGCCGCAGCCGTCTTCCAGTCCTCCGCCCAGAAGCTGCCGGCATTCCCCTCCAGCAGTCCTCCGACCGGCCTGATCGCTTTCTCGAACGGCTGGCGGCTGGGCAATTCGCAGCAGGCGAACCTCGTGCTTAGCAGCCAGATCCGTCCAGGCCTGACGATGGATGCCGGCTACGTGCGGGTGAAAGGGACGCATCTGGCGCGCTCGCGCGATTTCAATCCGCCGGACTCGCAGAAGTCCGCCGTTTTCCTCGCCGCCGGCAACTCCCAGGCGGCGCTGCTGCAGCAGAACTACTTCCGGCCGGTTTCGGCGGTATCGGAGGCGATGGCTTTCGAGGGCACCGCCAACAGTGTGTACAACGGCCTGCGGCTTTCACTCCGTGGACGGCTCACTTCCTCGCTGATGTTGAGTGGCTCCTACAGCTTCTCGAAGACGATTGACGACGCTGAGGCTCATCTTCAACAGCAGCTCGACCGAAGTATCTCATTTCTCAGGAGTTGCGATTTCGGAAAACGCCTAGTGACACGCCTCTGCAGGCGGGTGGACCTCCGGTCGGTAGACGCGGGATCAGGATGATCGAAGCGCCGGCGGCAACGCGACACCACAGGCCTGGAACACCTTGCCCGTGGTTCCTTTGGCCTCACTGCGAAACACGTAACCCTTGCCGGTGATGGAGACTTCCATCTCCAGCAGGTTGTCCAGATCGCGAATCACGTCGGCCCATTCCAACTTCCACTCCTTGCGGGCCAACCGGTCTTCCAGTTCCTTGCGCAACACCAGCGCCAGGAAGGAACAGAACACATGCCCGCGGATGGTCTCATCGCACTGGTGGAAGATGGGCCGGGTGTCCAGCAGCGATTTCATTGAACGGAAGACGGCCTCGACCATCCACAGTTGCTTGTACTTCAAGGCCACCTCGCGGGCCGGCAGATCGGTGTTGGTCGTCAGCACCCACTTGCCGTCGTAACGCGCCTCCTCTCTCACCTTGTCCTCGTCCACTGCAAACTGCTGGCCGCCGCTGCGCAGAAACTTGCGATACCCACGGTTGCCGACCAGCGACTTGTCCCCTTGCCGCAGCGCCTCGCGCAAAGCCGTCACCACCGCCTCCCGATCATAGCGATCCTTGGCGGCCTGGTCCTCGTTCACACAAACCACGTATCGCCGCTGGTCCTCCACCCAAACTTCCTTGACCTTCAGCGGAGAGGGATCATCGGGATCGTCGCTCTGGGGATGGACTTCCGCATAGCGCCCGGCCCGTCCCACCACGGCCTTGGCTTGCGTGGAACTGCGCATGCGCACGCCCAGGATGTAACGCCACTCCCGCTTCTCGATTTCCGCCACCGTCTCGGCGCTGATCATCCCGCGATCGGCCACCACGCAAACCGTCCCGATCCGAAACCGGGTCTTCAGCCGCTCCACGACGGGCGCCAAGCTCTTCACATCGGCCGTGTTGCCGGGCCAGAGTTCGCTGCACACCGGGCTGCCGTTCTGATCCAACACCACCCCCACCACCATCTGCTTCAGATCGGGACGGTGATCCTTGGAGTGGCCGCGCTGGCCGATGGTCTGGCCTCCCTCTCCTTCGAAGTAGATCGAGGTGGTGTCGAAGAACACCAGGTCCAATTGGGAGAACAGGTCCCGGCGTTGGGCGAACAGTTCCTCCTCGATGAGATCCTTGATGGTCCGGGGCGCGAAAGGCGTCGCGCCACTTTGTTGATCTTGCCGCAGCGCTTCTCCCAGCCAAGCCATGGCGCGGTAGAGATGATGCAGACCCAAGGCGCCGGCGCCGGGGATGGTGTAGTCGTCTCTCCACTTCTCGGCGGCCCGGTCGCTGCCCGGGGTGAACAGACGATGCAACACGGTGAGGAAGATGGCCCGTTCCACGGAGAACTGGAAGCGGCGGTCGCGCAGCAGATGCTTCAGAACCTTGTCGATCAAGCAGGCTTCCCAGAGCCGTTGAAAGATGAGGGCGGGGCCGATTCGGGAACTCCGGGCGGCGACGCTCTCGCCCCGGCTCCGCGCGCCGAGGACCGCCAGCTTCTCCGAGAACCGTCCCAGCGACTGCACCAGGGCATCGAGTCGGCCGTCGGCCAGAAGTTGATCGAGCCGGCCGAGTCGGAACAGGACGCGCTGCTTGACCTTACCATCCACCCACTGGTTGTCTACGATGAGCAGGTAGGTGCGGGAACCGTTGGTCTGCGTGCGGGCGAACAAAATATTGCTCCTGTGTCACTATCATAGACTGACCAGTTTCCATAATCAATGGCAAATCGTGTATGTTGCTCAGAAATACGTGACACTAGGATTTCACCCTGGCCGACACTGCCGCCAATCGAATCAACGGCCTACGGGGGGAACATGCCGCCCAA
>CAVRZY010000166.1:0-93187 GCA_963725415.1 uncultured Acidobacteriota bacterium | reverse complement strand
CCACACGTTGAGATGACAACGGCGCCTTCGCGGATAGGGCCGTGGATACTCAGAGGAGGCCGCTCGGGTCACAGATCGCGGGCCCGCCCGCTGCCGGGAGCGCCGGCGGACTATCGCCCTATCGCCGGTCCTACTACCGTTCTAGGCTTGAGGCTTGACGTCGTCTCCCGCGACTGCCGTGCGCTCGATCATCACGGGTTCCACAGAGCAAGCCGCGGTAGTGGCCGCTTCCGGCTTCTCCGCGTCGGCCATGGAGGTGGCAACGTCGTCCTGGACTTCTTTCAGACCCCTCTTAAAGCCGGTGATGCTCTTTCCTAAGGAGTTGCCCAGCTCTGGAAGCTTCTTGGGGCCCGAATACGAGCATGACAATCACGATGATTATGATCCAATGCCAGGGAGCTAAGATACCTTCCATGTTATGACTCCTTGCTCGGTCACGCTCCGAGAGTTGCATTCTACTCCCGGAACGCCTCGTCGTCCGCGACTGGGGTCTCGGCCAATGCGAGGCTCTTCGGACTCTGAAGGTGGGCGAGGCGAGCTACAAGTCCAGCGGATTCGAGGCTTTGCCCCTCCTCCTGCGGGAAGCCAGCTTACCGCCGGAAGCGCGAAGCCCAGCGCGAAAAACACGAGAAAGGCGACGGCCTTGGAGCGGAAGCTGCTGGCGCTGAAGAACCTGTCGGTTAGGGTCGCAGCCAAAATAGGCGATGCCGAGCGCCAACAGGCTCCCAAAGACGAGCTTGCGGGCCACGTTGGGATCGCAGCAGAAAGCGCAGGAGACCGACAGGGCGCCTCGGGGAGTCTTGCCTGGCGGAAGCCCCGAGGGACGGCGGGTTCCTCTTTGACCCCGACTCTTTCGCCGGGCTTGGCCCCCGCGGACCTTCTTTCAGGCTCTCCTAAAAGCGCTGATGGCCTGTCCCAGTGCGAGGCCAAGACCGGGCAGTCGCTTCTGACCCAGAAAGAGGACCGCGATGAGCGCGGGGTGAGCCAATGCCAGGGGGCGAGGATTCCTGCCACTACTTCGTCCGCCCCATCCTCATCCGCAGCCGACGCTGAGGCGACAGACCCAGTTCTTAAGTCCCGTCGCTCTTCGGGGGCTCGAGGCCCTCGGGCTTGCCCGCGGCGGGCTTGGCGGACTCGGGTTTTTCCGCCACGGCGGACTTGAACTCGTCCGTTCCCCTCCTGCAGGCCTTTCTTGAGGCCGGTAATGCTCTGCCCTACGGAGCGTCCGAGCCGAGGGAGGAGCCGCCTCCGAATAGGAGGAAGACAACCACTATTATCACTGCCCAGTGCCACGGTGCGAGAGCGCCCATCTGTACTTACCTCCTTAGTGACACGTGGGGGAATGATACACCCACGGTGCGCGGCCGCGGGGGGATCACGTACACTGTTTCCCTCGCCGTAACCTCCAGCGACCGTGAGCAGGACGGTAGCTCACATGGCCCTCACTTTCCCGGAGCCGTGTAGAGATACCACGACTGAGCGCCCGCGGATTGGGCCGAGCTATCGATGAGCAAGCCGAGGACGACCGGGATGGTCAGCTCTTGGTTGTCCCGCCTGACCTTGAGGGTAACCGTCGAGCCGGCCGTGAACTGCTCGGTAGCGCGGGCTCTCTGGGGGCCGTCTGTCAACCGCAGCCCCGCTTCTTGCGCAGAGGTCCGCACTTCTCGCGTTGGGCGTCCTTCCGGCGGATAATGGGCTAGGGAGGCTGCTGCCGAAGCTTCACCAGAAGCACTGGCCGGCACGATAAGTGTCCTCGTGGACGGCGCCGTGAGGCTTCCTCGTCCTTTCTCGCGTCAGCGCACGGGGGAGGTATGTTAGAGCCTCTAGGGCGCCATCGACCGTGGGGCGCCGAGCGCATCGTGAACTGAACACGCGAGAGGATCTTGATGGAGCTGACCGTTTTGGGATGTGATGGATCGTGGCCTGGACCGGGCGGAACGGGCAGTTCCTACCTTTTGACGGCCGACGGCTTCCATCTGGTCCTTGACCTTGGGGGAGGCACTCTCGGGCGGCTACAAGAGCACATCAAGATCGCCGATATCGGTGCGGTATGCGTTTCTCATGCGCATCACGACCATTACACGGATCTGTTCCCTTTGTCGGTCGCTCGGTACTGCGGTGGGCTTGGCGCGCCCGGTCTTCAGGTGCTCGTTCCCACGGGGTTCTTCGAGCACGTATCCCCCGCCCTGATGCCGGGCACCGAAGAGGCGTGGTCCAACACCTATGACATGCGAACGCTGTCGGGAGGCGATGAGCAGGCGGTCGGACCCTTCTCCATCAAGGCCTTTGCCATGGCCCATGCGGATGCCTCGCTGGGATTCAGGGTGTCGGCGGACGGAACCGTGCTGGCATACACCGGTGACACCGGTCCTTCTGACATCGTGTACGACCTTGCAGCCGGTGCCGACATCTTCCTCGCGGAGGCGACGCACATCGACGGCGGTGAGGTGGAATTCCACCTTACCGCCCGCCAAGCCGCCCACTACGCATCGGCGGCCGGTGTCGGATGCCTCGTTCTTACTCATATCGAGCCGGGGGTAGATCCCGCTCTGTCGCTGGTACAGGCTCGCGAGGCGTTCGAGGGCACGATCGTCGTCGCGCACCCGGGCTTGCGCGTCTAACAGTGGCCTCAGGTAGGCTGACGACCCGCTGCGAGATCGCGCAGCAGTAGCACGACGAACGCCGCTCCCACCACGCCGAGGCTGATCGACACCCAAGCGGGCGCCGGACCTAGCGATGTGGCTATCGCCGCGCCCAACAGCGCCAACCCCGCGACGATCGCGAAAGCCAGCAATCGGCCGATCCGCGCCACGGTCGCCTCGAGTCGTTCCGCGCGGAAGTTGACCTGCAGCTTCGGCCCGGCTCGCGCGCCGGTGAGCCTCTCGAAAGATTCGACGAGTCGCGTGAAGCGCACCTTGAACTTCTGCGCGTCATAGAACAGCTTCTGGGCGTTCAGCCGGCCGAATACACCGGATGCGCCCGGGTGCAGGAGATAGGAACTCGCGACTTCGAACGGATCGAGATCTGGATCGAGTGCGGCGGTCACAAGTTGCATCTGTGACATGGCCTTGCCGCTCAATGTGAGCGATGTGGGAAGCGGCACCTCGTAGCGCAGCGAGATCTCGGTCATCCCCTGGAGCACCGCGCCCATCTGCATGTCCTGCAACGAGAGGCCTTGATAGCGCGCCATCAGCAGACCGAGCGCTTCGCGGAATCCCTCGACATCGACGTCGGGACGATTTCCGGCGCCGGCCAGCGAGAGCGACACATCGGTGAGGAATGCCACATCTTGTTGCGAGAAGGCAAGCAGGAGCATCACGAGGTTCTCGCGTACGTCGGGGCTGAGGTCGCCGACCATGCCGAAGTCCAGGAAATAGAGCGTGTCGTTCCACCATTTGAGGTTGCCGGGGTGAGGGTCCGCGTGGAAGAAGCCCTCGGTCAGGAGCTGTTTGTAGTAGGACTCCAAGAACTGCCGAGCAGCCTTCTTGCTGGTTTGGTTGCGCGGCGCGTCGCGCAAGGCCACTCCGCCGATCTCCTGCATGACCAACAAAGTCTGGCTCGAGATCTCGTGATAGACCGCGGGCGCGCCGAGCGCCGGATAGTCCGCCAGGATCCCGCTCATTCGGTCGATGTTGGAGGCCTCCACGCGGAAGTCCAATCCGCCCGAGTGAAGCTGAGAGATGTTCGCTCACGGCCGGTAGGTCCACCACCTGACGCAAACCTGGTCGCCGCTTGCTCTTTTCCGCGAAGAGCTGCAGCAGTCCGAGGTCACGCATGATGTCATTTCTGGCACCGGGGCGTTGCACCTTGACGATACCTTTGCTCCGCCGGCGAGCGTGGCTCTATGGACTTGCGCGATAGTGCCTGCTGCCAGCGGCTGCGGATCGATCGTAGCGAACACGTCTTCCCACGGCACTCCCAGGGCCTGCTCCATGACCTGCACGACCTCCGCCTCCGTAATCGGCGGAACATTGTCCTGGAGTCTCGACAGTTCCTCGATGAACACCGGTGGCACAAGGTCTGCGCGCGTCGAGAGTATCTGCCCGAGCTTGCAGAATGTGGGCCCCAGTTCTTCGAGTGCCTCGCGCAATCCTCTGGCCTGCGCGCGCTGGGTGGATTCCGGGTCGGTCCTGTCGCGAGGGAACAGCTGTTTGATGCCGTGACGGGCCATCACCGAACCGATCTCGGTCGCCCGCCCCAGCAGCCTGGGCGCGGGCGCCTCGCTCGCTTCGACGCTGGCGCCGGGCGCAGCAGGGATGGGTTTCGCGTCGTCGTCGAACAGGGTCGTATTGACGATGATTACCGTGCAGCGCGCGTTGTGCGAGATGCGGTTCGGCACATTCCCCAGGAGGAACCCGGTGCGCTCCTGCATCCCGGAGTTGCCTACGATCAAAGTGTCGACATTCTCTTCTCCATCGCGCGCAGAATCGCCCGGGCAGGATCTTCGTCGACCACGACGCGCGCTTCCCCTCAGGCTCCGGCAAGTGCGTGCGCCTGTTTCCGGAGTTCGTCCGCGAGGGCCGCAGTGCGGGTGGCTTCGGCCTGGCCCGCCTGGGTGGCTGAGGGGTTCAGGGGAAGCACTACCTGGATGAGCAAGAAAGGGCTGCCGTACAGGTTGGCAAGCGCGGCCGCCCAGCGAACCGCCCGCTCCGCCGAAGGAGAACGGTCGGTGGCCACGGCGACGCGTCCCACATTGGTCCGCTTATCCTGGTCTTCTCTCATGGGCGACGGACCTCCCGGCCGTCCCGAGGTTTGCCGGCTCGCTGCATCTTGATCACGCGGTGTTCCATTACGAACAACATGACGCTCATCCCCATTCCCAGGAGGAGCCGCTCGAACCTGCGTCCGCGTGTCTGGGCGTGATTCATGCCGGGGATTCCGCCGGAGCGGTATTCGGGAGGATCCGATGCGTCTCAACCGGCTGATTGCGCCCCTTGACCTGTCGCGGGCCCGCAGGCTCCGACCTTATGGCGGCTCCCGCGGCATCGATGGTGCTGGTGGTGGTAAGGATCTCGCCACCCAGTGCTTCGCCCTGAAGCCGGGAAGCGACGTTCACCGCGTCACCCATGACCGTGTATTCCAGCCGCCCCGCGCCGCCGACCGTTCCGGCGATCACCGTGCCGGTGTTCACGCCGATGCCCATCAGCGGGGCGGCTCGGACGCGTCGCGGCTTCCTCGTTCAGCACGCTTTGACGCGCCTGCATCGCAAGGGCACAAAGAGCGCACGTTCGGCGTGGTCGGGTTGGGCCTGCGGGGCGCCGAACACCGCCATGACCGCATCCCCCGCGAACTTGTCCACTGTGCCGCCGTGCTACTGCACGACCTCCGCCATGGCGGAGAGGTGACGGCCCACCACATCGGCGACGGCCCGCGGGCTCATCCGCTCCGCCAGAGTGGAGAAGCCGCGGAGATCGGAGAACAATACCGTTACCCTATCTCCTCCTGCATCGTCTCGCCTGCCTCGCCCGAGGCGATCTTCTCGGCGAGCCCTTGGGGCACGTATGAGCGAGGGTCGTGCAGAGGTCTCGCTCTTACCACGGCCGAGTGGAGGCGCTTGACTCGTCCACTGCGCCCGCGTCACCGTCGTCGGCGCCCATCCAGGCGGAAAACGATCGGTGACCTGCCTGTCGATGGCCTCCTGGGTCGTCTGCAGCGACTCCGCCATCTCAGCGTAGCCGGCCCCCTGGGCCATGAAGTCCAGAATGACCCGATCCGCTTCGCCGGCATCTCTGCGGCCCGCCAGGCGCTCTGCGATCGTGGGGTCGACCAGCGCCCGCCTGCGTGCACTTGCGTGATCGCGCGGGCCAGTTCGTCACCCTGCGGCCACCCGATCCTTCAAGAGGTAGGCCAGGCCGCTCTGCCCGCCGCCCAGCAACGCCAGCGCGTACGCCTCGTCGTCGTGGGCCGACAACACCACGACTCCCGTGCCTGGGTGATCGGTGCGGATCTGGTGCGCGCAATCGATGCCCTCGAGCTGGAAGTTAGGCGGCATCTTGATGTCGGTGACGACGACATCGGGCTCGTGTTCCGCCGCTGCCGCCAGCAGAGTCGGCGCGTCTGCGGCGACGCCGACGACCTCGATCCCGTCGGTGGAATCGAGAAGCGCGCGCACCCCTTCCCGCACGAACACGTTGTCGTCCCCCAGCACCACCCGGATGCTCACGCGCCGCTCTACCGATTTGATTGACTTCGGGGGCCGAGGCTGTAGCATTGGCTGATGCGCATCGTATTCGCCGAAGACAACTACCTCGTCCGCGAGGGCACCGGGGCACTCCTGGAAACCGTCGACGGCGTGGACTTGGTGGCGTCCGTGAGGATGCGGAGCAGTTGCTTGCCGCCGTCGCGGAATACACTCCCGACGTGGTGCTGACCGACATCCGCATGCCCCCCACCGACACCGACGAGGGCATCCGAGCGGCGAAACGGATCCGGGCCGAGCACCCCGCGATCGGCGTGGTGGTCCTCTCGCAGTTCGTGGAGGAGGCCTACGCGTATGACCTTCTGAAAGACGGCGCCGAGAAACTCGGGTACATCCTCAAGGAACGCATCGCCGACCTCGACGAACTGGTCCGCGCCCTGAAGGCGGTCGCGAAGGCGGCTCGTTCCTGGACCCGAGGGTCGTGGAGGCGCTGGTCGCGCGTAAGAGCGCGCTGGCGAACTCGCCGCTGGCCGACCTCACCGACCGCGAGCGCGAGGTGCTGTCCGCGATGGCGACGGGCAAGAACAACGCGGCGATCGCCGCAGCCTGTTCTTGTCCGAGCGGGCCGTCGAGAAGCACATCAACTCGCTCTTCGGCAAGCTCGGCCTTTCGGACGAGCCGCAGGTGCATCGCCGGGTGATGGCGGTCTTGACCTTTCTGCGCGAAGAGGGCGTTCCTCCCGCGAGTTGAGCGAGCGTGGCAGGATGACTCGTCATCATGCCCCCTCTGGCGGGTTTTCCAGCAGAGGGATGGTGCCGGTCACGCGGGTCCCGGCGCCTGGGGTCGACTCCACGCGGAGCGTCCCTCCGACCGCGCCGAGCCGGTCGTTCATGTTGGTGAACCCGGCGCCCTGGGCCCCGGCTCGAGTGTCGAATCCCGCGCCATCATCGGTCACGGTGAAGATCAGGGCATCACCTTCTTCGCGCACCGACACGCGGACCTGCACGCCCGAACCGGCGTACTTCCCCGCGTTCTGAAACGCCTCAGGCAGCAGAAGTAGGCTGTGGCTTCCACCACCCTGCTGTACCGCCGGATGTTGGCCGCCTCGATCTTGGTCGGCAATACCGCCCGGCGGGCCGCCGAGGCGAGCGCTTCCACGAGCCCCTTGTCGGCGAGCAACGGCGGATAGATCCCGTGAGCCAGATCGCGGAGTTCCTGGAGAGTGTCGTTCAATCTCCCCCAGCGATTCCAGGACTTCGGTTGCCTTTGCCGGGTTCTGGGTCTGCAGTTGTTTGGCCAGGCGCACTTTGACCGCCAGCGCCACCAGATGTTGCTGGACGCCGTCGTGGATGTCCCGCTCGATCTTTCTCCGCGCTGTATCGCCGGCCTCCACGATGCGTGCCCGCGACGCCTGCAGCTCTTGGGCTTGTCGCCGTACCTCGTCGAGCGACGCCTGCAGCGCTGAGTCGAGCTTCGCGTTGTGCAAGGTGAGACCTATCTGCCGCGCCAACTCCCCGAGTGCGCTTTCTTCGTCTTCGGTGAAGACTTCCGCTACTTTGGGCCGCTGCACCACGAGAATCCCGAGCAGCTCGCCTGCATGAGCGATGGGCGCCGCCCGCACGATGGGTTCATCTCCCCGGTCCGTCAGTAGCTCGGGCAGCCACACTCGCAACCAGGCCGGACCGGTAACACCCGAGCGCGCGACGCTGCCGGTCTCGGCGGCTCCCATCGGGATCCGCGATCGCCTGCGCTCCGGATCGGAGACCTTGAGTGCGAGCGAATCGCCTACCACTACCCAGAGGCCCGCCGAAGTGAGCCTGAGAGACGTGCGCAGAGATTCTGCAGCGTGCAGGAGCAGGTCGTCCAGCGGTACCGAGCGAGAAGCGTGGCTCCCGAAGTTGCGAACGATGTCATTGGCTGCACCGCGATCGGAAAGCACCACGCGCTGAGCCAGCGCTCCCAGGCGCCCACGGACCGGAAACGCGAGCACCACCGCGATTGCGGTGGCGGCCATGACCAAAGCAGCAGACCACGCTCGCCCTCGACCGGCGTGCGGCCAAGGATGAGCACCACCGCCGCGTACACCACGGCGACAAGTGCCGCGAGGCCGAGCATCACGATTGCGGCGCCGGTCAGTCCCGAACTACTCGGTGCTCTGCGCTCATGACCTCACTCCGATCTCAGGACGGCGGCTGGTTGGGTAGAGGCCGCGAGCCGGCCCGGGATGAGCGCGATCAGGTTCGCCAGGAGGAGCGTCACCGGTATCGCGATGAACAGCGGTTGGAGATCCACGACGGGCACGGAAGCACGCCGATCGCGTTCGCGAAGATGGTCCATGCCCACCGTCCGACCACCGCCCCCACCGGCAGACCGATCACAAGCGCGATACCCGCCAGCGTGGTGGCCTGCCAGGCGACCGTAGCCGATACCTGGCGACGGACGAAGCCGAGGGTCTTGAGCACCGCAAGGTCTCGGCGGCGGCGGCGGATCGACATGACAAGCGTGTGCACCAGCGTCCCGAGAGCGGCCAGCGCGAGAAGGCCCGAGAGCAGCACGGGGATCGCTGCGCGCTCCCGAAAGCGGCGATGACCGCGGCCTCCTTCGGGTAGAGGCCTGCGGCTTGAGCGTCCTCGATGCTCGCACCGCGGCACCGAGCGGTTGGAACAGCGGGTTGAGCCGCGGATCACGTCGGCGCCGATGGCCCCCGGAGCGAGGTTCGCGAAGAACTGGGTCCGCGCGTCTTGGGGGAAGAAGCCTGCTATTGTGAAAAGGTCATCCCGGTTCCTTCGGCCAGCCCCGGGCCGAAGCCCCCTGTACCGAAGACTGCCTGGCCGACCACCTTGAGGGGGACGATCGTGTCCCCTGAGCGGACCTGCACGGTATCTCCGATGCGGGCGCCTACCTGTCGCATGGTCTTGGCGCCGAGCGCCACCTCACCCTCCTTCACGGGCCAGGAGCCTTTCGCCATTGTCGGCGTGAGCGCACCTTTTAAGACGTCCAGCCCCCAGACGTTGACCTCAACCGACCTCCTGGCCCCTGTACGTCCACCGCTTCCTTGAAGTTGCCCACCGTCACATCGGACAGCCCGGGATCGGCGGCCATCGCGGCGATCGCTTGGTCGAACCCCCCCCGAAGGGATAGCCTCCGCCGAAGTTCCCGAACTCGCCGTATAGCTTCGGCGTCGCCACAAGGTGGGCGAAGCTGGCCGAAAACCCGAAGGCAGCCGTCAACGCAACCATGGCCAAAGTGAGCCCGACGATGGCACTGCGCACGGGCACCGACGTCCGTCCCCGACCCGGCTCTAGGGCCAGGCGAACGCCGGTCGCCGCGGAAGCCGGAAGTCCCGACCGTGCCGCGAATGCAGCCATCCCAGACGGCCGCCGGAACTCCGCGACAACCGCCACACCCATGCGTCACCGCGCGCACGTGCGGCGCGCAGCGCCGGGACGACCGACAAGAGCAGCACTCCGAGCGGTACGCACAGGGCGCCCCCGATCACGATCAAAGCGACATCCGTGCCCGGCGTCGGCTCAACGATCCGGGCAAGGCCGGTGGGGAGCAGCGACGAGACCGCCACTGCTCCGACGAACGCGACTGCGGCTGCGGCGATCCCGATCACCGCCGCACGCACCATGGCCACCGCAAACAGCTGACGCCGAGTCATGCCGAGAGCCGACAAGATGGGACTCTCCGTCGACTCGGTGAAGTTGAGCCGGGAGAGCGCCTGCCCAAAGATCATGAATCCCACCAGGGCGGTGAGGAGGGCCACCAGCCACAAAGCGGCCACCTGCACGTTGACCGCTCGCCGCATCACAAGCGCCTCGTCCGCTGAGGACGCGACGCTGGCGTTTGGATAGAGCGCGAGAAGTTCCTTCTCGAACGCGGCGCTGTCCGCCTGCCCGTTCTTCAGCGTGACCATCAGGTAGTCGACCTTGAGCGTGCTCGGCTGGTACCGCTGCACGAACGCGGGCGAGACGAAGAACTCATGGTTGTTGTTGCCGTTCAGCTCGTTGTTGCCATCGAGCACGACGACCCGGCCCACGACCTTGACGGGGATGGGCGGTCCCAGCAGGGACTCGGGATCGGAAGACGACTCCGCAGCCGCGGCTCTTCCGCCGTGAGGCCCGCCGGGATGAGTCGTATGTCGATCGTCGATCCCACCGCCGCCTGCGGATCGAGTTGCGCCATGTAGCCGATGACGACCTCATCGCTTCGCGTCGGATCCGGCAGACGACCCTCGAGGACCTTCCAAGGCATGGCGGATTGCCCCTCGATGGTCGGCGGTCCCAGATGCTGGAGCCTTGGGTGACCCCTCCGAAGAGCGCCTTCCCATCGGCGCCCACGCCCTCACCGAGCATGTACGCCATCTCGCGCGTCGCTTTGACCTGGGGAAGAAGCGCCACCTTCGAGAAGTCCACGTGGGGGATCAAGGCCTCCACAGTTCCCGTTCCGGAGCCGACGATCTCATCCGGTGCGTTCACCGCGACGCGCAATCGAGCGTAGGCAGTGTCGGTCCGCTGCGCACCCTCCGCAGCGGCGAGAACCAGCGCACTGGTCAGCCCGATGAGCAACGACAGCACGATCGCCGAACGCATGTGCCGGCGAAGGTCGGAGCGGGCGCGTGTCCAGACGGCGCGCATCGCTAGGCCACCTCAGTGATGAGGTCTCCGAACACCGGGTCGTCGGACCCGCTGTCGGCGTCATCGGTGCCGTGGTCGATGCGCCCATCACGCATCCGCACGATGCGGTCGGCCGCTTCTGCCACTGCGTCCGCATGGGTCACCAACACGATCGTCTGTCCGCCCGCACGCAGGCGACGCAGCAACTCCAGGATCTCGGCACCTCCGGCGAGTCCAGAGATCCGGTGGGCTCGTCGGCGAGGAGGAGCGTGGGCTCGTTGGCCAACGCGCGCGCAATCGCCAGGCGCTGACGCTGCCCTCCGGAGAGCACTCCGGGGAGCTTCGACGTCTTCTCGGAGATCCCCAGGAGGTCCAGCAGATCCTTGGCCCGCGACTCTGCCGCCTTACGAGAGGAGCCGGCAATGATCGAAGGGAGGGTGACGTTCTCCAGCACGCTCATGCCCTCGAGCAGGTTGAAGAACTGGAACACAATGCCGATATGCTTGCGGCGGAATCGAGCGCGTGCGTCCTCGTTCATGCCGGTGACGACTTCGCCACCAACGGTGATCGTGCCTTCGGTAGAGCTATCGAGTCCGGCTACGAGGTTCAGCAAGGTCGACTTGCCACACCCCGAGGGCCCCATGATGGCCACGAACTCGCCTCCGCCCACGCCCAGATCGATGCCGCGTAGGGCGCGAACGGGCGCCCCTTCATCCTCGCGCGAAGCAAACGTGCGACGCGATCCACGAACTTCAAGTACGTCCACGATCATTCCTCTCGATAGCCATCACGAGTGCTGTCCCGAACGGTTTCACCGCGCGCTCCCCATCGGGCCGTCTCCCACGCCCCGGCCAGCACCTCCGGATCAAAAACCGACTTGGGGATGTAGGCGGCAGCCCCCGCCCCCGCAGCTCGCGGGGCGTATTCCTCTGGTTCGTTGGTCGAAAGCATCAGCACAACTGGAGGAGCCGGCTCGGCCAAGATCTGTTGGGTGGCCTCAAGGCCACTGATCCCGGGGAGATTTAAGCCAGTCCATATCATCGAAAGCCTTTACACCCTCTTCCCAATATCCATATAAACCGATTTCCGATGCCTGATGCCAAGAATCCATACCTCGGACTCGATCACTTTGAACACGACCCGGTAATCACCCACGCGGAGCTTCCAGTAGCCTTTGAGGGACTTTCGCAAAGGCTCCCCATAGTCATGAGGTGCGGTCTGTAACCGTTCTTCTATGGCCTTACGGATTCTGTCTTTTGTTTTTCGGTCGATAAGGGGCAAATCCTCATCGCGAACAGCGGGATGATAGTGCAACGTAAAAGGCATGGATCATTCCCATACATCTTCATGTGAAAGCGCCACTTTTCTGTCGAATGTCTTCATTCGTGTATCAGCAAAAGCTGCAAGGGCGACATCTTCCCGCAAGTCAATTGCCTCCCTGATCAGGTCACGGGCAATGGTGGACATGGAAACGCCCTCGCTGGTTGCAAGGTCATGCATAGCACTATACAGCGGCGGCTCGACAACAATGTTTACTCTCGGATTTTTGGTGGGCATGGTTTTCTCCTTTGCGGTAAGTGTAACACTTGTGATGCACCGCGTCAAGGTAAGGAATTGCGCCCTTTGCTCAGGGTTCTCTCCGGCCGATCAGATTGATGAGGACGCGGGTCAGGAGTTCCTTTTCCGCCGGTTTGCTCTCGGCGATGAGAAGCGTCATGGCAACGAGGGCCGTATCGGCGATGCGCTTGGTTCCGTCGCGGTGGTAGAGGGCCCCGTTCTTTTCCAGGAACCACAGGAAGAGGGCTGCGCCGATGCGCTTGTTGCCGTCCACGAACGGGTGGTCTTTGATGAGGAAATAGAGAAGATGGGCGGCTTTCTCCTCGATATCTGGGTAGACATCCTGGCCGCCGAAAGTCTGCATGACCGCCCCAGGGCACCTTTGAGGCTGTCGTCCTTTTCCCGTCCGAAGCTGATAGAATGCAGTCTGATATGCTTTTCCATCAGCGGCAGTTAGTGCAAAATTTGCACAAACTGAATCCTGAATCAATTCGCCTGATTTGAAAATATTCCGCAAATGCTTTGTGATGACACTGCGTTCCGTCTCGAACAGTTCGGCCATCTGTTTCTGGGTGAGCCAGAGGGTGTCCCGTTCCAGCTTGACGTCCAGCCGGACACCATCCGCCGTCTCGTAGATGACAATGGCCGACTCATTGTAACCTGCCGGAGCCTCCCGGACGTCTTTCGGCCTTGCCACTTTGTTTTTCATAGTAATTTCTCATGGAAGGTTTTTGATCCGCCGCCAGCCGCCACCCGGTAAGTGTGCCGGCAGGCGCTGATCTCTCATGCTGCGCGTAACGGCTTGATCTTTTCGATCTCTGTTTGATAGCCCAGTTTCGCCTGCCACAGGTCATAGGCACGCTGGGCATTCAACCAGAACTCCGGGGTGTTGCCGAACAGTTGGGCCAGTCGCAGGGCCATCACCGGGCTGATGGCCCGTTTCTCCCGAAGGACCTCATTGATCGTCTGACGCGATACACCCAAAGCTTCTGCCAACCCGGCCGTCGTCAGCCCATAGTCCGGAAGAAAATCCTCCCGGAGCATCTCCCCCGGATGGGTGGGCCCGATGGTCCGCGGTTCTTTGTTAAATCGTCCAGACGCAGGGTGACCACCCGCTCTTTCCGAAACACCAGATCTTTCGGTCGGGGAAGAAAATCCTTTACAACCCGGCCGGTATCCATGTGGCTCATCCGTGTACTTTGGTTTTTCCTTCATACAGCTTCCTTCCTTTTCTCCAATAACCTGCGCCGTACAGCACCGCTTTATCCTGTCCATTCAAAGTAAGCTTCGGGATTGTCGGATTGTCGCTCGACCTCTCGCAATAGGTGTCAATGGTGACAGACCTGAAGCGTAAGGCGCTCCGCCGAACTGCACACCTTCAGAAGGCTGAGGAAATTCTTGAGGGTCGGATTCCCTTTCGGACCGAGCATGCGGCGCAGGCTCTTCTCGTTTATCTGCAATTCCCGGGCAATATCGGCGATGGATTCGGTGGCATTCAGATAGTCGCGCAGCAGCGCCTTGCCCGTTTCCATGTCGTCCATCAAGAAGGCATTGGTCGCCTCAACGATCAATTCGCCTCTGAAGGCCGGATCCGATTTGACCCGTGCCATGACCGTCTCCCTAAAATCCCTTGTCAGCGGCATATTTCCGATCTCCCTCTACGGCTGCTTCTTCCTTTTTTTATAATCCGTCCAGCGCTCCCTGGCCGTTTCGATATCCTGTGATTGACGCTTCTTTGTCCCGCCCCCGACCAGGACGACCAACTCCTCGCCATCCATACCGAAATAGATACGGTAGCCGGGGCCGTAATCGATTTTTCTTTCGTAAACTCCGCTCCCGACGCTCTCCACGTTCGATGTGTTGCCCATTCCCATTCGGATCAAGGCCGTTGTGACCTTGGCGGCCGCACGACTGTCGAGACTCGTCAAACCAGTTCCGGAAAGGACTCGCGCCATTTACTGCAAGGTACTCGACAATTTTCATGCGCCCCTCTTAATGACAATTAAGTAACACATAAGTTACCATATGTAAAGTGCAAACATCAGACTTACGACGTATTTCTTTTAAATCAGATCGTTAGTATGCGGTGCGGTTCGTCAACGAACAGCAGGTAGCATTCGATCGGGCGCCCGCGCGAAGAGACCCTGGAGGATGGTGCGGTAGCGGATCATCTGGGGTCGGTACTTGTCGGCAAGATGGCCGACGCGTCCCGTCTTGAAGTCGATGAGGGTGATGCGGTCGGGGGCGATGATGAGCCGGTCGACGATGCCGAACGAGCGGGTATCGGAGAGGTGCTGTTCGGTGAGCACCTTCCCGGGCCGGAAGAGGATCTCGCGCACCTTGGGGTCGCTCAGGAACCGCTCGACGGCGGCCTGTTCCTCTTCGGCGAGGTTGCCCGGGGCGATCGTTCTGCGATCGCCGGTGAGCCGGGCGAGCGCCGCGTGGATGCGAATCCCCCGTTCGATCCCCGCCTCGATGGCGGCGGAGCGCAGCGTCGGGTCCATTTCGTCGCCGTCGGCCGGCGCGACAAAGCCTTCGGCAAGGTCGGGCGCCGTCAGCTCCTCGTGGTCGGAAGGCCGCGGTTTCTCGGGACCGTAGTCATGCCGCCAGCCGAATTCGGTCCGCTCGGCGTCCGGTATGGTTGTTTGGGCCGTGCGAAACATCAGCTCACTGAAGCCTTTCAGTGTGCCCTCCTTGTCGGCCCGCAGGAGGATCGTCAGGCTTTTCACGGCGCGGGTCGCGGCGACATAGAGGAGGTTGGCCGTCTCTTCGGCCTTTTCTTCCTTCACCGCTGCCGCCGCCTCGGCGATGGCCGCCGCTCCGGCTATCGGGCCGGTGGCGAGAAAGGCCATCTCATCCTTGCTCAGGCTGAGCGGACAGCCGTCGTCGGGATGGGGGATCTCGGGCGCCCTGTCGAGTCCCTCTTTCCAGAAGAGGAAGACATGGGGGAATTCCAGGCCCTTGGTGCTGTGGATCGTGGCCAGTTTCACCCGGTCGGCGTGCTCTCCCTCGGGTACGGTGATGAGGTGCGACATCGCGAGCAGATAGCGCAGGAAGGCGGCGGCATCGACGGCGTCGGGACGGTTGAAGTAACGCTCCGCCTCATCCCACAGCGTCTCGATGAGGACGCGCGGGAAATGGGGCAGCAAGGTCGCGCAGGGCGGAGGCAAAGGCCGCAAAACGGTGCGGCCGGGGCGCCGTGCCGATGGTCCCGGCAAGCCGCGTGACGGCGGCCGTCAGCGCCTCGTCATAGCCCAGGGCCGAGAGGGCGCGGGGGATGAAGCGGCCGTCATGCCCGGTGAAAAGGGCGATGAGCGAAAGATAGAGCGCCGTCCCCTCGCGGAGCGACAGCAGCTCGCGTCCGCGGATCCCCGAGGTGGGAATCCCGGCCCGTGCCAGCGCCGCCGCGGCCTTGTCCATATGCCCGTTGGTGCGGCACGAGGACCGCCATGTCGCCCCAGGGGCACCCGCACTCCGCCTTTTTTTGTATGATGGCCTCGACGAGCCGTTCATAGGCCGGATCGTCGCCGGCGCCGCAAGCGGCCGGGATGACCGCCACCTCGGAGATGCCGCTGTAGGGATACTTCGGCTCTTCGGGCGGCGCCTGAAGATTGACTTTGTCGGTTCCGGCGAAGAGCTCGGCGACCAGATGGTTGAAGAAGTCGATGAGAAGCGGCGTCGAGCGGTAGTTGTAGGGCAGCGTCTCGGCGGCGATCTGTCCGCTTGCGAGGGCGGGGGCGATGCAGGCCCGGAGCTGATCGGGCGCCGCGTCCCGCCATTGGTAGATCGACTGTTTCCAGTCTCCCACGAGAAAGATCGACCGTTCCCCCTCGGCATTCTCCCCCACGGAGCCGAGGATATCCTCGATCAGCGGCCGGAGCAGGTCAAACTGGATTTGCGACGTGTCCTGGAACTCGTCGAGGAGCAGATGGGCCGTCCGGTGGAATCCCAGTTCGTAGAGGCGCGCCATGAAGAGCGGCCGGTCGGGGCTGTCGGGC
Organism: uncultured Acidobacteriota bacterium; assembly: GCA_963725415.1. GTDB lineage: Bacteria > Acidobacteriota > Terriglobia > Bryobacterales > Bryobacteraceae > CAVRZY01. Next base: position 76,874 of record CAVRZY010000166.1, on the reverse strand, counting down.
CCGTCGAGGGCAATGAGCGCCTTGGGGATATCGTCGAAATAGAGCCGGCCGAGTCTTTCCTTCTCTTCGGCAAGCACTGCGGCGCGCAAGGCGCTGAAGCGCTTGAGAAGGGCGCTGCGCAACCGTTTGGTGTTGATGAGATGCTCGGCGATGAGGCGGCGCATCGGGGGATAGAGTTCCCGCAAGGCGGCGTAGGCGGGCGTCCCGCGGTCGGCGGCGGCCACCTTGACCTCCGCCAGATCGGATTTGAGGAAGAGCGCCCGTTTGAGATCCACCGCGGCGAGCGGTTCAAGGAGGGGGTCGACCACCTGCGTGCGCAGGGCTCCCTTCGTTTCCTCCGCGACCGCCTGCACCTGTGCCTGCAACCGCTCGTACTCGGCGACGAGGCGCGCCTGTTTGCCCTTGAGCTCGTCAAGCAGGCTCTCGGGGCAGTCCCATGCCTCCAGCGCCTCTTTGCCCTTGTCCAGCGCTTCGATCAGCGACTCGGGCTGCATGTGGAGGATGCGCGCCGCGATCAGGATGCTTTCGATGTCGGCGAGAATGCGCGGATGCTGGAAAAAACGCTCGTCGGCGATCGCGGTGATGATCGCCTTTTCGTGTTCGTCGGCCACCTGCGGCACATAGGCTTCCGTCGAGAGGAACCGGTGGAAGAGCGCATCGATGGTCGAGAAGTGGACCCTGGCGGCCCGCATGATGAGCCGCAGTTTGTCGGCGGGGCTCTCCTCTCCCTTCTCGATGGCTTCGAGGATCCGTTTTTCCATCTCGGCCGCCGCGGCGCGGGTGAAGGTGGCGGCGACAACGAATTCCGTATCCCGCTCGATATGGCGGCGGACCTCCTGGGTCAGGCGGAAGGTCTTCCCCGAACCGGCCGAGGCGGTGACGAAGAGGCTTTTCACCATGGGCGGCCTCCCGTCCGGTAGAGGTCCGGCTTGAGGCAGAGCGCCTTGTGGGGGCAGTAAGAACAGCCGTCGGCGCGGTAGTTGGGGGTGAAGCGCTCCAGGGCCAGCATCCCGTCGAGCCGCTGCGCGATGCGCTCCATCGTGGCGTCGCAGCCGGCCAGATCCTCCTCCGCGAGGCGGCCCTCATAATCGCCGCGCACCCTCGGCCGCAGAAAGATATGGGCCGCATCGAGCCGGCCGGGCGTCGCCCTTTTATTGTGCAGGGCGAGATAGGCATAGATGATCAAGCTGGAAACGGTCGTCGAAGGAGTCGGTCTCTTCCACCCGGTCGGCCAGCCGTCCCTTTCGGAGAACTTTTTCTTTTCCCTGTATTTCAGGTCGGCGATGAGCTGTTTTTCCCCCTGAAGCTGCAGGCGGTCGATGCGCCCTTTGAGTTGGTAACGGCCGCCGCCGAAAGGGGCGCTCAGCTCGAGTTCGGCCGTCCGTCACCTCGTCGGAAAAGAGGAGCGGCCGGCCCGTTTCCTTTTCCCAGGCGGCGATATCGGCCAGATGGCTCTGGACGATGGCCTTGCGAACGGCCTGGTCCGGGAGTTTCGCACGGAGATCCGCGTCGCTCTCCCAGCTCTCCTCAAATCGTTCGCGCCACCGCTCGACGGCAGGGCGATGAGCCTTCAGTTCCGCGAAGAAGCGGTGGAGGAAATCTCCGATGAGGAGATTCGCATGCTCCTCGTCTTCAAAGCAGGGGGGCGGTGTCACGCCCTGGATGTCTTCAAGGATAAAGCGGCACGGACAGGTGAAAAAGCGCTTCAGTGAACTGAAGGACCAGGTGTGCCGCCGAAGCTGCTCCTTCAGTTCATCGGTGTTCTCTATGGTGAGGCTGCCGGTCGGCACGTGGAACGGCGCCGGAGCCATCAGCCGCTTCACCGCTCTTTGGCCGAATTCGGCGGCAAGGAACGAGAAGTGGGGCGACGGCGCCTCGCCGTTTGCCTGGTCATAGAGGGCAGCGATGTGGGCCGTGCGGCCGAAGGAAAGAAACTGCCGCAGGGCGAGATCGTCCGCCTCGTACTGCGTCCGGTGGATGCGCGGCAGATGGATCAGGTTCAGGTAGGGGCCGCTGAAGGGCTTTCGCGGGAAGATGCCGCTGTTCATCGGCAGGATGACGGCGCGCCCATAGGGGATGCCGGTCGCGTCGCCCAGCCCCACCACCTGTATCGGTGCGCTGCGCTTGCCGCGCAGCCGCAGTTTCTTTGCGGCGATGAGGTACTCGGCGAGCGGCGACCACTCATCGCCCATCAGCGGGCGGAGCCGATCCAGTTCGTCGCACAGCGTGATCGCCCCCTCGAATGCGGAATGGTCGGCCTCGTCGAGTTCGTTCCACCGGGCGGTGAGCTCGGCGACGAGATCCCGCCGCACAGCCGCCAGCCCCTTTCCGCCGCGGATCGCCTCGCGCAGGCGGTGCGCAGCCGCGAAGTGGGTGAAGGGGAGCCACGGCGCAAAGTTGACCTGTCCGCCGAGCGGACGGAAGAGGAATTCCCACAGATAGAACGAGAGCCTCTCGTCCAGAGGCACGATGAAGAGCTGTTCCCCATCGCCCCGCGGCCCGCGCAAAAAGGCGTCGATCTCCTGGGCGAGGAGCGCCGGCAGGGCGGCCCGTTCGGCCAGTTCGGTAAAACCAAGCCCCTCACCCGTATTGCGCCTTTCGGCGACACCGATACGCCGGACGAGCGACAGGGCCGTCTCGTAATCGGGCGGCTCTGTCGGCATGTGGGGGCCGAAAAGCGGCGCGTCCACAAAGAGCCGATCGCGCGGGATACGGCTGAAAAAGCGCTGGCTCACCGGGGTCATGAGGGGCAGACCGACGAAAAATTCGCCATCGCCCGGCGTGAGGTCGGCGAACCGCGCCGCTTCGAACGGCGGATAGAACAGCCCCTCGGCGGCAAGGCGGGCGCGGAATGCCTCCATCGTCGCAAAGAACCGATCGATCCGGTCGAGTTGTTCGGGCCCGATTCGGTCCAGGGCGCGCAACTCCGGGATGCTCACGGAGAACTCGGCGATCGTGGTCAGGAACGAGAGCAGCCGCTGGGTGTCGGCCGGGGGTAGGGAGAGGCCCTCTTCACGGCACCGAAGGGCATGGAAACGGAGAAAGGCCTCATCCTCCGGCACGGCCATGCGGCCGGTCGCCTCGGCGATACGGCGGGTCCTGTAGTCGTCGAAGGAAAGGATGGTCGGGAGGAGACCGCCGATCCGGGTATGGACGAGGTGATGCAAAAAGTCGCGGCCGCGGCCCGTCATCGAAATGGCCGTGAATCCGCTCATGTCCGGGTAATGGGCGCGGAGCCGCTCGATGAGGGCATCTACGGCCGGATGGAGGTCATCCGGCAGAGGGTTGGGATGGACGATCTGATGGGTCATAGCGACAGATTCCTTCAACCTGCCCACCCCGGATCGGGGTCGGCATAAGATCCGCCCTGCATTGCACGGGAGCCGGGGAGCGTCCTGAGGGCGCTCTTCCCCGTCGGTGCCTGCCGGAACGGGCGCCGACAGAGATTTTTGAATTTCCCCGCAATAACCGTCGTTATCTGCGGCGGCAGACCGGGAAAAATATCTCTGACTCCTTGTTCACTGCGGTAAATGACCTTCAGGGATTCCCAAGCGCAGCATCTCAGATTATGTAGAAGCTTTCGATCATAGAGAAACCAGCGCTATTCAATGAGCAGGAACGCGTAACGGTTCATTGCTTGCGAGTATTCCGTAAGAACCTCAATGGGAAAACCGACCTTGCGGACGGTTGCAAAAACATCGATCGCCATGGATTCGGGGGAGGGCCGGGCCGACCGCGGAATTTTGCACGTTCCCCTGGTTTCCGAGCAGTCGGTACAGAGATAGCAGCTGTCGCAACACAGGAGAAATGCTTTGTAATGGCCCGCCAGGAAGAGCGCCCTCTCCAGTTTCAGAAGTTCCTGGTTAACCCCTCTTGTCCAGGCATGCCGGTCTTCAGGCTTATCCACCGCATGCGCAAAATGGAAGATCACCACTGCACGGTATTCGGCAAAGAGCTGCCGAACCTCTGCAACAGAAGGGACATTCGGGGGACAGGTTGCATTATGGCCGTAATTGCCGCAGCCGAACATGCACTTCGTTCGCACCCATTGGGAGACGACCACCTCTCCGGGCTCCACCCACTTAAAATCCGTGTAGCCGTGTTTATGAAACAGTGCCTCCAATTCCTTACGGTCCATCATGGGATACAACTCCTCTCTTCCATTTTTTAGGGGGATAATCCCTTTCATCCCTCCATGCGTCCGCATAAAACTTGCTTCCGGGTAAATGCTCCGCTATAGAACGGTCCAACCTCCATCCACGTGTATCGCCTGCCCTGTTATGTAATCAGAATACTCAGACGACAGAAAAACGGCGAGGTTGGCAACATCCTCGGGTTGTCCCAGGCGATTGAGAGGTATCCGATCCAGAAGAAACCGGCGGACTTCTTCCTGAGAAAAGTAGGATTGAGTCATTTCGGTTATGGTCCATCCGGGGGCAATGGTGTTTACCGTGATCCGGTACTTCGCCCACTCGGCGGCCAAGTCCTTCGTAAGTGCAATAATTCCGCCTTTGCTGGCACAATAGGGCGCTCTGGGAGGAAGGGCAACGGTGCCCATGATCGAAGACAAGTTTATAATCTTTCCACCATTCCCTTTTTGAATCATGGCCTTTGCGACCGTTTGGGCACAAAGGAAAGTCCCTTTGAGGTTTACATCGATAACCCTGTCCCATTCTTCTTCGGTTAACTCTTCGGCGGGTTTCGGGAAACGACGCCTGCGTTGTTGACCAGAATATGGATCCCGCCCCACTTCTGAACGACATTTTCAACCATCTCGCTGATTTCGCTTCTAATGCGGACATCGGCCTTATCCGGCGAAGCTTCTCCACCGGTAGATTCTATATCCTCTGCAACCTGCATAGCAGCGTTCAAATCAACATCATTAACGACAACCCTGGCATTCGCAGCAGCCAGTGCTTTGGCAATCGCCTTTCCAATCCCTCTACCGGCGCCCGTCACGATGGCCACTTTTCCATCCAAATTGATGTGCAAAGGATTCACCTGTTTTTTAAGAAAGATTTGATTCGATATTCGTATTCAGACGTATAATCATAGATTTATAATTTGATATCTTCCCGGGATCTTGCCCTCACTGCTTTATAACGGTCGGCTGAGAGAATCTTTATGTCTTGAATCTTGTCTCCCTTAAGAACGGTCAAGGGAATCAGGACGCCGGCATCGCCAACACTCCAAATCTTACGGTAAAAATCGGCAAGACCACGCACTTCTTTCCCATCAACCGAAATAATCATGTCTTCCGCCTTCAGACCTGCCTTTTCGGCTGGTCCTCCCGCTGTGACTTTGGTGATGAAGACCCGGCCATGTGCTTCCTCCGCATTAATACCCAGCCACGGCCTTTTTACCTTCAGTGGCCTTCCGATAGTCTTCAGGTCGGCCAGAATCGGATTGAGTGCGTCGATGGGAATAAACATGTTACAGGGCACCAAACCATATTCCTGCAGTGAAATCGGCGTGAAAAGATAACCGATTCCAACCAGCTGTCCCTTACTATTGATCAGTGACGCTCCGCTGAAATCTGCAAAGGCAGGTGCGGTAAAAATTGCATCTTCAAGGAGATATTCCCATGAACCCGCAAACTCCTTGCGACTGACGACCTGTGCCATTTGCAACTCTTGTACTCCACCGGCACCTGCTACAATGGTTAGATCGCCGACTGCGAGTGATGAAGACTGACCCAACTTGATGGGAGTGACCCCCAGGGATTTATTCGTCCGCAACAGACTAAAACCGGTACTATAATCATATCCTATAAGTGTTGCCGCAACAGGTTCGTTATCCGGACCTGTCACCTCGATCGTTTCGGCGTCTCTCGTGAGGAACGAGAGTGTCAGAATCGTTCCTTCGGCATCAATAACCACTCCATTGCCTACTCGTTCAGTTCCCAGCGTGTCTGCAGAACTAACATTGGCAGGGAAAACGGACCGTATCCGAACCACGGCACTCAAAATCTCCTCTTCGGCGGAAACGGCATAGGCATTACAAACCATACCGATAATAAGCATGACCGTAGCCATCATCCATATTCTTTTCATAGCGCACCTCTGATATGTCATATTACTCCTTTCTGCGAAAAAATAAACTCCTTTCGTCCATAGAGTTGACGATCCCCCTTGAGCTGGAGGAAGCGGCCATGGTGGACGGCTTGACCGGTTGGATCCCGGGATCGCTCATATGGCTTTATGGGGTACCGATTGCCGTGCGAGGTATGGCTTCATGTTCAGGACTTGCCCCTCTCCAGGGCGATGACGCCGGTTCGGGCAAAGTCTTCCATCCCCAGCGCCTCCAGGCGGGTCAGGATCTCTTCGAGCTCCTCCTTGTCCCCGGTAAATTCCAGGATGACGGCGTCGGATTCTTCGTTGATCACTTTTCCGCCGCGGGTCTCGACGAGTTCCCGGATCGCCGCCTGCCGCTCCTTAGTCCGCGGGACGCGGGCGATGATCATTTCCCTTCTGACGGCATGGGGTCGGCGGAGTCTTTTGGCCTCCAGCACATCGACCAGACGGTTCAACTGCTTGATGACCTTGGCGATCGTATCCTGCGTCGTCAGGGTGGTAATGATGATCTTGGTCACGGCCGGGTTCCGGGTGATATTCGCCGAGATGCTTTCGATATTGAACCCCCGGGCGCTGAAGGTGCCGGCGATGCGGGCCAGGACATCGGGCCTGTTGTTGACGATCACGGCTATCGCCCGTTCTTTTAACTGGGTCGGCATGGTTGTTCCCTTTCCTTATTGATGGTTCATGCCACCGCGGCACGGACCTTGCCGAAGGCCATCTCCGTCAGCGGCGTTCCCGGTTTCACCATCGGAAACACATTTTCCTCCGGCTCCACGTGGAAGTCCATCACCACCGGGCCGGGGGTCTCCAGACCCTCCTTGAGGACCCGTTTCACCTCATTGGGTTTGGTGGCCCTGAGGCCTTTGATGCCATAGGCCTCGGCCAGCTTGACGAAGTCGGGGGCCTGGGTCATGTCGGACTGGGAGTAGCGGCGCCCGTAGAAGAGCTCCTGCCACTGGCGGATCATGCCGAGGTAAAGATTGTTCAGGATGACGACTTTGACGGGCAGGCCGTAATGGACTATCGTACCCAGTTCCTGGATGTTCATCTGGATGCTGCCGTCTCCCGCCACGTCCACCACGGTCCGGTCCGGGCAGGCCACCTGGGCGCCGATGGCGGCGGGGAGTCCGAACCCCATCGCTCCCAGCCCTCCCGAGGTGAGGAAGGTGTTGGGCTCGTTGAAACGGTAAAACTGGGCCGCCCACATCTGGTTCTGGCCCACTTCGGTCGCGATGATCGCCCGGCCCTGCGTAAGCTGATGGAGCTTCTCGATGACGTACTGGGGTTTGATGTTCTGGTTGCGGCAGTAGCTCAGGGGCATTTCCGCCTTCCATTGACGGATCTGGTTGTGCCAGGCGTGGATTTGCCCCTCGGGCCGTCTGAGCCCCTGTGCGTCGCTGAGACGAAGGAGGGTCGTAAGAGCCGGGGCGCAGTGGCTGACGATGGAGACATCGGTCCGGATGATCTTGTCGATGGAGACGGGATCGATATCGATGTGGATGATCCTGGCGTGGGGGGCGAAGGCCTCGACCTTCGACGTCGCGCGATCGTCGAACCGGACGCCGACGGCCATGAGAACATCGCATTGGCTGACGGCCATGTTGGCGTAGTAGGCGCCGTGCATGCCCAACATGCCGGTCCAGAGCGGATCGCTCGCGGGGAAGGCGCCGAGCCCCATCAGGGTCGATACGACCGGGATCTGAAATTTTCTCGCGAAGGTCCGGAACTCCTCGGAGGCTTTTCCGAGAATCACCCCTCCCCCGACGATGATGAGCGGTTTTTTCGCCTTGAGGAGCAGCTTCAGGGCTTCGCTGCAGAGCCCTTCGAGATCCGGACAGGGCTCCTCTTCGGGCGGAAGGGCGGTCGCGGGGCGATCCGTTTCCATGACCGACTGGATCACATCCTTGGGAAGATCGACGAGAACCGGTCCCGGTCGTCCCGAACGGGCAATATGAAAGGCCTCCCGGATTGTCCTTTGCAAATCGCCGATCTGCCGGACCAGGAAGTTGTGTTTCGTGCAGGTCCGGGTGATGCCGGTGATGTCCACTTCCTGGAAACCGTCGTTGCCGATCATCGCCGTGGGGACCTGCCCGGTGAGGACGACCACGGGAATGGAATCCATGTAGGCGTTGGCGATCCCGGTCACCGTGTTGGTGGCGCCGGGTCCCGATGTGACCAGGCAGACGCCGACCCGGCCGGAAGCCCTGGCGTAACCGTCGGCGGCATGGATGGCCCCCTGTTCGTGGCGCACCAGGATGTGCCGGATATCCTGCCGGAACAGCTCGTCATAGATATCCATGACGCATCCTCCCGGATAACCGAAGAGGGTATCGACGTTTTCTTCCTTCAAGGCCGTAAAAAGGATCTGCGATCCGGTCTGCTGCATGGCTATTCTCCTCCTTTTGCTTTTCCCCAAATAAAAAAACCGTTACCAGGGTCGGTAACGGTTTTTTTGTTCACTCTTTTTTAAGAACAGACCATCACCCAGCCCCTATGCAGGAGGGAATAATAATCCCGCTAATTATCGCGATCTGTACGGGGTTGGCTATGGTCCTGACTCTTTCCATAAATTTCCTTTTTATATAACGTGTGGCTTTCCATTAACAATCCGATTTCATCTTGTCAAGCGGATTTTTATCGGGTCAAGCCTTTTTGTGCTTGATGAAGGTGCCGTTTTCGTACTCCTCGAAGGCGATCCGCAGCTCCTCCTGCGTGTTCATCACGATGGGGCCGTACCAGGCGACCGGTTCCCCGATCGGCTTCCCGGCCATGAGGAGGAACCGGACCGGCTCCGCCTCCGTGGAGACGGCAATCTGCTCCCCGTCGGCAAACAGGACGAGATCCCCGTCGGCCGCAAAAGGATTCCGCTCGATGTCGAAATAGTTCCTCCCCTCGACCTCGTAGGAAAACGGGTTCTTTTCTCTGCAGAAATGGCCGCGGCCGCCGATCACGTAGGCGAAGACGGTGTGCCCCGGCCGGGTCCGGTGGGTGAACTCCGTCCCCGCCGGCACCGTCACGTCGAGGTATTCGGGATCGGTGACGATGTCCCGGACCGGTCCCTTGGTCCCTCCGACCTCGCCGCAGATGATCCGGATCGTGGCGCCGTTTGCAGCGCGGACCTCCGGGATCTGGCCGCTTTTCACGTCGCGGTAGCGGGGGTCCATCATCTTGTGGGAGGCGGGGAGATTGGCCCAGAGCTGGAAGCCCCCCATGCGGCCCGTTTCATCCCCTTTCGGCATCTCCTGGTGGATGATGCCGCTGCCGGCCGTCATCCACTGGACGTCGCCGGGGCCGATCACGCCCCTGGTTTCCCATGCTGTCCCCGTGCTCGACCCTTCCGTCCAGGATGTAGGTGATCGTCTCGATCCCGCGGTGGGGGTGCCAGGGGAAGCCCTTCAGAGTAATCCCGGGGATCGTCCGCACGGAAATCGTCGAGCAGCAGAAACGGATCGAACTCCGGCCCCTTGTTGAAGCCGAACACCCGCTTCAGGTGGACCCCCGCCCCTTCGAGGACGGGTCTGCCTTTGATGACCTTCCGGATCTTTCGGGTTTTATCCATGGAGGATCTCCTTTCTACATCCGCAAACAACAAGCGCGGATTTTCATGAGGATTAATGATACACGGGCATTCGGGAAAAGGCAAACAGCCCTTTTACTCAAAGGGGTTCTTGTACCCCGGTTTCAGGTAGAGGGTCTCTTTCTTTTCCAGGATGTCCGGCCTGTAGACCTTCTCCGGCCAGTCCGCCTGTGAGACTTCCTCAAGGCCACCGAGACGGCCGCCTCCGGGCACTTGATGATCTCTACCACATCCTTGGCAATTTCTTCGGTCAGCCGCTGCTTTTGCTCCTCCGATCTTCCGGGATAAAGCTTGACGATGACATGGGGCATCTTCATTACCTCCCAACGATTTTATCACGACATGCGCCTGAGGCGATCATGGGTAATTTCATACACGCGATCAGCGGAAAAAACAAACCAAAAGTAAGGATAAAAAACGGATGTCGATCGGGAGCAAAGATTTCATCGTTCCCTCGTTATCGATAAAATCCGTTGACATTCCAGACCATTTTTCTTATCCTCAGCGCATGAAACAGCAACTTCTTATACCAAAGGGTGGTTCAAATGAGTGAGTTATTAAAAGATAGTACGTGGGATCGCTATGGTGTCATTGATAATATCCTCGGTTCGATCGAGATCCCGCGGATGGCGAAAATAAAACAGATTTTTGAAGACAACGCTATCCGGGATATACCGACAGCGATAGCCAACGAGTTTTCTAAAAACGAAATAGCCTCCACTATAAAACCCGGAATGAGCATTGCAATTACTGCAGGAAGTCGAGGAGTTGCGAATATTGACCAAATTCTCAAGGGAATAATCGCTCATGTGCAAAAACTTGGCGGAAAGCCTTTTATCTTCCCCTCAATGGGAAGTCATGGAGGAGCAACCGCGGAAGGACAACTTGAAGTTCTTGCCAGTTATAATGTGACAGAAAAGACAATGGGTGTTCCGATAAGATCAAGCATGGAAACGGTCATCATCGGACATACTCCTGAGGGTAAATCTGTCTATCTTGACAAGATTGCATCTCAAGCTGATGGAATCATCGTTGTCGGAAGAATAAAGCCGCATACTGCATTTAGGGGGACATATGAAAGCGGCTTGCTGAAAATGATGGTCATCGGGATGGGAAAACAGAAAGGTGCTGAAAGCTGCCACATGGAAGGCTTTGGCCGGATGGCCCGCAATGTTGAAACCTATGCCGATATTATTTTGAAAAATGCCAGGATTCTTTTTGGAATCGGGCTTATCGAAAATGCATTTGATAATACCTGTAAAATAGTAGCAATCCCGAAAAATGAAATAAAAGAAAGAGAAAAAGATTTACTCATGGAAGCAAAGCGATTAATGCCTCGAATCCTGTTTCCGAAATTTGATATTCTTGTGATCGATCAGATCGGAAAAAACTTTTCCGGCGATGGGGCGGATCCCAATATTTCAGCAACCTACTGCACGCCATATGCCAGCGGTGGGCCGGAGTTCCAACGATATGTCATTCTGGATCTTTCTGAAGAAACACATGGGAATGCGATCGGTATTGGGATGGCTGATTTTGCCACAAAAAGGGTTTATGATAAAACGGATTTTGACATGACCTATCCCAACGCACTGACATGCACGGTGGTCAGTGGGGTACGTATGCCGATGATATTACGAAATGACAGGCTTGCTCTTCAGGCCGCCATTTTTTGTTGTACGGAAATTGATAAAACAAAACCCAGAATTGTAAGAATAATGAATACATCACATATCGAAACCCTATGGATTTCCGAGCCCCTTGTTTCGGAAGCATTAACAAATAAAAACATTAAAATCATTCAACCTGCCGGTGAGGTCAAGTTTGATAGTGACGGAAATCTTGTCTCCTCAGATTAGCGGTTGCTTTGCAGGCATATTCAGGTCCAAAAATCCAAGTGATGTGTGTGATGGATAAAACGTATTTTATGGGTTATCGCCGCAGCGATGGTTCCGCAGCGACACGGAACCATGTGCTGATAATGCCTACCATCGTCTGTGCCAATCATGTTTCGCGGGCCATTTCACAAAATGTCAGGGGATCGGTGTGGGTGGAGCATCAGCATGGTTGTGCGCAACTGGGATACGACGCCGCACAGACCGTGCGGGTTTTTGTCGGACATGGCACTCATCCCAACGTCTTCGGAATCGTAGTCGTCGGTCTGGGTTGTGAGAATATGCGCGCGCAGGATATTGCCGCCGAAATTAAACGGTTGTGCCCCCATAAACCTGTACATTGCGTTATTATCCAGGAAGCCGGCGGGTCATATGCGGCGATTGCTGAAGGATCGAAAGCCGCCAATCAGATGATGCAAGACGCCTCTTTATGTGTAAGGGAACCTATTCCGATTTCAGAGCTTATTCTTGGCACCGAGTGCGGCGGCTCAGACTCGTGTTCAGGGATGTCGGCGAATCCGGCGCTGGGAGAAGTCAGTGATATGCTGGTTGATGCCGGCGGCACTTCGGTGTTGTCGGAGACTCCTGAAGTGATCGGCGCAGAACATTTGCTGGCATCAAGAGCGGTGAACGATCACGTTGCCGGAAAATGCTACGCTGCAATCAAGCGCTGCGAGGATTCGGCAAAGGCGATGAATGTCGATATGCGGGGCAGTAATCCCAGCCCGGGTAATATGGAGGGCGGCCTGACAACCATTGAGGAGAAGTCTCTGGGTTGTATTTACAAGGGAGGAACCAAACCGCTTCAGGCAGTGATCGAGTACGCTGAAAAAATTACGCAAAAGGGTCTCGTCTATATGGATACGCCGGGACAGGATATCGAACAACTCACGGCGCTGGCGGCAGGGGGATGCCACATTGTGGTATTTACAACCGGACGCGGGACTCCTACCGGATCGCCAATTGTTCCGACACTCAAGGTTGCATCAAATACCGACATGTTTAACAAAATGCAGGATAACATGGATCTGAATGCCGGAACCATTATCACCGGCGAGGAAACGGTAAAGCAGGTCGGTGAGCGGTTGTTCAACGAGATGATTGCCGTCGCATCAGGGAAGCTGACAAAGGCGGAAATTCTGGGACACAATGATTTCGCAATAAACCGTATCGGGCCTACCGTGTAGTCTTTTGTGAGAAGCATTATGCTGAGCGACGAAGAAAAGAAAACATTGATCGAGAAGAACTGGCGACTCGAAGATGTCCCCGAGGTGCCGTTCCTCATCGAGATCGGCGGCTTTCATGCGGCTACATCGAAGTATTTCTCCGATCACGCGGCGGAGCTCGGCTGGAACATGGATTTTCACAAGCAGCGGGAGGGCATCTGCGACTACGGCATGCCCAACATCAAGCCCAACCAGGGCATCAACATCATCGCCTCCGCCTTTGGCTGCGAGTACACGGTGAACGACGACGCCGATCCCTGGGTCACGCCCCTGATCCGGGACGACAATGTGCAAGACGTGTACGCCCTGAAGGTCCCCGATCCAAAGACGAACGCCGTATTCAGGCAGGCTTGGGAACGGATCGATTATCTCCAGTCCCACTCCGGCCTGCCGCTGCGGCTGGTGAACGTGCCCTCGCCCCTGGTGACGGCCTCCCTGATCTGGGAATACACCTCCTTCATCACCGCCACGATGCTCTACCCCAGGGAAGTGCATGTGCTGCTGGAGAAGATTACCGAGGCGACAATCGCCTATCTGAGAGAGCAGTTGGCGCGCATCCGCAACCTTCACACCATGGGCCACGAAATGTGGTACATTCCGCGTGAGATCGGCGTGCGGATCAGCGACGACACGGCAGCCATCATGTCGCCGAAACTGTACCGGGAGTTCGGCGTGAAGTACAACAGCCTGATTTCCCGGGCCATGGGCGGCATCGTCGTGCATTCCTGTGGAAGCGTGAAAAACGTCGTGGAGCCCATGATGGAGATTGAAGGCCTGCGGGGTTTGGACTTTACCATTCCCCAGACGGACTGGGAGACAGTCAGGAAAGCCGCAGCGGGGAAAACCGCGCTCTGCCTGCGCCACTACCATTGGGATCACGGTATGGAGGCACAAGTGGACTTGGCAGAGTATTCAAAAAACGGATCGGAGTTCCAGGAGGGCCCCGCGTTGACCCTGACCACCCTGGATGTCCAGCTTCAACTCGCCCCCTACACCGTGACCCAGCCGCCGCCAACGCCGGTAATGGATGGGATTCTGCTTCAGAGCACTCTGTCGGAAACCACGGTAGCCACCGATTTGTACGGGAACCTTGTGTGGTTCTATCCGGGATCTATCTCGTTCTTGACCCGGCCCGAACCGGGTGGTTTCTTCTTCGGAATCATCGTGGATGGCGGGGCGGACCAGTCTCACCAGATCCTGCGCAAGTTCGACCTGGCAGGGACGACCATCCAGGAAACCAATGCGGCGCGAATTAACGAGCAACTGGCCGCCTTGGGGCGACGCCAGATCAATGGATTCCATCATGAAGCCAGAACACTCCCGGATGGAAGAATCATGGTGCTGGCGAGCACCGAGCAAATCATGACCGATGAGCAAGGCCCGGGCCAGGTGGACGTGCTGGGAGACATGATCCTGGTTCTGGATCGCGACCTCGAAGTGCTCTGGAGCTGGGACGCCTTCGATCACCTGGATCCTCGCCGGATGGCAACGCTGGGCGAAACCTGCCAGCATCAGTGTGGCGGCGGGCCGCCCTTCCATCTGGCTTCACAGGCGAATGACTGGTTGCACGGCAACTCGCTCGGTTTCACTCCGGATGGCAACATTCTGTACTCGTGCCGGCATCAGGACTGGCTGATCAAAATCGACTACAACAACGGAGAGGGAAGCGGCGACATCCTGTGGCGGCTGGGGAAGGAGGGCGATTTCCAGTTCGTCTCCGACGATCCATACCCCTGGTTCTCCCATCAACACGATGCCGGGTATGTGGCCGGTGACAATTCGACGATTGCGGTGTTCGACAACGGCAATGTACGCCGCCAGAGCGATGCGAATGCGAACAGCCGCGGTCAGGTGCTCCGGCTGGACGAGCAGAACCGCATGGCGACTTTCGTCCTCAACGCCGATCTGGGGGCGTACTGCGCCGCGGTGGCTCGGCGCGGCAACTCCCTAATGGCAACTATCACTTCGACCTGGGCTGGATAGACGCCACCAGGAGTGAGTCGGTGGAGACGGATCCCTCAGGGAAAATCGTTTACGCGATTCAGGTCGCCACGCAGGAGTATCGGAGCTTCCGCATGCGGGACCTGTACACGCCGTAGCAGATCATGCCCCAGAGAGCGCTGAATCGCCGCACCTTCCTGAAGGCCGCTGCCGCGGCTGGCGCCCTCCAGGCACAGGCCCGGCGCCCCAACATCGTCTTGATCTTCGCGGATGACCTGGGCTATGGTGACCTCGGTTGCTACGGATCGAAGATCCTTACGCCCAACCTCGACCGCCTGGCGTGCGAGGGCGTGCGCTTTGGGCAATTCTATTCGGCCAGTGCAGTCTGCTCTCCCTCCCGCGCCGCGTTGCTGACCGGCCGCTACCCGACCCGAGTCGGCGTCTCCAGGGTGCTGTTCCCTTCCGACAACATCGGGCTGCCCGACACGGAGACCACCATCGCCCAGATGCTGAAGAGCCGGGGCTACGCTACCATGTGCATCGGCAAGTGGCATCTCGGATCGCAGCCCCAGTTTCTGCCCACCAACCGCGGCTTCGATGAGTTCTTTGGCCTTCCCTACAGCAACGACATGAGTCCGTTGCCGCTGCTACAGAACACCCAGGTGATTGAGGAACCAGCCCGGCTGGACACGTTGACCCGGCGTTACACCGAGCGGGCGGTGGACTTCATCGCGCGGTCGAAGGACTCGCCCTTCTTCCTGTACCTGCCACAGACCGCTCCGCACCTCCCCTTGGCGGCCTCGGATCGCTTTTTGGGGACCTCCGCCCAGGGCTTGTATGGCGACGTGGTGGAAGAGCTCGACTGGAGTGTGGGCGAGGTTCTGCGCGCGCTCAAGGAGAACGGGCTGGACGAGAATACTCTGGTCATGTTCTCCAGCGACAACGGACCGTGGTTCCAGGGCAGTCCGGGGGTGTTGCGGGGGCGCAAGGGGGAGACCGACGAAGGTGGCATGCGCGTGCCCTTTATCGCGCGCTTCCCGGGCCGGATCCCTACAGAGCTGGTGTGCCGGGGCGTCGCATCCACTATGGACCTTCTCCCCACCCTCGCCAGGCTCTCGGATGCCCCGCTGCCGGACAAGCCGCTGGACGGAGTGGATATCTGGCCGTTGCTCACGGGAGACAAGGAGGAAGTCGATCGCGACCCCTTGCTGTACTTCGACGGCTGGCAACTACAGTGCGCGCGCCGGGGACCATGGAAGCTCCATGTTTCCCGCTACAACTGCTTGATCTGGGCGCCGGAGCCTGCGGGGGGCCGTTTCAACCTGCCGCTCCCCAGACCGGAACTCTATGACCTCGACGCGGATCCGGGGGAGAGCTACGATGTGGCCGCCGGCAATCCGCAGATCGTCTGCGAGATTCGGGAACGCATGGAACAGTTGCTCTCCACTTTTCCCAGCCAGGTCTGGACCGCCTGGCAGGACACCATCGAGCGCCAGGTCGAAGACACGCCCGCCGGCGCCCTGCCCATCCAGAAGAAGCGTTGACGCTAGCCGGCTTGACATCCGGCGCGCCCACGCCTCCCTGGACCGGGACCACGCGAGCTTCGGCGGATTCGACTGGCGCACGGTGTTCTGAGACGGCTCAGCCGCGCCGCTACTTACTGGGGAATAGCCGGTCGATCTCGGCGTTGACCTTGCGGGCCAGCACACCGAAGGACTTGACATATGGAAACGCTACTGATATGTCTAGACATATGAGGACAACCGTGCGGCTTGACAACAGTCTTCTCGAACAGGCCAAGCGGGAGGCGTCGTGCCGGGGTGAGACGCTGACAGCCCTTATGGAACAAGGTCTGCGCCTGGTGCTGGCGCAGTCCCGGCCGGCGCGCCGCCGCCCGCGCGTGACCCTACCGGTGTGCCGGGCTGGCGGAGGGGTGCTTCCAGGGGTGGACCTGACAGACAGCGCCGCTCTGCTGGATGTCATGGAAGGGCGCAGATGATTCTTCCGGACGTGAACGTGCTGCTGTACGCCTTCCGCAGCGACTCTCCGGACCACGCCAAGTATCGAACCTGGCTTCACTCCGTAGTGAATGGTGAGATGGCTTATGGGATGTCGCCTCAGGTGTTGGCAGCGTTGGTACGCATCGCGACGCACCCGCGCATTTTTGCGCACCCCAGCCGCCTCGAAGACGCCCTGGCCTTTTCGACGACCCTGATAGAACAGCCGCATTGCCAGATCGTCGAGCCGGGACCCCGCCATTGGAAGATCTTCTGCGACTTGTGCCGGCGCGCCCGGACCTCCGGGAACCTGGTTCAAGACGCCTG
Organism: uncultured Acidobacteriota bacterium; assembly: GCA_963725415.1. GTDB lineage: Bacteria > Acidobacteriota > Terriglobia > Bryobacterales > Bryobacteraceae > CAVRZY01. Next base: position 59,834 of record CAVRZY010000166.1, on the reverse strand, counting down.
GTTCGCGGCGCTGGCCGTTGAATCCGGCTGCGAATGGATTACAGCAAACGGTGATTATGCGAGGTTTGCGGGGCTGCGCTGGCGGACGCCGATTTGATTCGGCGCATCCCGTGGGCATGTGTGGTGAGGGTGGGATTCGGATTCCTCCGCTGATTTGCAATCTCCTTCCGGTACTCTTCGCATTCAGGGTCTGCCTATTCCGGCGCGCCGTCGTCTCAAATAGAGCAGACCGGCAGCAAACACCATGGGCAACTGTCCACGTGCGGAGCGCTGGTACGAAGAGCAGCACAGGATAACGAACAATTGCTTGCACGACAGTGAAAAGAAGTGAATTATCTGCCGGTGAGGCTGAAATTCGGACCCACGCTCAGGGCACCCCGGTGGCTGACGCTTTATCCCGGGGAGTTCGTTAGTAACCCGGACGCCGGTGCCCGGTGGTCCCGGGCGCTCGGTTACTCGTTCACGTGCACCAGCTTCGCGGGCGGGAAACCGTTGAACCAGGTCGCTGAGGCGCTGCTGTAGGCGCCGATGTTTTCCGCACAGACCAGGTCTTCGATTTCCAGGTCGGGCAGTTCTTCGGACTGGGAGATGGTGTCCAGGCCGTCGCAGGTCTGTCCGAAGACCGCGCAGATTTCGGTGGGGCCCTTCTTGAACGCTTTCAGGTGGTAGGGGCAGTGGTCGAAGATGATGCCGGAGAAGGTGTGGTAGACGCTGTCGTCGATGAAGTAGCAGGTCTTGCCGTCGCGCACCGCCTTGCCGATGATCCGCGCCACCGAGGTGGCCGCCGTGGCCACCAGGAAGCGGCCCGGCTCGGCCAGGATTTCCATATCCGTGGGGAACAGCCGGTCGATCTCGGCGTTGATCTTGCGGGCCAGGGCGCTGAAGGGCTTGACGTGACGGTTATAGGGGGCGGGGAAGCCGCCGCCGATGTCCAGGATCTTGATCTGGTAGCCGCGCGCACGGGCCTCCGCGATCACCGCCGCCGACATGTTCAGGGCCTGCACGAAGTTCTCGAAGTTGGTGCACTGGCTACCCACGTGGAAGCTCAAGCCCTCCACTACCAGTCCCATGCGGAAAGCCTCTTGGATCAGGTCCACGGCTTCGCCCGGGGCGCAGCCGAACTTGGAGGAAAGCTCGACCATCGAGCCGGTGTTGGGCACGCGCAAGCGCAGCGCCAGGCCCGCATGCGGGGCGTACTGCTTGATCTTGCGCAGCTCGTTGAGGTTGTCGTAGGTGACCAGCGGCTTGTATTGGTCCAGTGCCTGGAGCGTTTCCTTGGGCTTGGTGGGGTTGGCGTAAACGATTTTGTCCCAGATGAAGTCCTGCCGCTCTTTGGGCGGGAGGCGCTGGATGTTCTCGTAAACCAGCATGAACTCCGGCAGCGAAGCGACGTCGAAGCTGGCGCCGGCGCGGTAAAGCGTGCGGATGATCTCCGGTGCGGGATTGGCTTTGACGGCGTAGTACGCCTGCACCTTGGGCAGGTGCCGTTTAAAGCTGGCGTAGTTGCGGCGGATGATGTCGTGGTCAATCACCACCACAGGCGTGCCGTGCTGTCTGGCGATGGCTTGAAGTTGTCTGGCGGTCATCGGATTAGTTGAGCACCGGGTCGGAGCCGTCTACCATCTTCACCTTGTTATGACGGAAGTATTCCTTGGCCAGGGCTTTCATCATCCTGCCGCGCTGATCGTAGAGGCGCCTCAGCTTGCGCGGCTTGTGCCTGGCCAGCGCGTAGTGCGTAAGGATGGGCATGGCGATGGTGATGTCGGTGTAGCACACCACGGCGTCGGGCAAACTCTCCGGGTCCACCTTGCCCCAGCTCACGGCTTCGCTGGGCGTGGCGCCGCTCAGGCCGCCAGTGTCGGGACGCGCGTCGGTCACCTGGAGGAAGTAGTCGTGGCCATACTCCTTGATGCGCAGCACTTCCTGGATCTGCGGCTCGGTCTGGAGCATGAAGTTCTTGGGGCTGCCGCCGCCCCAGAGGACCGCGGCGCTCTTGCCGCCAGCGCGCTTGGCGGCGAGCACGAAGGCCGTGGTCTCGTTGACGTCAATGGAAGGATTGAGGCGCAGCTTGTTTCCTCTCAGTTCCACGCCGGCCACGTTCATGCCGATGGTCGAGTCGCCCGGCGAGGAGGTGTAGCAGGGCACTCCGGCGCGATACGCGGCGGCCAGCACGGAGACGTCTTGGAGGCCGGCCTGCCGCTCCCATTCGGCGCAATACTTGCCGAGCAGGTGGTGGAGTTCGGCGGTACCCATTTCCTTCTGGAATTCGGGCTGGATGAGAATGCGGCGCAGGATTTCGTCGGTGGCCATCAGGCAGTCGCTGTAGCCCAGCAGCACGTCGTAGATGCGGACGATGTCATTGCTGCGCAGCTCGGTGTCGTCCATCTTGAAGCTGCCCACGCGCACCGGGTAGTTCAGCGCGAAATGCAGGTCGTGGTAGAGGTTGGCGCCGGTCGAAACGATCCAGTCCACAAAACCGGCCTTGATGAGCGGGACGACCGCGGAGCATCCCAAGCCCGCTGGCGTCAGCGCGCCCGACAGGCTCATGCCCACGGTCACATCCGGCCCGAGCATCTTCTCGACGAACAACTGACATCCTTCTTTGAGCCGCGCTGCGTTGTAGGCGAGAAACGTTTCATCAACTATATCGGCGAGCTTTTCCTTGCCCGTGAGGTTGGCGGGCAGGATGCGCTTACCGGCCAGGTACTTGTCCCGTTGCGGGCACTTTTTCTTCTTCAGCCAATCCGGCATCTCGGTAAGGTCTTCGCGGTAGCGGCGATGGGTCTTGTGGGTGTCAGCCATGGTTCAGTTGTTCGCGCCCAACGATTTTAGCGCAGAATCTGCTGCGGCAGCCGATGGCCGGACCCTAGTAGTTCGCATTCGCCGGCTCCTTGGGGGCAGGTCGGCCAGCGCGCCGGGCAGCCCGCTTCACGGCTGGTCGTAGCCCGTCAGGCGTCTGACCCAGATGTTGCGGTAGCGCACCGGAGTGTCATGGTCCTGCAGGGCCAGCGGCTCCTCGGGTGCGTGCGGGGCATAGGTGCCGACTCGCCGATGCGGCGTCCTGCCGGTGATCTCCCGGCGGTGGTGCGCCAGCACGCCGTTGTGAAACACGGTCACGAAGGCGGGCTTGACCAGCTTCTCCCCTTCAAAGCGCGGGGCCTCGAAAACAATGTCGTAGGTCTGCCACTCGCCGGGCTTGCGGGAGGCGTTGACCAGGGGAGGGTATTGCCCATAAATGGAGGCGGCGTGGCCATCGGCGTAGGTGGGATTTTCGAAGGAATCCAGCACCTGGATCTCATAGCGATTCATGATCAGCACGCCGCTGTTGCCGCGCCACTGGCTGGAGCCGTCGATCTCGGCCGGGGCGGCCCACTCGACGTGGATCTGGCAGTCGCCGAACTTCTCCTTACTCACCAAATCGCCGCTGCCACCCACCACTTCCATATAGCCGTTTCCCACCTTCCATCCGGGTTCGGTGGTTTTGCCGCGGTTCTTGCCCTTGCCCTGCGCGACCCATTTGGAGAGGTCCTTGCCGTCGAACAGCACGATGGCATCCGAGGGCGGGCGGCCGGGCCGTTCCTGCGAACTCTCCGTGCCCGGAGTGACCACCCGAGGACGGGGACGCTGGATGTCGTGGACCCGCCACTTCTGGCCGGGCAGGATGGGCGTGTCATCGTAACCCACCGGCGAAGTCCTCTGCGTCTTGCGCTTGGATTCCTGGGCGCCGGCGGTCATCATCAACACGGCGGCCGTTAGAGCAGCCCCCAAGAATATGCGCGAATTCTGACTGACTTTCATCCCCAATACTCCTCTCCCTTGGCCAGATGCTTCCGCAAAAAATCTGGATTGAGATCTACGCCCAGGCCCGGCGACATGGGAACTTTGAGAAGCCCCTGGCGGACCTCGGGCGGGTTGCTGGCGGCCATATCCTCGACCTGGCGGGATGGCCGGCCCAGCGCACTTTCCGAGCGATAGAAATTCTGTATGGACGAGCCGAAGTGGGCCGAGGCGTAAGTGAGCACCAGCGTGCCCACGTTGTGCAGGGCCACGGGGGTGCGCGTGAGCGCCGCGTAGTCGGCGATTTTCCGCGTGCCCGTTATCCCTCCCGCGAACGCCAGGTCGGGATGAATGATGTCCGCGGCCTGGTTGTCGAGAAAGGGCCGGAATCCGCGGACGAGTTCCAGCTTTTCACCGGTCAAGATGGGGATCCGGGTGGAGCGTTTGAGCGCCATCCAGCCTTCCGAATAGGGCACGTTGAGAGCGTCCTCCAGGAACAGCGGATCCATCGGCTCGACGGCTTTGGCGACTCCGATCGCGCTGGGCGTGTCGAACTCGTTGTGGCAATGCACGGCGATGTCGATCTCCGTGCCGACCGCCTCGCGGCAGTTGGCGTAGGCCGTGGCGACCTTTCGCAACTGGCCGCTGTCGAGGGTGGGCGCGTAACGGGCGGCCGGGATGCCAAGCACCGGGTCGATGGCGTTCTTGAAGGCGGTGAATCCCTCCGGCTGCTGCTTGATTCGCTGCGCCCAGTCGCGGCAGGAGGCTTTATCCAGCATGTTGAGCCCCAGGCCGTGCGAGTACATGGGGATGGCCTCGCGAAACGGGCCTCCCAGCAGCACGCAGAGGGGCAGGGAAGTGATTCTTCCAGCCAGGTCCCAGAGCGCCATGTCGATGCCGCTAATGGTGGGGATGTGCGCCATGTAGGTGTGCATGAGTGAGGTCAGGTTGTGGAAGTGCTGCTCGATGGCCAGGGGATCCCTGCCCAGCAGCAGGGCCTTCATGGTCTCGATGCGTGCACGGGCCATGGGGCCGGTGGCGCCGGCTTCTCCATAGCCGGTCAGGCCGGCGTCCGTGTCTATCCGGATCAGGCAGTTTCCGGTGCTGGTCGTCAAGCCCATGGCTTTGATGGCGGTGATCTTCACCTTGCTCCGGTAGGGCTCCGTGAGCGCCTGAAGCCGGGAGAGAAACGCGCCCGCGGGCAAGGCTACCGCGAGGCGCAACAGATTGCGGCGCGTGTATTTCATGAAAAGGCCTCCGATGAGATAGCGTAGCGCAAGATCGCACTGTCCGCTTCATAATCACGGCACGCATGTCGCGCCGTTGCTCGTGGGCCACTGGGACCGCTGGTTCGAGCGACTATGGGCAGGCTTTATTCAACGAGCTCCCACGTCCTAAAGATGTGCTGATGCTCCTCCATGACCACGCGCTTGCCGCGGAAGTGGACGCGTTCCATCTCCAGGCGGATGCGTTGTTCGTGCGCCATTTCGCCCCTTAGACGAATCTGTCCTCCGGCGCCCAGGACGCGCTGCCAGGGCAGGGAATCGCCGCACTTGCGCAACACCTGGACCACCTGACGGTGATACAGGGGATATCCCGCCGCCGCGGCCACCTGCGCGTAGGTGGCGACCTTGCCTCGCGGAATCTGGCGGATGACTCGACGGATGGCGGCGTCGCGCTGCTCTGAGGGAGGCGCTCGCAGCAGGCGCCGCGTGATTTCGCGCGGGCTGATTCTTCGTCTCATCGCGCCGCTCGGTCTGGCTCACTGAGCATTGTATACACCGCGGGGACTCCTGGAGCAGGCTGACTGAACCTGCTTGTTAGGAGCCGAGAGGGATTCTTACTCCCAGCCTGATCTGGAGAGACGACAGGTTCCCGGAAGCCGCGTGTTGCTACAAAATCCGCGGCTGGCGATCAGGCGCAGATACCCCGGTCTGCCGCATGGGATGGCCGCGAGTGCGACCCGCCAGCTACGCAGCTCTGCTGACACGTAGATCGACTCGCAGGCCGGCCCGCGCCAGCAGGTTAAGCAAAGTGTCGATCGAAAACAGGCTGAGCTTCCCCCGCATCAGGTCAGAAACCCGAGGCTGGGTCACGCCAAGCAGCTTGGCGGCTTGGGCCTGAGTCAACCTCTGCTTCCCGAGATGCGCGATTAAGGCGTTCATCAGGGCTGCCCGGATGCGGAGATTCTCCGCCTCCAAGGCGTCAAATCCCAGATCCCGGAACACGTCGCCGCTTCCTGTCACACGCCGGGTTTTCATTCTGGATCCTCCTCTCGAAGGAGTTCGTGAAAGCGTCTCTTGCTCAAGGCGATGTCTGACGCTCGCGTTTTTCGGGCCTTCTTAACGAACGCATGCAACACGTACACAGCCCGTCTGAATCTGGCCACATAGAACAGGCGATACTCGTTCCCGGCATGTACGCGAACCTCCATGACGCCTTGCCCGACAGACGGCGCCGGCTTCCAGTCCCGGGGCTCCAGTCCCCGCTGGACCCGATCGAGTTGGAACCCTGTGTCCTGCCGAGCCGATTTCGAAAAGGCACGAACACGCCTCAGACTGTCACCCATCCAAATGATGGGCTTCAAAGCTTCATTCACCCAATTAGATTATACAAGAACTTGTATGGCTCGCTGCGCCAGGGCAGGGAATCGCCGGACTTGCGCAATACCTGGACCACGGGGACTTCTGGAGCAGGCTAATCGGGATTAGGATGGGTCCATGCGAGTTGCTTGGAGCGCCTCGTTGCTGTGGATCTTGCCGGCCAGTATCTTGTTGGTAGCGGGAGTAGTCATGCGTTTCACGCCTCCCACCAAGGCGCAGCGGGATGCGGCCGTCGGCCCCACCGCGGGGCTGCCGGAAGCGCTTCGGCGGGCGCTCGAACCTGGCGAGGATTTCCAGCCCATGCCTGCACCCGGACCCAGCGACTGGCTGGCCAACCACCTCGAAGCCGGGCAAACCTTCGAGCAGTTCCAGCAGTCCCGGCCAGACCGGCCGGATGCGCGCCGGAAGAAGGTCTACCTTCAGCCCCTGGGCGACTTCGGGGAGAGCAATGCGCCCTCTCTGGACCAGCTTCAGCGCTTCACCAGCGCCTTCTTCATGATGGATGTCAGGGTCCTGGCGCCGCTGGGTCTGGTTCAGGCGCAAATTATCAGCCGGCGGAACGCGTGGAGCGGCCAGACGCAGTTGCTCACCAGCGACATCCTGAACCTGCTGAGGCGCCGGCTGCCGGAGGACGCCTTCGCCCTGGTGGGCATAACGATGATCGATCTGTACCCTGACCCGAGTTGGAACTTCGTTTTCGGGCAGGCCTCGCTGCGCGACCGCGTGGGAGTCTACAGTTTTGCCCGGTACGATCCCAGGTTCTACGGGGAAGCGCCGCCGGCGGACTGGCGCAAGCTGATGCTCCGGCGCAGCTCGAAAGTCCTGGCCCACGAAACCGGTCACCTGTTCGGCATCCAGCACTGCATCTGGTACCGCTGCCTGATGAACGGCTCCAACCACCTCGGCGAGGCGGATGCCCGCCCTCTGCACCTCTGCCCCGTGGATCTGCGCAAGCTCGAATGGAGCATTGGGTTTGACGTTGTTGAGCGCTACCGGCGCCTGCGCGACTTCCACCATCAAGCCGGCTTTGAGGACGAAGCGCAGTGGCTGGAGACGCGAATTCACCGTATTGTATACTAGAAAATAGACAGTTGCAGACAGCTATAGGAGCCCGGCCATGAAAGCCACCATTGTTGACCTTCGCTATCGAATGAAGGAAGTGCTCAGAGCCGTCGAGCGCGGCGAGACCGTAACGGTTCTCCAGCGGGGCAGGGCGAAGGCGCAGATCCTGCCTATCGTCGAAAAACGAGGCGCGGCCAGGCTCGATGCCAGCCAGGCCTTCGGACTGTGGAAAGATCGCGAAGATCTCCGGCAGGTCTCGGGGTATGTCCGCAGGCTGAGGCAGGGACGGTTCGATGATCTTTGATTCAGACGTGCTGATCTGGTTCTTTCGCGGAGACCAGAAGGCTGCCAAGCTGATGGAGTTGCAATCCGGCCGCGCGGTCTCCATCATTTCGCTCATGGAATTGCTCCAAGGCGCGCGATCGGGAGCTGAGATCAGGGTGATCCGGCGCTTTTTCCCAGACAACGGATTTCGTGTCATCCCGGTGAACGAATCCATCAGCCACTTGGCGGCCACGTTGATGGAGGAGCACGCGCTGAAAGACGGACTGAGGGTTGCCGACGCACTGATTGCCGCGACGGCTCGGGAGACGGCCTCGGTTCTGGCGACCGGGAACGTTCGTCACTTTCGTGCGATCGCCGGTCTCGAGCTGAAGCGGTTCCGCCCTACAGCGACCAGCCGGAACGATAAGGTTCGTTGACGTACTGGTTGGCCTCGGCGTCGTTAGTGAAGCGCGTGGCGTCCGGATCCCAGTCCAGTTGCTTTCCGGTTCGGGTGGCGATCACGCCCAGCAAGGCCACTTCGGTCAGCAGGCTGCCGAAATCGAAGTTGCAGTTCGGCGGCGGTCCGCCCTTGGCCGCCGCGATCCACTCCTGGTAATGGCCGATGGTGCGGGGAGTGGTTTTGGGAGGTGGCGTGTAGGCCTTGTTCTTGGCTTCGGGAACAACACTGGGACCGCCGCTGAATCCGCTCCAGAGCACTCCCTTGTCGCCCACGAAGATCAGACCGGCATCTGGCAGGGGGCGTTCGGCTTCCAACTCCAGTGGGCGAGGCGGCTTCAATCCGCCTTCATACCAGTGCATTCTCACCGGAGGCAACCCACCGCGGGCAGGAAAGTCCCAGGTGACCACCGAGGAATGGGGAAAGGTTTCCGCCAAGCGGGTCTTGCGGCTTCTGACCCGGATGCGCCCCTCGTTCATATCCAGCGCGGGTTGGGCGACCAGCGTCGAGCAAGCGTGCACTCGGGTCGGATAGCCCAGCTTGAGGGCCCGGAAAATGACATGGAAGCTGTGGCAGGCCATGTCTCCCAGGGCGCCCGTGCCGAAATCGTACCAGCCGCGGAAATTGAAGGGATGGTAGATGGGATGATAGGGCCGCCGGGGGGCCGGCCCCAGCCACAAATCCCAGTCCAAAGTGGAGGGGACAACGAAACTATCCTCGGGGCGCGCCAGGCCCTGCGGCCAGATGGGACGGTCGGTCCAGACATGCACTTCCCGCACCGCTCCCACCGCTCCGGCCTGGACCCATTCGGCGGTTGAACAGGCCGCGTCGGAGGCGCAGGACTGAACGCTCATCTGAGTCGCGACCTTGGCCTCGCGGGCCGCCTTGGCAAGCTGGCGGGCCTCATAGATGGTCCGGGTCATGGGCTTGGCACAGTAGACGTGCTTACCCAGCCTCATGGCCGCGATGGCGACCACCGCATGGGTATGGTCCGGCGTGCCGATCACCACCGCGTCGATGCTTTTTTCCTTCTCCAGCATGACGCGGAAATCGCGATAGGTCCTAGCGCCGGGGTAGCGGGCGAAGGTCTTGGCGGCATAGGTGTCGTCCACATCGCAGAGGGCCACAATGTTCTCGCTCTCGCAATTCCTCAGGTAGTTGGCTCCCATGCCGCCCACACCCACGCCGGCAATGTTCAGCTTTTCGCTGGGCGGCTTGTACGCCGCTCCCCCCAGGACATGGCGGGGCAGGATGGAGAAAGCCGCTAAAGCTGTTCCCGCGCCAGGCACAAAGCTGCGACGCGACATCTTGGTTTGGCTGTCGTCTTGTTCCATGGTCTCTTCCGCCTTATTCTACACGGCGTCAAGACCCTTCGACTAAGATAGGAAGTCTCTGGATGGACTCGGCAGAGTCCGGGCCGAAGCGGAACTGCGCAGGAGGCGCCGATGCTCACTCGAAGAGACTTCATGGCCATGGCCCCGGCGGTGCTGGCCCCGCCGCACCGCACCAACTTCATCGTCTTTCTCACCGACGACCACGGCCATCACGACCTGGGCTGCCAGGGCGCACAGGAATTCAAGACCCCGAATCTTGACGCGCTGGCCGCTTCTGGCGCCCGGTTCACCAACTGGTACTCCAACGCGCCCGTGTGTGCGCCCTCGCGGGCCGCCTTGATGACAGGACGCTGCCCGGTACGCGCCGGAGTGCCCACCAACGGGCCCAGCCTGCCGGTCAGCGAGCAGACCATCGCGGCGCTGTTGAAGTCGCGCGGCTACTCGACCGGGATCGTCGGTAAATGGCATCTTGGCTCGACGCCGGAAACCGTTCCCAACGCTCACGGATTCGATTACTTCTTCGGCTTTCTTTCCGGCTGCATCGACTACTACTCCCACCGCTACTACTGGGGCGAGCCGCGCCGGGTGAATTACCACGACCTCTGGCAGAACCGCACCGAGATCTTCGAAGACGGGCAGTACTTCACCGAGTTGGTCACGCGGGAGGCCAAGCGGTTCATCAGCGAGAACCACTCCAAGCCCTTCTTCCTGTACGTTCCCTTCAACGGCGTCCATTACCCGATGCACGCGCCACGGAAGTATGTCGAGCGGTTGCCCAACCTGGAGCCGGAGCGGCAGATGTACGGCGCCATGCTCTCGGCGGTGGACGACAGCGTCGGCGAGATCCTGGGGCTGGTGAGGAACTTCGGGTTGACCGAGAATACCCTGGTCCTTTTTGGGGCGGACAACGGAGCCACTCGCGAACCGCGCGGCGGGCTGAACGGGCAGCCGGCCAAGGGCGGCAGCAACAGTCCGTTTCGCGGGAACAAATTCAGCCTTTTTGACGGCGGCATGCACGTCCCGGCCATCATGAGCCGGCCAGGAACGATTCCGCCGAACCAGGTGATCCACGAGATCGGCGCTCACATAGACCTGTTACCCACAATCTGCAAGGCAGCCGGGGCGCCGATCCCTGCTGACCGGACGATCGACGGGCGCGATGTCTTGCCCATGACGACCGCGCGGGCCCGCTCGCCGCACGAAGCGCTCTTCTGGTCCTCGGGCGGGCAACTCGCGGTGCGGCGGGGCAAGTGGAAGCTAGTCAAGGACGGCTTCATTGCCGACGGCACACCGGAAGGACAGAAGAAGCTGGCAGGCGATGACGCAGTGTTCCTCTCAGACCTGGAGCAGGACCCCGGCGAGTCGCGCAATCGGCGACACGACGAGCCGGCGCTGGCCGACGAGCTGCTGACTCTGGCGCAGCGCTGGCTGGAGGAGCAGAAGAGGAACTGAGCTCGAGTTCGCCGACCAGACCAGCTCGCCATCGAGGTAGGTTTTCTCGATATCGATCTTGTTGCGTGGCGGATCGAAGCGGAACTGGACAAGATCGGCGCGTTCTCCCGGAAATAGACCCTTTTGGCGGGCAGGGAAGTGCCCCACCCGGGCCGGATTGGTGGTAGCCATGGCGACGGCCTGGGCCAGGCTCAGGCCGGCCAGGCGCATCAGGTTCTCGACGCCCCGATCCATGCGCAACGCCGAGCCGGCCAGTCGCGTTTGCCCGGCCAGCACGACCCGGTTATCGGGCGTCAACTCGACTTCCTGTTCACCTAACCTGTAGCGGCCCGGCCGGCAACCGGCGGCCGTCACTGCGTCGGTCACCAGCAGCGAGCGCTTGACGCCCTTGGCGCGCAGGGCAACCTTCAAGAAGGACGCCGGCAGATGGATGCCGTCCACGATGAAGCCGGCCGCCAAGCGGTCTTCGGCGAGCTGCTCCCAGATGTAGTTGGGATGGCGCGGCAGGAGCGAGTGAGCGCCGTTGCCCAGATGGGTCGAGAGGGTGGCGCCCGCCTGAACCGCATCGGCGATCTGGGATGCGCTGGCGCTCGTATGGCCGATACTCACCACCACGCCCTCGGCTCTCAGGGTTTCGATGTAGCGGGGCGCCTGGGGCCACTCCGGCGAGAGAGTCACCAGCCGGATCAAGCCCTGGGCGGCGTCCTGCATGCGGCGGAATTCCTCCAGGTCGGGCGGGCGCACCCAGCGGCGGGGATGCGCGCCGCGCGGGCCGTCCTCGGGCGAGATGTGCGGCCCTTCAACGTGGAAGCCCGCAATGGCGTCTCCTTCGCCGAGACTTCTGCTTGGCCGCGGCCAGGTTGCGCAGCGCGCCCTGCATGTCGTCCGGGCGCGCCGGTGATCACGGTGGGGTAGAACCGCGTCACCCCGGTGGAGAACAGCGCCTGGATCGAGCGTGCGATCTCCTCGTGGCTGGTGGCCGGGTTGTTGTAGTCCACGCCGGCGAAGCCGTTCACCTGGAGGTCGATCCAACCGGGCGCCAGGTACTGCGTTTGCTCCCCGGCGGGCGCGGAGGGTTCGACAGAAAGGATGGTCCGTTCGAATGAGATCTCGATGCCGGACCCGCTGAGCGCGTCAATGCCTGAACATTTCATAGCCTTCCTGTTTTATGCACAACTTTCCCACATGCACCGGCAGGTAAGCTGGTCCATTCACAGCCAGTTATATCTGTTGAAATCGAGCAAGAAAGCGAGCGAAAAACTGGCCAGCCTGCTACAAAGGTGGAGCCTCTTGCGAGCCGGCCCGGGCAGGTAATCTCGGGGGAGGTGGCTGTCCGGGCCGTGCTCTCAAGCCGTCCCACGAAAAGCCGCCCCTCCTGAGAAACCTCTGCGAGCCGCGTGCCTGAGCGAGCCCCAGCCGGCTGTCAGGAACCCACTCCTACCGGTTGCGCCGCATACACCGGCGTCAGCCAGCCGTGACGGTCCGGCTTGGTCCCGCTGGTGATGGCGAAGAACTCCTTCTGCAGTCTCTCGGTCACCGGCCCGCGGCGTCCGCTGCCCACCACGATCCGGTCAATCGAGCGGATAGGCGTGATCTCGGCCGCGGTGCCGCTGAAGAACACCTCGTCGGCGATGTAGAGCATTTCGCGCGGGACAATGGTTTCCACCACCGGGATGTCCAGGTCCTGCGCCAGCTGCAAGACGCGTGTCGCGGGTGATGCCCGGCAGCACCGAGGCGCCCAGCGGCGGCGTCAGGATCTTTCCGTCGCGCACCACGAAGATGTTCTCGCCCGAACCCTCGCTTACGTAGCCCGCCTCATCCAGCGCGATGCCTTCCTGGTAGCCGTTGATGATGGCCTCCATCTTGATCAGCTGCGAGTTCATGTAGTTGGCGCCGGACTTGGCCAGCGCGGGCAGGGTATTGGGCGCCAGGCGGTTCCAGCTCGAAACGCACACATCCACGCCACGGGCGATGGCCTCCTCGCCCAGATACCGGCCCCACTCCCAGCAGGCCAGGAACACCTCGATGGGGTTGTTTCCAGCGTGCACGCCCATCTCCCCGTAGCCCCGCAGCACGATGGGGCGGAGGTAGCAGGCCTGCATCCTGTTCACCCGCACCAGCTCCAGCATGGCTTCGGCCAGTTCCTCGGCGGTGAAGCCCACCTCGATGCGGTAGATCTTCGCCGAGTCGAGCATGCGGCGGATGTGCTCCCGCAACCGGAAAATCGCCGGGCCCGAGGCCGTGGCGTAGCACCGGATTCCTTCAAACACGGAGCTGCCGTAGCTGACCACATGCGACAGGACGTGAATCCTGGCCTCGTTCCAGGGGATGAACTTGCCGTTATGCCAAATCTTCTCGGTGGGGGTCAACATGCTTGCTATTATAAGCTATTAGCCATTAGCCTTCAGAACGGCTACACCGTATTTTGGACAGAGCAGCGTGACACCTCACCGTAGGCTCGCCGGATAGGGCGTTCGAGATCGGCGCAGTGGAACTTTAGAAATGGGGCTCTATCAAGCTGTATTATTTGACTTTGACGGCGTTCTGGCCGATAGTGAGCCGGTTCACTTCGCCTGCTGGGCTGAGATCGTGGGACCCTTCGGCATCCTCCTGGACTGGGAAACCTACCGCCAGTACTGTGTGGGGATGAGCGACCGGCAGCTTGTCGAGTTCCTGGGCGGGCGTGCCAATCCTCCAATGGCCCCCGAGCGCCTGTGGGATCGCTGTGGGCAGAAACAAGCCCGATTCCTCGAGCGGATGCTGGCCCAACCGGGCATTTCCTCAGAAGCGGTTGACCTGATTAAGTCATTGTCAGGCTACCTGCTGGCCGTCGTCAGTTCGAGTGACAGATCAGAGGTCGTCCCAATCCTTCGGCAGGCCGGTATCGAGGGATGCTTCGGAGCGGTCGTGTGCGCGGAGGATGTGGCGCGGCACAAGCCGGCGCCAGACGGTTATCTTCTGGCGGCGAGACTTCTGGGCATCCAGCGCGCACTGGTCGTGGAAGACTCCGAAGCGGGCGTAGCAAGTGGCAGGGCCGCAGGCTTCGATGTGCTCCAGATCACGGAGGCGGCCCAGATGCCGGAAATAGTGCGGCGGTACCTAGCGAGTCACTTCCGATAACAGATATTATGTCAACTTTTATGCTCACCCTCACCCATCCGACCGCACTTCCCTTTCCCTTGCACACTACCCGCTAGCGCCTACGGGCTAGCGGCTAAAAAAGTGGCCTGCCCCCGAAACCATCTCGGGAGCAGGCCTGAGGGAAGACTTTAAGACCTGGTCAGAAAGAACTCAGCGCTCGCGACCTCTGCCGCCGCCACTGCGGACCGTTCCACCGCTACCGCTGCCTCCACGCGCCTCGCCGCCTCGACGGATTTCGCCGCCACTGCGGTCGCCGGAGGGTTCCGACTGGCGAGACATGCCACTGAAGTTTTCCGAGCGCGGCGTGGATCGCTCCCGGACGATGGGCGGATTGATGCGCACCGGCTCGCCGCCTCCACGAGGCTCATAACGAGGAGACTCCTGCCTCGACTCGGGAGCGCTCCGGCGCTCGGAGCGCGGAGCCTCAGAATACCGAGGCGCACTAGGCGCTTCCGAGCGGGGCGAGCTCATGCGAGGGGATGACTCGCTGGAGTCGCTGCGGCCGCTGCCGAACCTGGTCCAGCTTTCATTGGACTCCCGGCGGACGCTTCCCTGCCCGGAGCCACCGCTGGATGGAGCGGGAGTACGCTCGGTCTGCGCCGGCTCCCTCCTGGAAGGAGAAGGCGTGCTGTCGGGCTGCTGCGAGGAGCCGCCGAAGCGCCGCCAGCTTTCGCCGGAGGAACCGCTCCGGCTGCCAGCGCCGGGGGTCTGCGCCTGGCCACGCGGCTCAGCGATCCGCGGCATGTTGCCCGACCCGGAGGTCTCCGGACGGGTCACCGATTCGCCCATCCGGCGCGAGGTGTCGGCGCCTCCCTGGCTGGTTCCGGCGCTGGGCTGTTCGCCGATCCGGCGCCAACCCGAGCTGCTTCGATCCGTGCCACCACGCGGCAGATTCCCCGCCTCGGTGCGAGGAAGATTGCCGGATTCGGCGCGCGGGACGCTCCGGTCCCCAGTGCCCCGGGGAAGGTTGCCGGAAGCTGCGGCCTGACCGCTCTGGCCGCGCGTGTCCCCGTAGGTCCTGCGGACCATCTGCTCCATTCCCTGGCGTTGCTGCTCGAAGGGCACGCGCTCGACCGCGGCCGGCTGGCGGTGGCTGAAGAAGCGCGCGGGTTCGGTGCCGCGCGGCAGGTTGGCAACACGCGCCTCGCGATCGGAGAACCGCAGGCTCTCGTTGCCCGGAGTGATGGGAACCGCCCCACGCACCAGGCTGGCGCGCTGGACATCTATATCGGAAGTCCGTATGGCTTGGCCACCCCGTCCGCGCACGAACTCGCCCGCCTCGACCCCGCTGATGGCGTTCGTCACCCGCGCATTGCGGTAGACGTTGGTGATGTTCACGTTGTTGACGATGTTGTTGACGTAGGTGCGGTTGTTGTAGCCGCCGTAATAGCCGCGTCCGTACCAGGGATAGTAGGGCTCATAGGGCGCTAGCGGGATCCAGCCGACGTGACCGAACCCGATCCCGAACCCGACGTTAAAGCCGCCGCGGCTGCCCCAGCCGAAGAAGGCCACCAGGGCCGGCCGCCAGTAGTGATGTTGATTCATATAGCCGGGGTACCAGCACCATCCATAGGGGCCGCGATAGTACCACCTGCCGTAATGGTAGGGGGCCCAGCCCCAAGGATCGTAGCTCAGCCAGCTCCAGCCGTACCAGTCGATCCAGCTCCACCTGCCGTAGCGATACGGGGCCCAGCCGGCTCCCACCCTGTACGGGCTCCACACCCAGCCGTAAGGCGAATCATAGATCCAGCGGCCGTAGGCGTCCAGATCATCGGCGCCGTAAATGTCGCGGCTGACGTACTGATAGCTGCGGGAGCGCTCCAGAGCGCGATCCCGGTCGTGGTTCCAGCGGTCCCAGTCGTCCTCCGCGGCAGCGCGGACGATCTGGAACTGGGGATCCGATGAGGTGCCGCGCACCAGCATGGTGTTGCCGGAGTGCAGGCGCTCACTGCCGCGCGGGGTGAAGACCTCGGCTTCCCCGGAGCGCATCGTCACCTCCGATTCCCCGTTCTCGCGCACCGTGATGCGGCACTCGCCTCTTTTAACGGGGCGGACCGAGACGTTGGGGGTGTCCACTTCCATCTCCGCATCCGAGTCGCGCAACACGCTCAGCGTGACCGTGCCGCGAGCGACCTGCACCTGGTAGCGCCGGTACTTCGAGTCCGGAGAGACCCACCTCGGCGTTCGCAGCCAGGCGCAAGATATTGGCGTAGTCGAACTGGATTTCGGTCCGGGAACTGGGGCCCGTGACCACGTGGTCGGAAATCACCAAGGGCGCGTTGAGCGCCGCTGCGATCCAATCGCCGGAATCGCCGCGCCGCACCGAGACGTCGCCGTTGATCAGGCTGATGCGGGCCACGCCGCGGCCAGGTCCGTCCTCTTGGGCCCAGCCGAAACCGCAGAGTAGAAATGCGATTGCCAGAAGCTTTGTAGAAGTTCGTAGTCGCATTGTCGGCCTCCCGAAACTCGGCCTGTCAGAGGCATTTTTCTAGCCAAACTGTAACTGCTTGATTCCAAACCCCTCCACTAACCCCTCCTCCTTCGGCAAAGTGGCTGAAAAGCACCAGCACGATCGAAAAGGGCCAGCCGGCGCCACCCAGGGCGGCCCCAGCCGGATGTTAAACTGAAGGAAAGACCTTTTCACGTCCCAGATGTCCGCTGCTCCTCAAAGCGAAGGGCGGTCGCGTTCCCTGCCCGAAGTGCACGGCAGCGTGACCACTTCGCAATTCTCGATTTGGCGGCGGATGTTCGCTTTTGCCGGACCCGCCTACCTGGTCAGCGTGGGCTACATGGATCCGGGCAACTGGGCCACCGACCTGGAAGGCGGCGCGCGGTTCGGCTACCAGCTGCTCTGGGTGCTGGTCATGTCGAACCTGATGGCCATCCTGCTCCAGACGCTCAGCGCGCGGCTGGGTATCGCCGGTGGCCGCGATCTGGCGCAGGCCTGCCGGGAGACCTACCCGCGACCGGTCAACCTGGGTTTATGGGTGCTGTGCGAGATTGCCATCGCGGCCTGCGACCTGGCCGAGGTGCTGGGCGCGGCCATCGGCCTGAACCTGCTGTTCGGCCTGCCGCTGCTCGCCGGGGTCCTGGTAACGGCCACCGATACCCTGCTGCTGCTGTGGCTGACGCGCTTCGGAATCCGCATCATCGAGAGTCTTCGTCCTCAGCCTGATCACGGTGATCGGGGTGTGCTTCCTGCTGGAGATCTGGCTGGCCAAGCCGGCGCTGGGGTCGCTGGCCGGCGGTCTGATCCCGCGGTTGAACAACCAGAGCCTGTACGTGGCCATCGGCATCCTGGGCGCGACGGTGATGCCGCACAACCTCTATCTGCACTCGGCGCTGGTGCAGACCCGCAGCATCGGCGCTGGCGACCCCGACAAGCGCGCGGCCTGCCGGTTCAACCTGATCGATTCGGTGGTCGCGCTGAATGGCGCGCTGCTGGTGAACGCCGCCATTCTGATTCTGGCGGCGGCGGTGTTCTTCAAGCGCGGCAGAGTGGTGACCGAAATCCAGCAGGCTCATGAGCTGCTGGAGCCGCTGCTGGGCACCGACGCTGGCGCCGTTCTGTTCGCGGTGGCGCTGCTGTGCTCCGGGCCAGTCCTCGACCATGACCGGGACCATGGCCGGGCCAGATCGTCATGGAGGGTTTCCTGAACTTCCGCATGCGGCCCTGGCTGCGGCGGCTGGTCACGCGCATGGTGGCCATCGTTCCGGCGGCCCTCACGATTTACGTCTGGGGTCAGCAAGGCACCTTCCGGCTGCTGATCCTGAGCCAGGTGATCCTGAGCATGCAGCTTCCTTTCGCGGTGATTCCGCTGATCCATTTCACCAGTGACCGCAAGCGGATGGGCGCGTTCGCCAGCCGGCCTGGGTTCGCGGGCTGGCCTGGGCGGTGGCCATAGTCATTGTCGCTCTGAACGTCCGGCTGGTACCCTGGCGGTTGGGGAGTGGCTGGATGCAGCCGGCCCCTACCGACTGCTGGTTTCGCTGCTCGTGATGCCGCTGGCCCTCGGCTACTGGCGATGCTGCTGGCCTGGATCATCTTCGAGCCTTGGCTACCAGCTTGGCTGCGTCGTATGGGCCGCGTGCCGATAGCGGTCCCGAAGCCTGCGCTCGCGGCCGCTGGAAGGTCCGAAGTACCGCAAGATCCTGATCCCGGTTGACCACACTGACCGGGACCGGGTGGCCATCACGCATGCCGCTGCACTGGCAAGGACTTACGGCGCGAAACTTTACCTGATACATGTAGAAGAGGACGTAACCAGCCAGGTTTACGGTGACCTGTCTTCAACTGCCGAGGTCCAGTCTGACCGCCAGTACCTCGGGGAAGTCGTCGAGTGGCTTCGCCAGCAGGGTATCGAGGTAGAAGTTGCGGTCAGCCACTCTCCGGGATCCTAGGGAGGAGATTGTCCGCTTCGCGCACCGGATCGAGCCGGACTTGGTGGTCATGGGAGCGCACGGGCACAAGGGGCTCGAAGACCTGGTTTTCGGTACCACAATCAGCGGGGTCCGGCATGCCTTGGATGTCCCCGTTCTGATCGTCCGTGGGGGCTCAAGCTGAGGGGTTGTGGGACAGGGGCGTGTCCAAGCAACACATTGAATCCCGGAAAGCCCCGTTTCTCTCCTTCTTTTTCAACACCTTGCATTGGACACCGAAATGCTCGATGAGGGTCGGTATGGTAGCGATGCGTCCCTTGCGAACGGCTGGCTTGCTCGCCTGCCTGGTGGCTCTAGCCCAAGCCGCTACCCTCCGGCAGTTGAGCCTGGACGACATGACCGAGCAGTCAACTGCCGTTGTCCGGGGTCGCGTAGTCGGCTCCTACGCCGCGCTGCGGGGCTCGATCATTTACACGCACTACAAGATCGAGGTCCTGGAGCACTGGAAGGGGCCGGAGTCCTCCCTGCTTGACATCGTGGTCCCCGGGGGCACTGCGGAGGGGTTCCAGCAGACCTTTCCGGGAGTGCCTCGGCTGAACGAGGGCAGCGAATACGTCCTTTTCCTTTGGAAGGGCTCCAGCGGGCTGACCAACATCATGGGCCTGTCTCAAGGCGTGTTTGATCTGAAGCGCGACCAGGGCGGCGAGGCGACAGCCTGGCGGGCAGCGACGGCAGAGACCATGCTCGACTCGGCGGGCCGCTTGGTCAAGGACGAACCGGTGCTCATTAGGTTGCAGGCCCTGCGGGAGCGCGTGGCCAGTGTGCTGGCGCGGGGCGTCCGGAAGTGAATCCTATGGGAGCGGCGATGCGGCGGTTAGCGAAGTTGGCGGTGGCCCTGGCGGTTGGGGCCGCGACTGCGTCGGCCTACTATCCTTTCCTGCACTACCCCAGCCGCAATGGGCCGTTCGTTCCCATCCCCGAGAAGTTCGACCTTTCTGCCCTGCCCAGCAAAACCCTACATGTCTACGTCTCAGAGGTAGGGCCGGTGCAGATGGCGCCGGGCGACAGCTTCACTGCCCTGGTGAGCCAGATCCGGCTGGCGGCCCAGGTCTGGAACGAAGTGGACACCTCGGATCTGCGGGTAGCCTTTGGGGGCCTTTTCACTCCAGGGACGCCGCAGTCGGTGCCGCGCATCGAGGTGCTGTTCGACGACGTGCCGGGAGTGCTGGCCGTGGGCGGCCCCACTTCATGGCTGGACCCGGTGTCCGGGCCGAATGGTCTGTTCGTGCCCATTGCGCGTTCCGTCCTGATTCTCAATCGCGACCTGACCCAGCAGGGGCAGCGGCCCAGCTTTGGCGAAGCCTTCTTCCTCACCCTGGTCCACGAAATGGGCCACGCTCTGGGCCTGCAACACGTACTGACCTCCAGCGCCATGTCAACCGAGCTGACGCGGGCCACCACCCGCGCCACGCCCCTGGCGAACGATGACGAAGCGGGCCTCTCGGTCCTCTACCCTGCCCCGAAATTCGCTGTGCAGTCGGGGAGCATCTCGGGCCAGGTCACGCTGGGTGGGCTGGGCCTGCACATGGCCTCCGTGGTGGCGCTGATGGCCGACCGAACAGCCTTCAGCGCTCTGACCAACCCGGACGGCACCTACCGGATTGAGGGGCTGCCGGCCGGCCAGTACTACATCTATGTTCACCCGCTGCCGCCAGCCCAGCCCACCGACCTGGGACCGGCGGGGATCCGTTTGCCGCAGGACCTCGAGCACCGCGCGATTCCGGCCGGAGACCCGTTCGATTTGCAGTTTTATCCAGGCGTGAGAGATCCCCAGCAGGCATTCTTGGTGCCGGTGGCCGTTGCTACGAACACCGCTGGGATCAACTTTTTGGTGCAACGCCGCGGTGCGGCCCAGCTCCATAGCGTAACCACTTACAGCTTCCCGAGCTCGCTGGCCGTGAAGCCGGCGTTCCTGAATCCCAGCGGTACGCGGACTCTGGTGGCGATCGCTTCCAGCCCCGCAACACTCACTTCAGGCGGCGTCCCGGCCCCCGGCTTGAGCGTTTCGGTGCTAGGCGGCGGGGTCACCGTGCAGCAGATCCGCGCCTACCCGCCGGCGTCACAGTATTTGCAGGTGGACTTTGCATTGCCCAGTGGCGCCCAGGGTCCCCGGCACCTGGTCTTCTCGCTGAACAGCGAAGTCTACGTGCTGCCCGCTGCGTTTTATGTAGTGAACAGCCCGCCGCCGTTCATCAGTTTCGTCACGCCGCTGCTCGATTCGACGGGCAGCCGCGCGGCCATTATCTCCGGCGCCAACCTAGCCCCGGACACGCGCATTCTGTTCGACGGGCTGCTGGCTGCGCGCACCGCGGATTTCGTTCCGGGTGGTATTGTGGTCAACCCGCCGCCCGGCGCGGCCAATTATCAGGCCGCCGTGACTGCGCTGAACAGCGACGGACAGAGTTCGCTGTTCCTCGAAGCGCCGCTCTTCTATACCTACGAGCCTGCCGAGGCGCCCGCCATCGCGCTCTCGCAAAACAGCCTGCCAGCCGGGGCCGAGGCCATGCTCGAGATTGCGGGTGTGAACACCAGTTTCAGCGACGCGCACACGCGCGTTGGATTTGGATCCAGCGATGTGTTCGTGCGCCGCGTGTGGGTCATGAGCCCGACCCGGCTGCGTGTCCAGGTCTCTGTCTCGCCCTCCGCTCAGGCCGTCCCTTCACTGGTGAGCGTGATCAACGGTTTTCAGGTCGCTTCCCTGCCCCTCGGTTTCCAGGTGTCGCCGCTGAATCCGCGGTTGGCGGTTGTCAATCCGCAGTTAGTGAATCCGGCCACGGGTCAGAATCCCTATCCCGGCAGCCTGGCGACGGTCTCGGTGTCAAATCTCTCTATGCCGGCCTTCTCCTCGAGCCTCTCGCTGGCGCTGAATGACGTTCCGGTAGCGGTCGCCGCGGTTGTGCAAGGACAGATCACCTTCACGGTTCCGCCCGGCTTCCCGCCGGGGCCCGCGGTGTTGCGCGTGCAGAATGGCGCCGACCTGATTTATCCGGTGCTCGTGCAGATCGATCCGGCGCCTCCGATCATCATGGGCGTGCTGTCAGGCGCCAGTTATGTGGACCCGGCCCATCCGGTCAGACCGGGCGACTTCCTGATCGTGACCGTGAGCGGTCTGGCTGAGCCCGGATCGCAGGTGGCCGTGGGGCGGGTACGAGTGGTGGTGGCGGGCATCGACCACCAGGCCTTGGCCATCGCCCCGGCGGGTATGCCCCCCAACGCCCACCAGGTCCTCTTCTCATTATCCACGTCGGTCCCGGCCGGCCAGCAGACCCTGACCGTCACCATCGACGGCCGCAGTTCCTGGCCCTTCCCCCTGCCCGTGCGGGGCCTGTAGGGCGCGATGCCGCGCGTTACGCCGCTAGCAGCCCCTGCAAGTTCCAGCCACAGATGACGCTGGCCTGGAACTTGTTGTTACCCGGGCCGGGCCAGTGGGTCTCCAGGCTGATGTAGCCCCTGTAGCCGTCTTCGAGCAGCGCGGCGATCTGCCCTTTCCAATCGATGGCGCGTGTGCCCAGCGGTCCCCAGATGGGCTTGGGCCCTTCCAGGTGGCAGTCTTTGGCATGCACGTGAGCCACGTCTGCCGGGCGCATCTTGCGGTAGCCGTCGGGGAACGGGATCTCGCCCGCCACGTAAGCATTAGCCGGATCCCACACCACCTTGAGGTTGGGATGATTGACCGCCGCCAGCACGCGCGCAGCGTCCGCGCCGGTCGAAACGTTGCAGGCGTGCTCGTTCTCCAGCCCGATGATCAGGTCTTCGCCAGCCGCCTTCTGCGCCATGGCGGCCAGCGCCTCCGCGATGCGATCGAAGCATTCCTCGGGCGCCTGCGTGCGCCAGTAGGAGAACACGCGAATAACCCGCGCGCCGGTCTGGTGGGCAATCTGGAAGGCCCGCGCCGCGAGCCGCGGCTGGTCCCCGAAGGTGTGCTTGGAGGCGAAGACGTCGTGCTGGAAGCGCGTATCCACAGGCGGCGCGTCCGGCAGCACGCACTTTAGCAGCGGCGAGGATAGCGAAATGACCTTCAGACCCCGCGAAGTCACAATCTGGGTGGCCTGCTCGAGTTCCTCGTCGGTCAAGTCCAGAATGTTCTTGCCGAACACGACGCGCAGTTCCGCGCCCGTCATGCCGATTTCCGCCATGGCCTGGACGGCCGTCTCCAGCTCGGGACAGAATTCGTCGGTAATCGCTGCGGTGGGCAATTTAGTTTTCATGACTCTATCTATTTTAACCGCTGGGGCCTCGACGTTGAGGCGCGCCGCTTCGGTATCCTGATCTTCTGGGGTGCAGCATCCCATGATCCTGTCAAGAAGACTCCTGCTGGCCGGCCTGCTGGCCAGCCTCGTCCTTCTGCCCCAGGCCGATGCCCGCAAGCGCTATCCGGGCAAGTCCTGGGACAAAGCCGTCTCCGTCGCCAGACTCGGCTGGTCGCCGCAGAAGCTGAAGGCGGCCAGAGAGTATTCCGCCTCCATCGGCTCGGCGGCCGTGATGATCGTCGAAGACGGTCTGGTCATCGATGAGTGGGGCGAGACGGCCCGCAAGTTCAACATCCACTCCATCCGCAAGAGCTTCTTGAGCGCGCTGTACGGGATTCACGTCAAGGAGGGCCAGATCCGCCTCAGCAAGACGCTCGAAGAACTCGGCGTCGATGACCACCAGCCCGCGCTCAGCCCGATCGAGAAGAAGGCCACGATTCTGGACCTGCTGAAAGCCCGCTCCGGCATCTATCATCCCGCTCTCTACGAGACAGCTTCGATGAAGGCGGCCCGTCCCGCGCGCGGCAGCCATCCCCCGGGAACCTTCTGGTACTACAACAACTGGGACTTCAACGCCCTGGGTACCATCTTCGAGCGGGAGACCAAAACCAAGATCTTCGAGGAGCTGAAACGCCGCATCGCGGATCCGCTCGAGATGGAGGATTTCCGGGTCGAGGACGGGCAGTACTTCAAAGGACCGGACTCCATCCATCCGGCCTATCCCATCCGCATGACTGCCCGAGACATGGCCCGGTTCGGGCTGCTGTTCCTGCGGCAAGGCGAATGGAGTGGCCGCTCGATCATCCCCAAGGACTGGGTGCGCAATTCCACCAGGTCCTATTCCGACGCCGGCGGCTCGGGCGGCTACGGCTACATGTGGTGGGTAGCCGTGGACGGCAGGCATTTTCCCGATGTCACCCTCGAGGATGGCTCCTACTCCGCGCGAGGCGCCGGCGGTCACTTCATCGTTGTGATTCCGGCCAGGAAACTGGTTGTTGTGCACCGCGTGAACACAGATCTGCCCGGACGAGGAGTCGGCGCAGTCGAGTTCGGCCGTCTGCTGCGGCTCATTTTGGAGGCGAAACAGTAAGTCACAGATCCGATGGCAAAGAAGAAGCGACAACCTCAGAGGCAGCCGAAGGTCACGGCGCCGCCTGCGACTTCGCGCTATCGAAGATACCTGCCGGCGATTGGTCTGGCCCTGGCAGTACTGGTCTTTTACTGGACGCCGTTGACCTCACCACAAGCTTCCATTCAATGGGACGCGGTCGATTGTCATTACAGCCGCCAGAAGTACTTCTCCGATGAGATCGGCTCTGGCAGAATGCCTTTCTGGACGCCCTACGTGTTCTCCGGGTTCCCGTTCCTGGCGGATATGGAGGTGGGGGCGTGGTATCCCCTGAACTGGCCTTTTTTCCTGGCGGGGATCGTGCCGCGGTCGCTTCAGGTCGAACTCTTCCTCCATGCCCTGCTGGCCTGCTTTGGCGCCTACCTGCTCGCACGCCACTTCCTGAAATCGTCTCCGGCGGCGCTGGTCTCGAGTCTTTGTTACGGGTTCTCCGGGTACTTTGCGGGAGTTAGTTCTCATGTTGCGAAGTTTCAGATCGCCTCCCTGCTGCCCTGGTTGCTTTACCTGTTCTGTCTGGCGTTCGAGACAGGAGTGCTGCGCTACATCGCACTGGCGAGTCTGGTGGCGGGTTCGATCGTTCTAGTGGGTTTCTTCCAGACAGCGCTGTACAGCTTTCTGGCCCTGGCCTTGCTGGCGCTCTCTCTGCTGATTCGCAATCCTCAGAAATGGCGGCGCGTCGTTGCGATCTGTGCCGGGATCGCTATCGGAGCTGTGCTCCTGTCGAGCGTTCAAGCGCTGCCCGGCCTGGAGCTGGTGGCCCACTCGATTCGCTCCCGCCTGTCTGCCACCACCCGCGGCGAGGGCATGATTCCCGCTCAGGCTCTGCTCACGCTGTTTTACCCGAACTACTACGGCGCGCTGGATGGGCAGTACCGAGGTCCCGAAGACATCACCCAGTTCTATTTCTATGCTGGAATGCTGCTGGTCCCTTTGGCCGTGCTCGGGCTCCGGCACCGTCGGGTGCGGCTGGCAGCGCTGCTGCTGATTCTGCCGTGCCTGTGGTACGCGGCTGGGCCGCAATTAGGGCTCTATTCTGTCATAGCGCGGCTGCCCGGATTTGCCAGTATCCGCGCGCCGGTCAATATCTGGTTCGTGCCGGCCCTGGGGATCGCTCTTCTGGCGGGCGCCGGAATAGTTATCTTGCAGCGGCGCTGGCCGGTCCCCTGGCTGCCCGTAATCTTGATCGTCATTTTCTACGGTGATCTTTGGTATTGGAACAGCGAGCAGAACCCCCTGGCCTATGCCCGATCCAGTTTTGCCGAGCTGTACGGATCCGCCGAGGAGAGATTCCAGCGCCTGATCTCCACCTCCCAGCCTGCCCTGACTCGATTCATGGCCCCGGAAAGAGTCTTCGCGTTCGGCCCGCTGAATCATCCTTTGGACATTCGGTTGGAGACTACCTATGGATACAATGCCTTCGTGCTGACCGCCTACCAAGACTACGTGTCCGCGATGGAAAGGAGTCCTAAGCTGAAGAACGGATTGAATGTTGGCCGCTATCTCAACCTGGACAAGAAGACACTGGAGGCCAACCCCGACGTGTTGCCGCGCGTGTACTTTCCGAAGCAAGTTCAGGTGGTGGCGGACATGAACGAAAGCAGAAACAGATTGTCCTCGCTCGATCCGGCGGAGACGGCGCTAGTGATGGGGCTTCCTGCGCCGGTCACTCAGGGCGCCGGCGCCGTGGCCGAAATTGTGGAATACCGGGGGGACTACTACCGGATCCGGTACCGCACTCCAACGGACTCGCTATTACGCCTCTCCGTGCCATACTTCCCGGGCTGGCGCGCCCGCGCCGGTAACACCCCTCTGCGCATCTACCGCACGGATCACGCCCTGATGGGCGTTCTGATCCCGGCAGGAGAAGGGGAACTGGTTTTTCAATACCGGCCCAACTATTTCACGCTGGGCGCCGCGCTCAGCCTGTGCAGCCTCGCGGCGTGCCTCGGTCTGCTCTTCTATCGGAAGCCTGCCAGGTCCTGACTCACCAGAACTTGTGCCCGCTGGGGACCCAGCCCGGCAGCAGGTAGGCGTACACCATCACGATCAGGCCCACAATCACCGCCAGCAGGATGCTGTGCTTCAAAACGGCGCGGAACAGGTCGCCCTCTTTGCCTTCCTGGCCGGTGGCCGCGCAGGCCACGATGATGGATTGCGCGTCGATCATCTTGCCCATTACGCCGTTGCTCGTGCCTGCAAGTTGGCGGGGCGCTTGGCCCCTGTAGGGTGGGGCAGCCCGCCAACGCCCCCAACCTGCTGGCGGCCGAGGGCGATGGCCAGCCTCCTGCGGCTCTATGTCGCGTCGCTTCGTGCGCTGCCGCACCGGCGCGCGTTGCTCACTGGTGACTCCCAGATGCATATCGAATATAATCAATGCGTTGTGCGTCGTAGGGTTTCTTGCCTGCTGAGTCGGATGCGGGCGGCGGATAACCTTGCGTAACGAACCTAACGTCTCGGTTTAAGTCGGAGAGCCGTATGCCTCCTCAATCGGGTCTTGACCGGGAAACAACACCCGCATTCCAGGTGCTGGAAGAGTTTCCGAGGGGAGACACGGCTGCCGGCCTGGAACGCTTGCGGAAACGGCTGCTTGATCTGACACCGAGAAACAGGCTTCTGCATTTCCGGCACCCGCGGGCCTCGAGCCTTCGCATCGTTGACGAGCTTCCCGATGTCATTTTCGAGCGCTTGATGAACGGGCACAGGTTCGCCTTCAAGCCGGTTAAAGACCCCAGCCCGAGCGACTACGGGCCAGACGGAACGAAGCCCAGCACCGCAGAGTACGGCGCGAGGCTCGGTATCGCCGCTTCTTTCGACCTTCCGGAGCCCGGCCCCGCCAGCGTTGCCACCACGGCACACTACGATCGGTTCCTTCAAACCCTGCATTACTCGCCCGAGCTCGACACGCTCGCTCGGCGGCTCCGCAATGCCGCGCGCACTTCCATCGAAGAGTCGGGCGCCAACATGCTCTACCTTGTCTTCGGCTTCCTCGAGTGGTTCGAAGAACAGGATAGAGCGCACGCACGGCACGCGCCTCTGCTCATTGTCCCGGTCACCATCATCGAAGAGAAGTCGCCGCATGGGGGTCCCATCAGGAACTGCTTGGAGTACACCGGCGAAGACCTCGGGTTCAACCTCTGCCTTGCGGAAAAGCTTCGCCAGGATTTCTCACTGGAGCTGCCCCCGTGGGATGGGGAGGAGCAGCCCGAGGACTACTTCTCGCGCGTGCAGCGCGCGGTCGCGCACAAACGCGGCTGGAGGGTGCGCCGATGGGTAACCGTATGCCTCCTGTACTTTGGCAAGCTGCTGATGTACCTCGACCTTGACCCCAAGCGCTGGCCCCTGGGGAAGGAAATCCACAGGCATCCCGTAGTCCATGAACTCTTCGAAGGTGCAAGGACCGAGTCACCACATGTCGCAGAAGACTACGACATCGACTCTCCGGCGGTCTCCCGCGACCTGCCCCCGCTCATATGCGATGCCGACAGCTCGCAGCACAGCGCGCTCGTTGACGTTTTCCGCGGCAAGAATGTGGTCATCCAAGGGCCGCCAGGTACAGGCAAGTCCCAGACCATCACGAATCTGATCGCCGCGGCGCTTGCCAAGGGGAAAACCGTTCTGTTTGTCTCAGAGAAGCTCGCCGCCCTGGAGGTGGTCCGCCGCAACCTCGACAAGGCCGGGCTGGGCATATTCTGCCTCGAACTGCACAGCCACAAGACGCAGAAGCAGCAACTCTTGAAGGACCTCGACGAGAGGCTCAAGAAAAAGAATTCCTTCGGCGATCCCGCTGAGCTGGATCACAAGCTGCAGGCCCTCAAGCGCAACAAGCAGGAGTTGCTTGACTACGTCGGCCTCATAAACTCAATCTTCGGCAGCCTGGGCCGGACCATATTCGAGATCCTCTGGGCGCGTGACCGTCTGCGCGAAGGCCTTGCCTTCAGTCCGGAACTTGCGGACGGCATTCTTCTGGATGGAGCGGAAAGCCTTACGCGGGCTGAACTGGAGGCACACCGACAGATTCTCGACATATGCAGCGGCCACTTGGAAAGGCTTATGCGCACGCGCCCTTCGCTCTCGTTGCACCCGTGGTACGGCGTATCCAACCCCGGGCTGGACTATTTCGCTGAACGAGACCTGGTTTCACTGCTCCGGAGCTGCCTCGCCAAGTGCCGGGAACTGGAGGCGATCCTGGCACAGTGTGGGCCCGTCCTTGACCTTCAACCGCGGGACTCAGTGCGAACGATTCAGGCCACGGCGCGCCGAATCAAAGGCGGGCTTCCCGCGCCTAAAGGGACTGAAATCGAGGCTCTGCTCCCACGTCTGGCACAGCCGGAGAACCGCGGAGTCGTGACGCGCTTTCTCTCGGAGCTCGCGTCATTCCGGCGGGATGAGGCCGCGCTGGCGGCGTTGGTCAGCGATTGGGTGCGTCTAGACAGCTCTCCCCAGGCACAGCTCAGGCAGGTCGCTCCTTGGGCTGCGCACCTTGGCGTTTCGGATTGGGACGCCCATGCCCTCGCGGCGTGGGCGAGCCGTCTCGAAGACCTCAGTGCCGCAATTACGGAGACGATTCCGTTTCTGCGGGGCGTTCTCGAGTTGCTCGAAGGCGGGCTGTCGTTTGCGCTCGACGACGTTGGCACGCTTGTGGCAGCTATCGACCTGCTGGTGACCGGCACGCCTTTCGACACTCTACCCTTGCGCCGCACTGGTCTCGAGCAGGAGGCGGCGGCAGTGACGGTGCGCGCTGCTGCTCAGGACGCGGCCGAGCTCCGCTCAATCATGGGGCGTCTCGAGGCAGAGTTCAGGCTTGATTGCGTCGCCTCCGCCGATGAACTCCGCGGTCATGTCACCGTGGTCGAAAGTAGTGGGTTATGGCAGCGCTGGTTCGGCAGTTCATACCGGGTATCCAGGCGCTACCTCAGGCGGATCAGAAAACGCCCAAAGAGGCCCACGCGCAGCGAGATGGATCGAGGCCTGCGAGAGCTGCTGGCATTCTGCGAGCGCAGGGCGACCTTCCGGACTCACTCCTGCTGGAGCTTCATCGGCATTCTCGACCGTGATATCGACGCGCCGTGGGATGACCTGCTACGGCTCGTTGATTGGTACCAGGAGCTACATGCGAGGCTGCCCAGACGCGCCGGTTTCGCTGGGAGGGTAGTTCAGGCTCTATGTGCCACACGCACGGCGGCGCTGCGCGAGATTGTCCGGCTTGCCGAATCCCGTTCGGATCAGCTTTCAAGGCTCAGGACGATTACGGCGGAACTTCGCGACGTGGCTACCGCCTTTCCTGCTGCTGCTTGGCTAGCGTCCGGCTCAGAGCCGGACGCATTTGCGGCCACGTTGGGCTCGATCGGCAAGGAGATGCGCTCCGTCCAAAGCTGTCTAGCCGCCGCCGGCCTTGGTGAGGACGTTCGGTTGCGTGAGATTCCTGGCCTGCTGGAACGCGGCGAGGAACTGGCGTCGCGAAAGGCCTTGCTCGAGGACGACGTGACAGTCCGTGGGGTGCTGAGTGAGCGCCACGCCAGAATCGACACGGACGCCGAGGCGATTGCCAGTACCCTCGACCTGGCGGAGCGGATTGCCGGCAGAGGGCTGCCGCCCAGCCTCCAGACCTGGCTGTTCGACACCGGCGACGCATCCAGGTTTGCCACTGCTGCGGGCTGGTGCGACGAAGTGGTTCGGTGTTTAGGCGAACTGGAAACGTTGTGGAACCAGTTCGAACGGCAGGCCACGCTCGACAGTTCGCGGTGGTTTCGCCTTACCGAGCCTGGACAGGTTCCTGCGCTAGGGCACATGCGATCGCGTCTAGAGGAAGCTGTGAGTTCACAGCCGGAGCTTTCGGAATGGACTGACCACCTTAGGGCGAGAGCCGAAGTGCAGCGCTCGAAGCTGGACGGCCTCTTGGAACTCGCTGAACACGGGCACATCACGCCCGCGCATCTTGTTCCCGCCTATCATTTTGTCGTCTACAGCTCCCTGGCACGGCGCGCCCTGGAGAAGCATCCGCGTCTCATGCACTTCAGCGGCCTGAGTCACGAGAAGGTGCGTCGCGATTTCGTCCGGCTCGATGAAGAGGTGATGCACCACTACCAAGCCCGTGTTGCCTGCGTCATAGACGGCCGTCCAGTGCCTTACGGGATTCACCAGGGTCCTGTGGGCCAGTGGACAGACCTGGCGCTCATCCAGCGGGAAATCGCAAAAGGCCGCAAGCACATCAAGATCCGCCAGCTAGTTGAACGTGCTCACGGCGCTCTCCTGGCGCTGAAGCCTTGCTTCATGATGGGTCCCCTCTCCGTTGCCCAGTACCTCCCTCCCGGGGAAATTGAGTTTGACCTGCTCGTGATGGACGAGGCTTCCCAGCTCAAACCCGAGGACGCCATTGGTGCGATTGCGCGCGCAAGGCAAGTTGTCATTGTGGGCGACAACCAGCAGTTGCCGCCGACCACTTTCTTTGAGCGAGCTACCCCCGACGATGACTTATCCGAACTGGAAATCCTGTCTGCCGAAGAGGGCGAGAGCATCCTGGAGGTTGCGGCGTCCGTGCACCACCCTGTCCGACGCCTGCTTTGGCATTACCGCTCACGGCATCACAGCCTCATTGCCTTCTCAAACCAAGAGTTCTACGACAGTGAGCTCATAGTTTTCCCGGCAGCGTACGCCAGTGCTCCCGACCTGGGTGTTCGCTACATCTTTGTGGAGAACGGAATCTGGGACGGGCGCCGCAACGCGGTCGAGGCCCACCGGGTGGTGGAAGCTGTCCTTGAGCACATGCAGCGGCGTCCCAACGAATCGCTGGGAGTCGCCACAATGAACTTCTCTCAGTGCGAGCTTATCGACGAAATGCTCGACAAGGAGTTTCAGCGGGACCCGGCAGCCCAGCGCTACCTGGAGAAGTGGGAGCGAGAGGCAGAGCCGTTTTTCGTCAAAAACCTTGAAAATGTCCAGGGTGACGAGCGTGACGTGATATTCATCTCCACGACTTACGGCCGCGATGTACGAGGCAACTTCTACCAGCGCTTCGGGCCGATTACCGGGCGTTTCGGGCACCGACGGCTCAACGTTCTGTTCACGCGCGCCAAGAAACGGACCGTTGTCTTCAGCTCGATAGACCCGGGCTCCATTCGCGTTGATCCCGATTCAAAGAAAGGCACAAAAGTCCTCAAGGACTACCTTGAATATGCGAAGACCGGTATCTTGCAGCAGCCGGGAGGCTCCCGCGGCGGGCCTGAGAGTGACTTCGAGGTCTCGGTGGGCCAAGTCCTTCAGGCGCATGGCTACGAAATCGCTCCGCAGGTCGGCGTCACCGGGTTCTTCATCGACATTGCGGTCAGGCACCCCCGCAGGGCGGGTGCATACCTCCTTGGCATTGAGTGCGACGGTGCAAGCTATCACTCGGGGCGTTCCGCCCGCGACCGCGACCGTCTCCGGCAGATGATCCTCGAGAATCTGGGCTGGAAGATCTACCGCATCTGGTCAACTGACTGGTACAAGTTCCGGCAGGGGGAGGTGGACAGGCTCTTAAGCCGCATTCAGGAGTTGCTCCGTGATGAGGAGCGGGAAGAAACGCTGAGGCGTGCTACGCTCCTCGAACTGTACCGGGAACGGCAAGGTCGCCTCCAGTTGGAGCCCGAACAGGCTACCGAGGTCCAAGCAGCCCTGAAGGACGACTTCCGACGCCAGTTGCTCGGACTGAAGGAGACCATCGCAAGGGAGTGCCAGGACACTCCGCCCGAGCGTAGGCTTCTGCGTGACGACATGGTCGAGGCGTTCCTGCAAAAGCGGCCCACCACCAAGAACGAATGGCTCAGCCTTGTTCCGTATGAACTCCGCAGCACCACCGACCTTGTTGAGATCAGAAGGTACCTGCCCAAGCTGCTGGACATTTTCTCCGGAGTTGCTGAGTAGGTCGCTCGGACAGGCTCACGCTAGGCCGAAGGCCACCCGGAGCGCCTTTTCCATTGCCCGCATCTCCTCCTCGGAAACGGTCCCGATGTACCGCCCCAGCCGGGACTGGTCCAGAGAGCGGACCTGATCAAGCATCGCCTTGGCGGGCTTGCCTTCGATGGTGACCAGGGCCTCGAAGGAATACACACGGCTGACATTTGAGGTCACGGGCGCGGCGAGCACGCGTTGGCCGACTCGGTTCTGGGCATCGTTAGAGAGGATCACCGCGGGGCGGGTCTTCTTGACCTCGGTCCCGATAGCCGGGTCGAGATTGACCCAGAACACGTCCCCCCGGAGAGGGCGTCTGGGGGCTTGCATCGGTCACCAGCCCTCAGTTTCCAGAGCGTCCCAGTCCTTCAGGACCTCCAGGCGATCCGGATCGCGGCTGGCGGCCAAGTACTCGCGAGACAGAGCCTGTCGGGGAGGTCTGAGCCTTTCGCGGAGCGTCTGCTCGACAAACCGGCGCACGCCGCGCGGACCGGCCGCTTTCCTGAGCTTCCCGTAGAGGTCCTCGTCGAGGGTAACACTCACCGTGGGCAAAGCACACCCCCCTTCCCGCTAACGATTATAGCGCGCCCCGCCGCTCTCGCTCACCAGAACTTGTGCCCGCTGGGGACCCAGCCCGGCAGCACGTAGGCGTACACCATCACGATCAGGCCCACGATCAGCGCCAGCAGGATACTGTGCTTCAAAACCGCCCGGAACAGGTCGCCTTCTTTGCCTTCCTGGCCGGTCGCCGCGCAGGCCACGATGATGGATTGCGCGTCGATCATCTTGCCCATCACGCCCCCGGCGGAATTGGCCGAGGCCATCAGCACCGGACTGAGGCCGAGCTGCCTGGCGGTGATGACTTGCAGGCTGCCGAACAGCGCGTTCGAGCCGGCGTCGGTGCCCGTTAAGGCCACGCCCAGCCAGCCGATGAGCGTGCCGAACAGCGGAAAGAACCAGCCCGTGTTCGCCATGGCCAGCCCCAGCACTGCGTCCATGCCCGAGTAGCGCGTGATGTATCCCAAACCCAGCATGGCCAGAATGGCCGTCAAGCTGAACCGCATCCGGTAGAGCGTGCGGAAGAACAGCTTGACGGTGTTCTTGAGCGACAGGCCCAGCAGCGGCCCGGAGATCAGCCCCGCCAGGAAGGTCGCCGTCCCCACCGAGGACAGCCAGGCGAATTCGAACTCGGCCTTCTCTTTCGTCTCCTTGGCCACCACCGGAGGCGTCCGAACGACCATCTCATGCAGGCCGGGCACCGGAGGTTTCAGCGTGACCGAATCGGTGATCTTCTTGACCGCGGGCAGGCCCCAGGCGATCACAAATAACGACAGCAACAGGAAGGGCGACCAGGCATGAAACACTTTCCAGGGAGGATGTTTTTTGGCTCGCAGCCGCGACGGCTCGGCCTCGCCGGGATAGCGCCAGGTCCGCTTGGGCTGCCACATCCGGAAGAACAGCGCCAGCAGCACCACCGTCCCGATGCCCCCAATGATGTCCACCAGCGAGGCGTCCATGTAGTTCGACCAGAAGAACTGAATCGCGCCAAACCCGCACCCGCAGGCCAAACACCCCGGCCAGACCTCCAGCGTCTCGCGGGTCTTAACCTGGCTGCGCACCAGCCAGAACGGCAGGATCATGGCGGTCCAGGGCAGGATGCGGCCCACCATGGCGCTCAAATCGGCGTCCGGCAGCTCGGTGACCGCCTCCAGTGTGCGGATGGGATTCCCTACCCCGCCCCAGGCCACCGGCGCCGTATTGGCGATCAGGCAGAGCACGGCGGCCTGGAAGGGATTGAAGCCGAGCCCCGCCATCATGGCGCCGCAGATGGCCACCGGCGCCCCACCCCCGCCCGCGCCTTCCAGCAAGGCCCCGAAGGCGAAGGCGATCAGCAGCACTTGCAGGCGCCGGTCATCGGTGACGCCCCCGATGGATTCCTTGATGATCTCGAAATGCCCCGTCTCGACGGTGAGATCGTAAACCCATACCGCCGCCACCAGGGTCCAGGCGATTCGGAACACGGCGTAGACCAGGCCGTGCGCCACCGCGCCGGCGACCATCACCGGCGGCATGCCGAACACCGCCAGCGACAGCACGATCGCCGCCAGGAAGGCGTACACCGCCGCTCGGTAGGCGATGGTCTTGCGCACCGCCAGCAGGTAGAACAGCAGACACACCGGGACGGCGGCCACCATCGTCGAAAGGACCTTGATCCCGAGCGGATTGTACGTCTGGGTCCAGGTCTGCGTCATTGGCAAAGGTCGGATCTTATCACAGTTTCCAGGCGCCTTCGCCGATGTATCATGACGATTGGGTAGCTGACCGTCGGTTCGGAGCAAAATCGTGAGCGAAGCAGATTCCTCCATTCGACAAAAGACCAAACAACTGGGGACGTGGTTCCTCGGCCCCAAGGCAGAGAACGCCAACCTGGAAGAGGAAATGATCCTTTACATCCTGCGGGACTACTTCCACTGGCGGCGGAACTACTATCCCTCCGATGAGATCACCCTCACCCAGCACCTGCGCCGGGAAGGCCTGGACTGGACCGACACCCTGTTCCAGCAGCTCTCCGAGATGCTGGCCCGGCTGCGGCGCCACTTCCCCTTCTACAGCCCGCGCTACATCGCGCACATGCTTTCGGACCAGACCATCCCCTCCGTGCTGGGCTACTTCGCGGGCATGCTTTACAACCCCAACAACGTGACTCCCGAGGCCGCCCCGTCACCGTGGAGTGGGAACTCGAGGTGGCCGCCGACATTCTCAAGATGCTGGGCTACAAGTGCCCGCCGCCTTTCGGCGCGGTTCACCAGGAAACCAAGAAGGAGTTCGGCTGGGCGCACATCACCAGCGGGGGAACGGTGGCCAACCTGGAGGCCCTCTGGGTGGCTCGCAACGTCCGCTATTTTCCGCTGGCTGTCAAGCACGCCCTGGAAAAAGAACGCCTCTCGCTGAGCGTGAAGCTGCCTGGCGCCGCGCCGCGAGCCCCGCATGCGCTGAACAAACTCGAGGACCGCCAATGCCTGGGGCTGAAGCCCAACTCCGCCATCTTCCTGCTGCCTCGTTTCATCGACGCGGTCCGGCAGCACTGGAACCTCTCCGATTCGGAAGCCGCAGCGCGGGCCTGGGAAATGCTCCGGGACACCGGCTTCAGCCTGGCCCACAGCGGCGCGCTGCCCTGCTTCCAAAAGTGGCCCCCGGCACTGTTCGTCTCCGGCACCGCGCACTACAGCCTCATCAAGTCCGCCGACGTCCTCGGAATCGGAAGGGATAACGTCATCTTCGTGGACGTGGATAGAATGTTCCGGCTGGATGTGCGCGATCTCGAGGAGAAAGTCAAGACCGCGGTGCGCCGCGGGCAGTATCCGCTGGCCGTACTGGCCATCGCCGGAACCACCGAGGAAGGCAGCATCGACCCCGTACACCGGATCGACGATTTCCGCCGCCGCTTCGAGGAGGAAACCGACACCAGCTTCTGGCTGCACATCGACGCCGCCTGGGCGGGCTATATTCGCTCCCTGTTCGTGACCGGGAACGCACAGCACGCCGATCTGGCGGAGCCCATCCGCGAGGTCAATCAGTTCACCTCCCGTCATCTCGAGATCAAGCGCGGATACTATTCGCGCACCGTCGAGATGAAGTGGGGCAACAAGGAAGTCTGCGGGGCCTTTCTGGCGTTCCCACGTGCGGAATCCATCACCGTGGACCCGCACAAGATGGGCTATATCCCGTATCCCTGTGGCGTGGTGGCCTTCCGCAACGACCGGGTGCGCCACTTCCTGACCCAGGAGGCGCCCTACATCACCGTGAGCACCCCGGCCAGCATCCAGACCCGGCAGTACAACCCTCCGGCCAATGTGGGGCCATACATCCTGGAAGGCTCGAAGCCGGGCGCTGCGGCGGCCTCTTGCTGGCTCTCCCACCGCATGATCGCGCCTAACCGCGACGGCTACGGCGAGATCGCGCGCGCTTCCCTGCTGGCCGCCCGCGAACTCTACGAGCGCCTGGTCCACTGGGAGCAGTCCTCGAAAGCCAACAAGATCCGCACCGGCTACCAGTTCGTTCCCGTCACCGCTCCGCCGCCCGATACCAACATGGTCTGCTTCGTCATCAAGGAGAAGGAGAACAGATCGCTCCAGCGCATGAACGCTCTTACCGAAGAGGCCTACAACCGCTTGACCATTCAGGCCGAGCTGGGCGACCGGGGTTACAGCTACGTGCAACCCTTCTTTATCTCCCGTACCCGCTTCCATGTCCCCAACTACTCCCCGCACTCGGTGGCCGATCTGTTGAGCCGCGCCGACGTAGACCCCGAAGAGTACCCGCGCGAGGGCATCTTCGTCCTGCGCGCCACCGTCATGACCCCCTACATCACCCTGGCCGCCGAAACCGGCCACAAGCAGTGCCTGCTGGCCGAGTTAATGGACACCCTGGCGCAGATTACGGAAGAAGCGATAGAGCATCTGCCGCGCGAGTGAGGACCGTTGGATGGGAGATTGATGATTGCGGGATTGACGATTGACGATTGCGGTGTCTGGCGCCGCGGGACACTGGAATCGTCAATCGTCAATGAGCCAATCGTCAATTGGTCGGCGACACCGAAAGTGACCCACACGCGGAATCTTTCCGAGCCGCAGACAACTGGGGCTTCAATGGCACGGTAGCGGCCCATAAAGCCCGCACCAGCGCCGCGCCGAACTGGGTTCGGTCCTGGATGGTGGGCACACGGCCCAGCTTCGAGTTGTATTCGACCATCTGCTCCATCAGCAGCGCCGGGATCTTCCGGTCGTGAAACAGGCCCTGGTAGACCGTCATGCGGCCCGGTTTGCCGGCCGTGGTGGTGGGGCCGGAATCGCGCAGCGGCCCTGTGGGATTGAACGTGGTCGTTTCCATGAGCAGGCGATAGAAGCGTTCGGCCAGCCGCCGGAATTCCGAATCCACTCCGAAGAACGGCCCCTCCAGGTAGTCCGCCTTTTCCGTATTGTGCAAGCTCAGGAACAGATCCACGCGATGCCCGGAGTCCACCCAATCCAGCGCCGCCTTGCGTTGGGCGGCAATCTCAGGCATCTTCTGGGGATCGACCGCGTCCCAGTTCCGGTTCAGGTCATAGCCGTAGGCATTGAAGCGCACGCCCCCGCGCGCCACCCCGTCCGGATCGGCCATCGGAAATATCTTGAAGATGACCTCATCGCGGATGCGAGCCGCGAGGGGATCGGAGGAAAGCAAGAACCGCAGAGCGCCCTCCGAGACCCAGGAGGCGCCGGTTTCCCAGGCGTGCTGCCGCGCCATCAGCCACACCACCTTCTTGTTCGCATCCGGCGCAGCCGGGTTGGTCACGGTGAGTAAGAGCATATCCCGGCCGTGAACCGTTTTGCCAACTAGCTCCTTCTTCAGGTGCGGGTGCCTTCGGAACCCGTCGAGCAAGCGCGCCAGATCCCGCGTGGTGTAGGGCGGCACGTGTGCGATCCACACCCGGTTGCTGGACGGCGTGAAGCGCAGGCGAAGACTGATGTCCTTCGCATCCCACTCGACCTCCCGAAAGGCCGTCCAGGTCTGGCGGTCGTAGCTATAGAAGGGCCGCGTCCCCTCGGTGACGGCGTGGGAGCCGGGCCGGTAGTCGTACTCGCCCACCAGATCGACCAGATCGATCGTGATCTCGCGTCCCGCCACGCCATCCACGCGGAAGTAGTACCAGTTGGCCTGTCGGTTCCGCTGGTCCTGGTCCGATTCGCCTTTCACCGCGCAACGAAAGTGCGTCTCCGAGAGCCGCTCAACCTTGCCGAGACTGCCCGCTTCGAAGTCGGTGTGAATGCTGACCGACAGAAGCAACACCCCAAGGATGCCCATGCCTGGAGGATACCTCGTTCTCCGGAACCCGGTTCGTGATAGGCTCTTGAGCATGAATCGAAGGACCTTTCTTGCCACGACGGCCTCCCCTGCCCTGGCTGCCGGCCAGCCCATTCGCGGAGCCATTATCGGAACCGGCGGACGGGGCCGCTATCTCACTGCACAGTTCAAGGAAATCGGGGTCGAGATGGCCGCCGTGTGCGACGTCTACGAACCCAACCTCCAGGCCGGTCTCAAAGTGGCCTCCAGTGGCGCCAAATCCTACGACAACTACAAGCGGATGCTGGAGGACACCTCCATCGACGTGGTCGTCGTGGCCACCCCCGACCACTGGCACGCCCAGATGGCGATCGATGCGGTCGAGGCCGGCAAGGATGTGTACGTCGAGAAGCCCATGGCGCACACCATCGCGGAAGGTTTTCGGATGATCGAAGCGGTCCGGCGCACCAAGCGCGTGGTGCAGGTGGGCATGCAGCGGCGCAGCTTCGACCTGTTCCAGGAGGCCAAGCAGATCATGGACTCCGGCCAGGTGGGCGAGGTACGGCTGGTCAATTCCTGGTGGCTGAACAAAACGCCCCCGGTGCTGGCGAGCAGGCCGCTTCAGGGCAAGCTGGACTGGGCGCAGTGGCTGGGGCCAGCGCCCAAGCGGGACCTCGACCCGCTCCGCTTCTTCAACTGGTACTGGTTCTGGGACTACTCCGGTGGTCTGATGATCGGCCAAGCGGCGCATGTGGTGGACGCGATCCATTGGCTGATGAACTCGGACTATCCCACCGCGGTGGTCTGCGCCGGCAAGCTCGCCATGGACGGCGCCGAGGTCCCGGAGACTACCTGCATGGCCATCGAGTACCCCGCCTACCTGGCGGTTTTCACGCTGGGCTACAAGGCCATGCGCTACGCCCTGGTCAACGACCAGCTCAAGCAGTTCCACGGCTCAAAGGCGCGCTTTGACGTGGGCCGCGAGGGCTACGCTCTGTTCCCGGAGGATCCCAAAGCCATTGACCTGAAGCCCTCCATCGAGAAACGTCAGCCGGGCAGCTTCGAACCGGCCACCCGCGCCCATATTCGCAACTTCTTGGACTGCGTTCGCTCGCGCCGGGACCCCAACGCCACCGTCCAGATGGGGCAATCGACCAACATCGTTCTTTCGATGGCCATGGAAGCGCTTCGCACCGGCCGCCGCGTGCGCTTCAACCCTGCTACCCGCCAGATGGAAACCTGAGCCAGAAGCTAAAGCCCCGCCCAGCCTGTGCCGATACATAGGCTCAGAAGCTGTGAAAGAATCAGTCCGGCGGTGCGGCCGGCAGGCCAAACGGCCTGCCCCACGCTGCAACCGAGACACTCAGACCGCCGTGGGACAGGCGGTTTCGCCTGTCCGCTGATTCTTTCACACCTTGTGAGTGCTTATGGCCAAGACCGAAGCCGCGAATAAGAAACAAAGCGCCCGGCGACCGTGGGCGTTGCGTGAATTGCCGCCGTTTCCGGCAGTCGCCACCAAGGTGCTACAGTTGCTCGCCAAAGAGGACACGCCCATGCGGCGGATCGTGAACCTGATTCGGACCGATCCGGGCTTCTCGTCTGGGATTCTTCGGGTGGCCAACTCAGCGCTGTTTGGGATGACCTCCAGAATCGAAACCGTGCGGCATGCCGTGGTGGTGGTGGGTCTGGATCGAGTCAAAGCCTTAACCCTCACAGTGGCTCTGAGTTGCTACCTCCAGGCCGCCCTGCGCTTTCCGGTGCTGCGGCGCTGCTGGCGCCATAGCCTGGCCTGCGCCATGCTCAGCGAAGAACTGGCCCCCGCGTGCGGCTATTCCAGCGAGACCGCCTTCACCGCCGGCCTGCTGCACGACGCCGGCCGGCTGGGCTTGCTGGTGGCCCATCCTGCCGAATACAGCAACGTGCTGGCTGTCGCCGAGGAAACCCCCTCTAACATCCTGGGCGTCGAGGAGGCGCTGTTTGACATCCACCACTGCCAAGCTGGCCGGTGGCTCATGAACGAATGGCAGTTTCCCCCCGAGTTCCATGAGGTCGCCGCTCGCCATCATGAGGAGCCGGTGCCTGGCCAGTCCGATCTGCTGTTGCTGGTCCAGTTGGCCTGCCGTCTGGCCGACACCCTGGGATTCGAGGTCGTCAAGCCGGACCGTGTCTGGACCCTTCAGGAGATCGCCGCCGCCCTCCCGGATGGAGGCCGGGAGCGCTTCCGTCCCGACCCCGATGCGCTCCGGGTCCGGCTCGCCAGTATCATTGACTCGTTGGATTGAGCTGTTCGCCCAAGGCCCTACCCGCCGATGACGATCTCCGGGCAAGCAGATCTGCGCCCCCCGTATCCACCGCTTTTCACTCTGAAGCAAGACCTTCTCGAAAGGCGTACGGGCGTGGAAATAGATGGCGAGTTCTCCCTGCGCACACAGCCAACGGTATTGATTTGAGCAAGAGCACGGCCATTACCGAGCGGGTCCGGATTCAACTTCGGGCCGACGCCTACAACGCCAGCAACAGCGTCGGGCGCGCCACCGCCGCCACCGGCACCACTGATACGAACTTCGGAAAGGCGCTGAAGCTCAACAGCCGCGGCGATACCTGTCGCACCATCCAGCTATCGCTCAAGCTCTTGTTCTAACAGCCCGTGGATAAAGTCACAATGCGCGAATTTCGGGGACAGGCGACGAAACTCCGTGTCGAGGCGGCCATTCAGACTGGGGCACTTAGCCGAGGGGGTTTCGTTGCCTGTCCCCGAAATTCCCTCCGCCGACCGGTCCGCCGGACTTTATCCACGGGCTCCTAAGCCACAGCCGCCTTTCGGGTTAGTGGGGCAGGTCCCCGACCTGCCCTAGCTTCTTTTCACAGCTTCTCAGTGACGCGTATATTTGTCGAACACGCCCATAACCGGCAGCGCGTTGCCTTCGGCGTCGAAGAATCCCCGGCGGCCCAGAGGTCCGGCCACCGCCGGCTCCCACCAAAACACGCCTTTGCCCAGTCCTCCGGGCGTTGCCTGGACGATACGATTCACTTCCTCCAGGAACTCCTTCTGTCCTTGGGGACTCTCGGGGAACGGTCCGGGCCGCTTCAAGTACTCTCCCGGTCTCCAGTTGTAGGCCACCTCCACTAGCATGATGTCGCGCTTGTACTCGCTCGCCATAAAGAGCAGGTTCTCGCGCAGGTCGTTCAAGCTGCCGTGCCACCACGGATAGTACGACTGCCCTATGACGTCGTAGTTCAGGCCGTAGGAATGTAGTCTGTCGAAGAAGGACTTTGTCCTGGGTTGGTCGCCGCCGCGGTCGATGTGGACCATGATTCGCGGGCGGGTTTGGGCGCCCCGCCCGGCTTCCACGCCGGCGATGCCGGCCCTCACCAACTCGACAAAGTTGTCCCAGTTCGCAGGCAGTCTGCCGTCCGGCCACAACATTCCGTTGATGACTTCGTTGCCGATCTGCACCATGTCGGGCAGCACGCCGGCTTCCCGGAAGGCCGTGATCGTATCGCGCGTGTAGGCAAACACCGCCTCCGCCAGTTGCTTGTGCGACATCCCTTCCCACGCCTTGGGAATGAATTGCTTGCCCGGGTCGGCCCAGGTGTCTGAGTAGTGATAGTTGAGCAGAAAGCGAAACCCCAGTTGCTTGGCTGCTTTAGCCAGCTCAATCGTGTACTGGAGATTGTTGGGAAGCTGCGTAGGAGTATGGAAAAGCCGCAGGCGGATCCAGTTGTAGCCGTGATCCTTAAAGATCTGTAGCCCCGGCTTGGCTTGTCCGTTGTCCTTGAAGACGGTGCCGCGTTCCTCCGCCTGTTTGAGGAACGACAAGTCGGCGCCGATAGCGTATTCGGCAGCGCGCACACCAGCGGCTGGCCACCACAGCATGAGCGCGCAAACAGCCAGGTATTGCTTTTTCATAATTCACATTCCGAGCACCAGAAAGCCCATCATCGGTACCGCTTCCCCCGTCTGGCCTTCCGCCGCTATCAGCATACTACAACCGGTCTCGCTTCGAGCCGTTGAACCCCGGCTTTCTCTGCCGACCTCTGCCTTTTCCGGAAGAATCAGCAACCCGCCGCCGAAAAAACTGCGTTCCTTCACCGGCCCGCCTGCGTATCAATCTTATGAAGGGCTACCGAGATTGAAGAGGGTGGCAGCCGAGCTGACGAGCGAGACGCTGGCGAGGTCGGCCCAGGGCGATTCCTCGGCCTTCGCCGAGATTGTCCGTGAGCACCAGGCCATGGTTTTCAGCATCGCCTACCACTTTCTGCATGACCGGTGGCTGGCCGAAGAGCTGGCACAGGAGGTTTTCCTCCAGCTTCACAAGAATCTGGCCGGGGTCGAGTCTCCCGCTCACCTCAAGTTCTGGCTGCGCAAGGTGACCAGCCATCGCTCAATTGACCAGGCCCGGCGCCGGAAACTCCAGCCCAAAGTGGCTCTGGAGGATATCCCGGAACCGGCTATCGCCCCGCAGGCCGGAGACCCGATGCTGGCCGGAATGCTGCGAAGGCTGGTCGCCGCGCTCCCGGAGAAAGCGCGCATGGCGGTCATCCTGCGTTACCAGGAGGACCTTGAACCCGCGGAGATTGCGGAGGTGCTTGAGATGAAAGTCAGGACCGTTAAAAGCCATTTGCAGCGCTCGCTGGCCATCCTGCGCGAGAAGCTCGCACGCAGGCATGGAGAATTGCGCGTATGAGCCGCCTCGAAGATGAACTC
The DNA here is from genome assembly GCA_963725415.1 of uncultured Acidobacteriota bacterium. Classification (GTDB taxonomy): domain Bacteria; phylum Acidobacteriota; class Terriglobia; order Bryobacterales; family Bryobacteraceae; genus CAVRZY01. The sequence goes on along the minus strand of CAVRZY010000166.1, from coordinate 17,468 downwards.
AGATCCGCTTTGAAACGCCAGGAGCCTTCGCCGGATTTTGCCCAGCGCGTTCTGGCGCGCTTGGATGCTCCGGCAGCGGAAATCGCCACCCGCTGGTCAGCCTGGCGCTCCTGGCTCCGATTACCCAGGCTGTACCGCTTTGCGGCCGCCCTAGCAGCGTGCCTGCTGCTTGCGGTCGGGGTATCTGAGTACCACAACTATCGGGTCCGGGTCCAGGGTGAGGCTGCCAAAGAGCGCCTCGTGCTGGCGCTCAAGATTGCCGGCGGCAGGCTCAACGCTGTGCAACAGAAGGTACTCAAGCTGTCCGCCGTCAGCCATCAGCCCTCCGCAGGCATTACTGGAAAGGGGAATCTATGAAAACAGGTGCGATCATTACAGCGTCGTTTGTACTAATGGGTCTCAGTTACGGCCAGAGCCTCCAGTTCAATCTGGACAAGCTGGCCCCCAAGGTGGCCCAGGTCGTCGATGTCACCCTCGATGGCCCGCTGCTCCAACTGGCCGGTAAGTTCCTCTCGGGCCAGGAACCCGATGAAGCCAGAGTGAAGAAGCTCATCGGCGGCCTTCAAAGGGATCTACGTGAAGAGCTTCGAGTTCGCTAAGGAAGGCGAATACGCCGAGGCGGATGTGGAGGCCATCCGCGCCCAGTTCCGCGGGCCGGGCTGGTCCCGCATTGTGGGTGTTCGCAGCCAGCGCAAGGGCGAGAACGTCGAGGTGTTCACCAAGAGCGAGGGGAATCAGATCGCGGGCTTCGCCCTGATTGCCGCCCAGCCCAAGGAACTGACGGTGGTGAGCATCGTCGGCTCGATCGATCTGGACCAGCTCAGCGAGTTAGGCGGGCACTTCGGCGTCCCGCGGCTCGAGGTCCAGCGCAGCAAGCAGCCCAAGAAGGATGGACCCCTGGACTACTGAAGCCGCATTTCTTTGCGGCGACGCATTGACGATTGACGATTCGGGTGTCCCGCGGCGCCAGACACAGCAATCGTCAATCGTCAACTCCACAATCGTCAATTCCCCCGGCGCGGGCGCGCTTGCTCGGGCGCGGCCTTCCGCTCCGGGGCTGGCTCGTCCAAGGGTATGCCGTCGAGCTTCGGCTCGATTTTCGACAAGTCCATTCCGAACCGCTTCAGGATGCTTGGGGCGATATCTTCGCGAGCGCCATTGCGGATGACGCTCTTATCGTTCGTGGCGAGGAATACGTAGGGAGCGTAGCGGTGCCCACGCTCGCCCTCATTGAAGCCATGGTCCGCCACGATGTAGACGAGCGTCTTGTCGTAGAGTCCCAGCTCCTTGAGCCTGGCGATGAGCTTGCCGGTCCACAGATCATCCAGCTTGATCGCATCCGTGTACTCCTGGGAGTTCTCTCCCCAGCGATGGCCGGCATGATCGGGCTCGGCGAAATGAACGAAGAAGAAGAACCTTTTGTCGCGACACTTCTCTAGAGCCTGCATGGCCATAATGGCGACGGTTTCATTCAGTCGCAAGCCGTTCACAAAGGAATCCATGCGGCGCTTGGCGTTGTACCAAGGCTTGCCCGGCACCTCCACGAACTTGACTCCGTTTTCCTCGACAATTCGGCCTCCTTGGAGGTTTCCCCGTCCGGGCTTGGCCCGGTCGATCTTCCGTTGCTTGGCTTCTCGCTTCGCCCACTGGTCGTAGCGCACCTTCCGCGCCGCATCCGCGTCCACGTGACCCTTCTTGGCGATGAAAGCCATGGTCTGGATATTCTCCGGCCCGAAGAATTGTTCGAGCCGCTCGAAGGCCGAGTATCCCACCGGGATCGCCTGGTACCTGCCATTGCTGTAGACGCCGGTCTTCTCGGGCGCATATCCCGTGAGGATCTGCGTCCAGCCGGCCTTGGTGTCTGTGGCGCCACTGACCACATCGATGTCAACCAGCTTTCCTTCCTTCGCCAGGGCCATCAGGTTGGGCGCCTCGTTGCGCGCGATCATTTCTTTGAGATGGTTGCGCTGCGCGCCGTCCCAGCCGATCAGTACAACGTTTTGGGGCCTGCTCTGGGCCACGGCTGGACCAGCCAGCCACAGTGCTCCAGCCGCCCCCAACGCCATGGATATGAATCTGAAACTCCGAAAAAGCATCTCTGCGTTCCTCTCTGCGGTAGTGTAGCGCAGCCCTCCCGTACTCTGCTGTATGATTACACCTGATCAGGACTCCAAAATGAAAGTGCTGAAGGACTTGTCACTGCTGATTCGGGTACTACTCATCGCAGCCCTCTGGCCGGCGTGGCTCGGAGCCGCCGGCAACGCTGAGCTTCGCTTGACCCTCCGCACCCGCGTCGAGGCTTTCAGGGGCAGCGGCCTCTGGGAGGAGGTCCGCTTCCAGCAGGCCTTCCCCGCCCCGCAGACCGCTCTGCTGATCTGCGACATGTGGGACAAGCATTGGTGCATCGGCGCCACGCGGCGCGTTGACGCGCTCGTCAAGAAAATGGCCCCCGTGGTTGACCAAGCCAGGAGCCGCGGCATCTTGATCGTGCATTCCCCTTCCGAGACCATGGACTTCTACAGGGACGCGCCCCAGCGGCGGCGGATGCTGGAACTGCCCACCCTCCAGCCCCCGCCCAATCTCGACTTGTCCGATCCACCTCTACCCATTGACACTTCCGCTGGGGGATGCGACACCCCGGAGAAATTCTACAAAGCCTGGACCCGCGAGCACCCTGGCCTGCGCATCGTCGAAGACGATGTCATCTCCGACAAAGGGACCGAGATTTACAGCCTCTTCCAGCAGCAAGGCATCAAGCACTTGCTGGTGATGGGCGTTCACACCAACATGTGCGTGCTCAATCGCTCCTTCGCCATCAAGCAGATGACCAAATGGGGCATCCGCTGCGTCCTGGTCCGCGACCTCACCGACTCCATGTACGATCCCAAGGCCCGTCCCTACGTCACCCATGAGCAGGGCACCGAGCTGGTCATCCAGCACATCGAGAAATACTGGTGCCCCACGGTCGAAAGCGGCGAGCTGATGCGCGCGCTCAAGGATGTGCGATATAGTCCATCCGTCCGCCGTCAACCGTGAGCACCTGGCCGGTAAGGAAGCCGGACTCCGGCGACACCAGGAAGGCGACTGCGTGCGCGATGTCCTCGGGCCGACCCACGCGCCGGACCATGGCCTTGGCGGCAATTTCCCGCAGCAGGGCCTCGAACTCCTCCGGGCTTCGCCCGGCCGTCGCCATTTCCGTCACGATGAAGCCCGGCGCCACCGCGTTCACCGTGATGCCATAGGGCCCCAGATCCAGGGCGAACCTCCGCGTCAGCACGGAGACAGCGGCCTTGGTGGCAGCATAAAACGTAGTCCCCACGAAGCACGTCCCGTGAGCCGCAATCGAAGTCAGGTTGACGATCCTTCCGTAGCGTTTCCGCTTCATCCCCGGCGCCACGGCGCGCGTGACATGCACCACCCCGTCCACGTTGGTCCGCCGCAGCGGCTCCATCTGGGAGTAGTCAAAATCCTCCAGGTCGCCTTTGACGGACTGGCCGGCGTTGTTCACCAGAATGTCGATTGCGCCAAGGTCCGTTTCGATCTTGCCGACCATGGCGCTGACCTGGGCGGCGTCGCCGACGTCAGCCTGAACCGCTACCGCCCGGCCCCCAGCGGCGCGGATCTCTGTAGCCAGCGCTTCTGCCTCGGCTGCGCGCGCCAGGTAGTTGATGGCCACGGCGGCGCCCTCGTTTGCCAGCCGCCGGGCAATCGCCCGCCCGATCCCCCGCGAGGCGCCTGTGACCAGCGCAGTTTGATCCGCAAGCATCATTCACCAGCAGCCGGCTCGATGATGGCCGCCATCGAGCCCTTCGATTCGGGCATCCGCCAGTCCGGCCCGTAGGCCCGGATCTGGTCCCGGGCGAACTCCGCGTGATCGAGTTCGCAGGTGATCACGATGGTCCGTCCGGTCTTGTCCACCTCGACCGCGTGGGCATACGCTTCGGCCTCCGAGAACAGAAACAGCTTCCCCAGCATCTCGATCACGTAGTCGTAGGTATGCGTGTTGTCGTCAAGCAGAACCACGTTGTAGAGCGGCGTGAGCTGGTCCCGCTCGATGGTCTCAGCCCCGGGCTCGACTTTGACGCTGGCCATATCCCGTTAACTTTTCTCTAGGGTGTTGAAGGTGTCGGCGACGTTCTCCTTGACCCCTATCACCAGGGCCTCGGAAGGATTATGCAACTCGTAATCTGCATAGTACCTGACCAGGTTCTCCGACACGTATTGGCCGTACCCGCCGCTCTCCAGCGATTTCAGCGCGGCCGGCGTGATCGCAGCTTGAAGCCGCTCGGCCGTCTGGCCGGCCCGTTTGCCCTTGGCCACCATCTCGGAGAGTTCCTCGATGTAAGCTGCCATCTGCCCCAGCCGCTCCCGCGTGCGCTGCACGCCCCCGTGCCCTCCGATCACCGTCTGAAACCCCATGTCGCCCACCGACTGCAGCGTGCGCGGCCATTCCAGCGGATAGCCGTCTCCCAAGTACGGCAGGAAACCGTGCAGCAGGTCCCCTGTGGCAATGACCTTCTTCTGCGGGCAGAAGATCACGATGTCGCCGGCCGTGTGCCCCCGGCCCCGGAAAGCCAGATGCAACTGGTGCGCTTTGTCGTGAATGATCAGGTGGTGGCAGAAGGTGATGTTGGGCAGCTCCGGGGTGAAATCCCGCATTTCGGCCAGGTAGGCCCGAGTCTCGGAAACCATCCTCTCGCAATAAGATTTCTCCTTCGCCGTCTTGGCCGCCGCCAGCTTCTGCTTGAAAGTCTCCACGGCCTTCGCGGCCTGCTCGAGCGAGGCTTTGAGCCGCGGCGCCGCCAAGTCCGCCATAAGATTGCGCGTCACGGTGCTGGAGATGATATCGGCGCGCGGCGCGATTTTCTTATAAGCCGGGTTGCCCTGGATGTGGTCCCAATGGAAATGTGTGTTCACGATGTAGCGGATGGGCTTCGGGCTGATCTCCTTGCGGATTTGCGCTGCTAGAGCAGCCACCGCCGAGGCCTTCGAGTGGGTGTCTACGATGAGGATATCGCTCGAGTTCTCGAAGATAGCCGCATTGCAGTTGATCCGCGCCGTCGGCCGGGCGATCACGCCGTAGACTCCCTCAGCTACTTTGTCGATGTCGAAAAGGTTCGCCGGCGCGCCCGCCGACTGCGCCCGGGCCTGCGCCGCCCGCAACACCGCCTGCTCGAGCACCGACGCCCCCACCCAGGCGCCGCCCAGGATCTCTTTCAGGAAACCGCGCCGCGAATGTGTGTGCATGCCATCTCCTTTCCCTAGATCCTACAGCAAACCGCTTGCAGTTGTACCAGGAATGTGCAGACCTGCGGTAGAATGGTCTTGTGGGGGCGTAACGGATTCGACGGGATCGAATCTGAGGTGAAGAGGCGTGCCGGGTTCCGAGCTCCCGTAAAACGATCGGAAACCTAAAACTGCCAATACGCAGTTTGCATTCGCCGCCTAATTCGTTAGGCAGCCGCCCCGGTCGATGGGCCCGCCCGTCGGCCTGTGGGTGTCATCCATGCGGGATAGGCGCAAGGCTTCGGTCCGGAGCCTGAAGCCGAAATCAATCGGACTAGGGCGCCGTCGCACTTGCTGGCTCTGACACGGCGGCCGAAAACATTGAACCGGCTACGCACGTAGGCTCTTCACAGCAGACCTTCTCGGACGCGGGTTCAACTCCCGCCGCCTCCACCAACAGGCTCCTCATCATGGCTGAGCGTCCGCCCCTGGCGGCTTTCCCGAGTTGGACTTTCCACCCGAGAATGAGATACACTGCTCTGAAACACGGACCTGACCATGAACCGAAAAACCATGCGGCTCGCAACTACTATCGGCTCCATCGCGTTGCTTGTTTTATTGAGCGTGCCCTGCGCTGTGGCGCAGGAGCCCAACCTCGACGTGCCTTTCGTACCCACCCCTCCTGAGGTGGTCACCGAGATGCTCAAGCTGGCGAACGTCCACAAAGGCGACCTGCTGTACGACCTGGGCTGCGGCGACGGGCGAATCATCATCGCCGCGGCGGAGAAGTTCGGAGCGCGCGGCGTCGGCATCGATATCGACCCCGAACGCATCAAGGAAGCCCAGGAGAATGCACAGAAGGCCGGCGTCGCCGATCGGGTGAAGTTCGTCGAGCAGAACCTCTTCGAGGCCGACGTCAGCAAGGCCACCGTGGTGACCCTGTACCTGCTCTCCGAGGTCAACCTCAAGCTCCGCCCCAAGCTGCTCAAGGAGCTGAGACCGGGAACCCGCATCGTGTCCCACAGTTTCGACATGGGCGACTGGAAGCCCGACAAGCAGGTCGAGATAGGCTGGCGCAAGCTCTATTTCTGGGTGGTGCCGCCCCGCGCCGAGGGCAAGAAGTAAACCTCCGGCACGCTCCCGGCGAAAGACTCGGCTCGTCAGTCCTGCTTCAGTAGCCGAGTGTAGTAAGATCGCGCCGAATTCAGTTGAGCGCCCATCTCCGGGAGGCTCTCGCGGGTTGCGAGCCATTCCTCCACGCGATCCAGGGATGCCAACCGCCGCGCAACCAGCTCCCGAATGTGCTCCAGGTCCCGCCAAGGCTGCCCATCCACTTCCACATAGACCGGGGTAGCGATGGCGCCGGAGAAAAACCCGGGTTGATCCATCAGTGGCTCTTCATTGGTCTGACACCGGGCCGTGACCCAAAAGCTCCGTTCGGCGGTCATTCTCATGGCTGTCTCGAGCTGGTTCTGCGCCGGACCAGTAGGCCTCACCGTTTTCAAAGGCTTGCCCAGGGAAACGATTTCCAGAACCAGCGGACGCGCGCCCCCAGGATGCCCCCAGGCGTGGGCCTGGACCGTGACCGTTTCGCCCCTCTTCAGGCGCACTAGGGAGCCGGGCGGCTGCCCATTCACGGCCAGGCCCAGCATCGGCCCGGTGGTCACAAACGTGCGCCCCTGCCGTACCGCTTCAAACCAGCGCTCCGCATCGAAGCTTGCCCCACTTCCGGTATAGGCATACACGCGCGGCCGCCCGATCGTTCCGCCCCAAGGCACGTCGCTGCCGGCCATCGCAGTCAGCCGAAACCCGAGGTTCAGAAACTCGTACCACAGGTTCACCCCGATGTAGCCCATCTGAGCGATCTCGACAAAGTCCACTTGACCAGTCGGCGCCACCAGTGACAGGCCCCGGTCCACGTTGAAGGACCAGCGCCGGCGCCCTACGTGTGCCAAACCCGACAACCCTCCCTGCCTGCGGATTCCCTCGAACACCGGCTGATAGTGGTAGTACCTGGCCGCGTCGCGCACCGGGCCGGCGATTCTCAAATGAAGTGTGTGACCGAGTTGTTCCGTCCGCGGATCTTCTTGCCCCGCCACCAAGACGCGGTCGCCCTCCTGGTACCTTCCGCCCGGCCCATACGCGTATTGAGGGTAGTAAGTCTGCTCGGCATCCCCCATCAGCATGATGTTGGAAACATGGACGTCCTCGGCTGCCGCCCAGAGCAGCGCTGCGCGGCTGCTCTCCGGCGTGCGCCGCTCGATATGCACGTGCGCGTCCCCCGAGTACCACCCGCGGCGGGCCATATCGACCCAGCGCGACAGGTGAACGGCCTCGTGATGACCGCGATCCGGCCCGATCGTGATCTCTTTGTCCACCGCCACGTACTCCAGCCCCTTGTTCACCACCAGGCGACACCGCCCCGGCGCCAGCTCCATCTTGAAGGCGCCATCCACGAAAAAGCACGCCGTCAGAGGCGGGTGCTTGGCCCGAAAGTAGGAGGAGCCAAAATACGGGTCCTGCGAACGCACGCGCGGCGAAGTCCAGTCGGCGTAATGGATCAGCGCCCCAGTCGCATAAAGGTACCCCATGGAGCCCAGATCGAGAGCATTGTCCGGGATCTCCAGCCGGCCCTGGCTGTCATACAGCCGCACGGCCGCAGCAGTGGGTTTCCCGGTGGAAGCATCCCTGATCGACACCCTCAGCTCTGACGCCAGCGCGGCCGTCACGAGCCCGCAAACAATGACCAGAAGACTAAGAGCGTTCCGGCTCAAGACCCTGCTGCCCCCTAAGCTACGGACCATCGATGCGGCCCCCCACAGGATGCCTGAGGGCCCGCCAGAACCGCGAAGCCGGCTCCAGCGCAGCGCTTCCCTTCCCGGGCTTGAAACAGTACAGCCAGTATCGAATCGCGCAGCGGGTCCCAGCCGGCACCGCAATCAGTGCTCCATTCTCGCTGGAGATGAGCACCCGGTAAGAGTAGTGTGGGTCGCCGGCGAATCGGGCAGCCGCATTCCGCAGCACCGCTGGATCGGAAACGCTCAGACGCTCCACAACCGAAGCCAATCCGAACTCCTTGGACTCGCTCAGAAAGGCCAGCCACCGCGTCTCGAGCGGCAGGGTCTCCTCCTTCTCCCTCTTCTTGACAACCACCCGCCCCCCGCTCTCTTCCCACCCCAGGTGGCTGAAAGGGTCATCCGCGCCGGGCGCGAAGCTCCACTCGTCCAGCCGCAGCAGGCTGAGGCGCACCTCCCGGGCCGCCTCGACCGACTCCTCCACCGCAATCGCCGGCGCCCCGGCAAAGAACTCGTAGGTCGTCTTTACGTACAGACCTGGGACGCCCGGCATCTCCCCCTCCCGCTCCAGCCGAAAACTCAACCGTCCGGACTTCACCCCCCATTTGCTCGGGGGATCCCAGCGGTTTATGCCCGCCCACTGCCCGCCCGTCGCCGCGTTGGGCGACAAATGCAGGGTCGAGGTCGCCCGCCCCCGCGTCAGCAGCACCTTAGGCCCTTTCACAAAGATCGTGTTGATCTGGCCGTTGCGACCGGTGCCGGATTCTTTCCCAGATCCACGATCATGTGCTCGTTTTCCACCTTCCAGGCCAGATCCTCGCCAGAGACACGCAGCCCTGAACTTGGGGGTTCCCCACAGCTCCAAACACGGACCGCCCCCAGCAGGATTAGCAGCGACCAACACTTGTAGAGCCTCATAAGGACAGTGACGATGATATCATTCCATGTGCCACCCAACCGCCCATGCTCCTTCATCCTGAAACTGCCGAGATTCGTTCCCGAGTTGGCTCGCACCCGCATCTGGCATGCCGTGAACTGGAGGTAGAGTCTTGAAAACAAAGCTCCTGGCGATTCTCTGGTTCAGCGCAGCAGCTTACGCGCTTCAAAAATGGACCATCGATGAGATCCTCAAGCTCACACAGATCGGCAATCCCGTCATCTCTCCCGACGGCCGCTATGTCCTCTACTCCCTGAGCGGCTCCATCCCGGCTGAGAACCGCCAGTACTCCGATCTGTACGTAGTCACCACCGACAGCCGCGCCACCTACCGGTTGACCAGCAGCGATGCCCCAGAGGTCTCGCCGCAATGGGCCCCGGACTCGAAGTGCGTATCCTATGTGGGCAATGACCAGGTCTGGTGCGTGGCCCCCACCGGCGGCCAGCCTGTCCAACTCACCTCCAGCCAGCGAGGCGTCCAGTCCTATTCCTGGTCCCCCGACGGTGCCCGCCTGCTCTACGTTGTCTCCGAGTCAAAGTCCAAGGAACAGCTAGCGCATGAGAAAGAGTGGGGCGTGGTCATTTCCCCGGAAGAAGAATGGCCCGCCCGGGCCAGCCTATGGGTGCTTGAACTGGCCACCAAACAGGCCCGGCAGTTAACCGACGGAAACTTCGCGCCCGGCTCGCCCCAATGGTCTCCAGACGGCTCCAAACTCGCCTTCCTGTATCGCCAGCCCCCCCAAATCTACCTCGCCGAACCCAGTAGGACAGGCCCATGGCCTGTCACCTCCTCTTCCCCCGTCCGCTCCTTCGCTTGGTCCCCGGACGGCAAAACCATCGCCTACATCACTGCCACAGAGGATCCCCCACCCTACGTCAACTATTTCCCCCGCCAGGTCTTTCTAGGCGCCGGTCGCCTCTGGCTTCTTGACGTCGCCTCCGGCCAGTCCCGCCGCCTTACTGAGCACGAGTACCCCGGCCTCTCCCGCCTCCTGTGGTCCCGCGACAGCAGGCAACTGGCCTTCCTGGCCAAGCCCCCCGGAACCGCCGAGGACAGGACCGCCATCGAGGTCATGTATGTCGTCTCAGTGCCGGATGGGCAGCTAAGATCCCTGGCCCCGAGCTTCGAGTTCCACCGCGGCGCCCTCGGCCCCACCTGGTCCGCGGACAGCCGCGAAATCTGGTTCGTCAACGGCGAGCGCATGGGATACAACGTATTCGCCGTCGATGCCGCCTCCGGCCAGGTGCGCTACGTCACCACCGGGCAGGATTGCATCACCGAGGTCACCTACAACAAGGATTTCTCAGCGGCCGCCTTCCTGTTCGAGAACGTCAACACCAAGCCTGACCTTTACGTAACCAAGCTGCCCCGCTGGCAAGGGACCAGGATCACCGACCTCAACCCCGAAGTGCGCAACTTTACCCACGGACCCGGCGAGATCATCCGCTACCCCAGCGAAGGGAGGCAGATTGAAGCGCTTCTCATCAAGCCGCCCGATTTCGACCGCACCAGGAAATACCCGCTGCTATTGATCCTCCACGGCGGGCCGACTTGGTACAAGAAGAACGACTGGCGCCCGGAGTGGGAGCAGCACCCCATTCAGGCCTACGCCGCCGAAGGCTACTGCCTGGTCTTTCCCAACGTCCGCGGCAGCGCCGACTACGGCCCCGACTTCCGCCAAGCCAACTTCCACGACCTCGGAGGCGGAGATTTCCGCGACGCCATGGCCACGGTGGACTACTTGATACGGCAAGGCTTCATCGACCAGAACCGCCTGGGCGTGGCCGGCTGGAGCTATGGCGGGTTTTTGACCCCGGCCATCACCACCAAGACCGACCGCTTCAAGGCCGCCCAGTTCGGCGCCGGCATCCCCAGTTTCGAGGCCATGTATTCGCGCCTCTCCACGGTCGAGTGGATCGTCCACGAGAACTACGGCAAGCGCCCCTGGGAGGACTCCCAGATGCACATCCAGTACTCCCCCCTCTATTCGGCCATGAAAGTCAAGACCCCCACTCTGATCGAGCACGGCGAAGACGACCCCCGCTGCCCGGTCGGCGGTTCGATTCTGTTTTACAAGGCCCTCAAGTCCTACGGCGTCCCCGCCGTCCTCGAGATCTACCCCAAAGAAGGACACGGCATCACCGGCCCCCTGTTGCGCCGCCGCTGCCTCCGCCGCAACCTGGAGTGGTTCAACAAGTGGCTCAAAGGCGACAAAACCACTTCCTTCGAAAAGCTCTTCCCCGCCCCATCGACTCCCCAGTAGGACCGGCCCACGGCCCATAAGCGCTAACTTAACCATTCGGAGTGACTTTTCTTCGTGGCGCGAGCACTCTTGCTTGCCGCCTCGACACTCGTGTCGAGGCCTGCTTTTCGCATGGGGCCGTGCGCCGACACGATTGTCGGCGCGGCAGACACGAGTGTCCGCGCCACCAATGGAACCAGTCTATGACCTTAAGTTAGCGCTTACAGGCCCATGGCCTGTCACCTACCACGCCAGCGCATAGGCATCCGTCCTGGGGTCCGCCCCGGCGCTGAGCACGCCGCTCACCGGATCCGCCAAAATGCCTGCATTCGCGCCCAGCGACCAGGGCCCGTAGGCGCGCAGTTTGTGCCCCTTCTTTACCAGCGCGTTTCGCACCGCTTCCGGAATTCGCTCTTCCACCCCCAGGTCGCCCGGGTACATGGCGTGCGGAAAGGGCGACGCCGGAAAGGCCCGCGTGGTCCAGCGCGCCGCTTCCATGGCCTGCTGGATGTTCATGCCGAACTCGACCATGTTCAGAAAAGTCTGCAACGTCCGCAAGCATTGATCATCCCCGCCCGGACTCCCCAGCACCATGGCCGGCTGGCCGTCCTTCATCACCAGCGTGGATTGCAGCGTGCTGCGCGGCCGCTTGCCCGGCTCCAGCACGTTAGCCTGCCCCGGCAGCAGCGAGTAGTAATCCCCGCGACAGTTGAAGATGAATCCCAGGTCCCCCATCACCACCCCGGTTCCAAAGCTGCTGTGCAGGCTGGGCGTGAACGAGATCATGTTGCGCTCTTTGTCCACCACCGCGATGTAGCTGGTATCTCCGTCGTGCTCCGCCTTCCCGGCGATCGTGAAGTCCATCGGGCGATCCAGCACCTCCATGCCTTTCATGAACTTCTCCGCCGTCCCCGGACGCAGCTCCAGCGACGCCCGGTCAGCATCGATCAGCTTACGCCGCTCCCGGGCGTATTCCTTCGACAGCAGGCCCTCGTACGGAATGCGGATGAAATCCATGTCCCCCAGGTACTTATCGCGGTCCGCGAAGGCCAGCTTGGCGGCTTCCACGCTGGTGTGGATGTATTCCGCGCTATTGTGCCCCAGGGCCTTCAAATCGTAGGTCTCCAGCAGGTTCAGCAGGAACAGCTCCGCCGGTCCCTGCGTGGCCGAGGCGTTCTTGTAGACCTGGTAGCCGCGATAGTCGATCGAGACCGGCTCCTCGACTTTGGCGGTGTAGGCGGCGAAATCCTCATAGCGGAACAGCCCGCCATTCTGCTCGGAGAAACGCCCCATCTCGCGCGCAATGTCCCCCTTGTAGAACCGGTCCCGCGCCGCCCTCAGTGCCTCCTGCCGGCCCTTGCCGCGATTCTGCTGCTCCGCCTCCACCAGCTTCTTCAGCGTGCGCGCCAGGTCCGGATTCCTGAAAATCTCCCCGGCGCGCAGCGTCCGTCCGCCGGGATAATACAGCTTGACGCTGGAGGGGTACTGGCGCAGTTTCTTCGACCCCGCAATGCTGCCGGCCAACCGCTCGCTCAGCCGTACATCTAGGGTGACGATACAAAAAACCGACATACATTTCAGTAGAGTTACATAATATCTTGATCTATTCAATCATACTATTGCTACCGTCTGATAAAGATGATTGTTGAGAAGAGAGAGAGAGAATTCAGGACAGTGAGAGTGATTCAGTTTATTTGAGATACAGATGATGATACCAAACGAGTTACGTTTACATGGAAAGGAGAGAAGAGAATAATGATTCACATGAAATTGGAATGACTCAGTAGTTTAAGATTCAGTGATTCCGATTACATCGGGTGCATTATGAGAAGAGAGAAGAGTTGATTGATGCGATTAGATGATAGTAGACTATTAGCATTCCAATGCATTAATTTAAGCATTGTTTGATGTTATTGGTTCATCCGTTGTCATTGAATCTTGATTATTATTATTATTATTATTATTATTATTATTATTATTATTATTATAATTATAATTATTATTATTATTATTATTATTATTATTTACAATATGAGGTGGTTGAGTTGTAGAGGTAGAAGTTGAAATGGCTGATGCCGTAGATGTGATGCTAACACTCGTGCTCGAAACAGAATGCGATAAATTTGCACGGGATGAGGATGGGGTAGCTTTAGACTGTGGTTTGTGAGAAGACGTGGCGTGAGGTTGCTGTTGAATCATAGGGCGAGTAATATTCGTTCTCTGAGCATTTGAACTTTGATCGAATTTTGTTTCTTTCGTGAAAAAATCTGTAATGCGTGGAAGTTTACAAACAGTGGGAGATACATCATTCATTCCATCAAGAATACCACTCGCATCAAGCAAAGATACAACCTGAGTGAATTTTGCCATCATAACTTCAACAGCCTTCATAACTTCATTCATTTTACTACTAAGCTGAGCATTAGATTGTTTTAGGAATTTAATTTCATTCACCATCGCATCATTACTTGGGGGTACTTTTGAATCGGCCTTGTTATATGAGCATAAGACGAACTGGGATTTGGCATAGCAGCACCAACACTGACAGGGGTTTTACTTTCACTTGAGACTGCACGTTCATGACTACTTAATCGCACACCTTGGATATTTTCACCTCCACCTGAACTATTGCTTACATACTCTTCAAATGTGACAAGTTTACGAATAACGCAAGGACAGAAAAAACTATTATGACCATCATTCTTACAAAGAAAGCAATGCAACGGAACTCGAACATCAACACCATGCTCTTTACAATCATGGAATTTCCCACATTTATAACATAAAACCTTCCCTTGGGTTTGACATGCAGTCTTGGGATGAAATTTCTGCCCACATTTTTTACATAGCGGATTCTTCGGATATTTATAATATCGAATAAAGAAGGGATATCGAGCATCATAATGTTGAAATTTCTTGAAATCTAAGCTATTAAATATTTTCAGATTTTTATATTCCAAGACAAAGGTAGCATTGAATTTAAACAAATCAAAACGCACATCAACATTTGGAGTCAAATCAAATTTAATTTTAAGAGTAGAAACAACAAAATTTTTTAATTCTTCAACAAATTTAATATCATGAATAGGACCAATACAACCCTTAATGAGACGTTCTTTCAAATTATATTCTGAGACTCCATTCTTCTCTAATTCTAATCGAAGGTTTTGGGCTTGGGCACCATCTTCAAAAATAATTTTAAATACGGTCAAATTTTCTTCATTACCCTTTAAAATCACCACTTTTGATTTTTGAATTTCATGCTCAGTTACTTTCCTATGAAAAATTGAACAAAGAGATGTATCTCCCACTGTTTGTAAACTTCCACGCATTACAGATTTTTTCACGAAAGAAACAAAATTCGATCAAAGTTCAAATGCTCAGAGAACGAATATTACTCTCCCTATGATTCAACAGCAACCTCACGCCACGTCTTCTCACAAACCACAGTCTAAAGCTACCCCATCCTCATCCCGTGCAAATTTATCGCATTCTGTTTCGAGCACGAGTGCTAGCATCACATCTACGGCATCAGCCATTTCAACTTCTACCTCTACAACTCAACCACCACATATTGTAAATAATAATAATAATAATAATAATAATAATAATAATAATAATAATATCAAGATTCAATGACAACGGATGAACCAATAACATCAAACAATGCTTAAATTAATGCATTGGAATGCTAATAGTCTACTATCATCTAATCGCATCAATCAACTCCTCTCTCTTCTCTCTTCTCATAATGCACCCGATGTAATCGGAATCACTGAATCTAAAACTACTGAGTCATTCCAATTTCATGTGAATCATTATTCTCTTCTCTCCTTTCCATGTAAACGTAACTCGTCTGGTATCATCATCTGTATCTCAAATAAACTGAATCACTCTCACTGTCCTGAATTCTCTCTCTCTTCTTCTCAACAATCATCTTTATCAGACGGTAGCAATAGTATGATTGAATGGATCAAGATATTATGTAACTCTACTGAAATGTATGTCGGTTTTTTGTATCGTCACCCTAGATGTACGGCTGATGACTGGAAGGTGTTGTTGACTTCTATTGATAAAGTTGTAAATTCTGGGATGCCGTTTGTTTTGCTTGGTGATTTCAATGCTAGGTCACCCCTATGGCATGATGTTTGTGAATCGAACTCTGGTGATGTGAAGCAATTCCTGAATGACAATCCTGAGGTCTGTGTCTTGAACTTCTATATATGCTGCAGGGCATATAACTAGGCATTCTGGTGATGCGGGTTCTATCATTGATTTGGGTATGACGAATGCCTTAAATATGATATCTAATTTTGTTGTTGATGATAATGTACCCTTGTTGTCTGATCATGTTCCCATTGTTGTTGTTGTTGGTGATTTATACAATGCTGCTCGGCACGCTCGACGGTACTATGCCAGCAAGAATGTCGATGCCTTTCTCGAATATATTGACCTGTTTTTTGATAAGTATAGTTTTGAAATTGATTTGTGCCGGATGGAAGAAGGCTCGAAGAATCCAGAAGAAACCGTGAACGCTTTATGCAAAGCAAATATCGGCGAAATTCTTACAGGCTGTCTCTCTTGCTTTTGATATATATAAACCCCGCAAAGATAAACTCATAAAATTTTCCTCAAAAAGTGTAGCACTTCATGACGCGCTTAGAGAGATTTCCACCATTTCCACAATGTATTTTCGAAGCATAGAACGAATGAAAATAAAACGTCTCTTGCTAACGCTCAGCTGCATTACAAAGAAGTTATTGCTTCGGAAAAAGCTGCATATATGCAAAAACTAGTCAATGGCATGGAAGATAAAAATGAGCGTTGGAAAACCTGGCATCGACTATCCCCCAAACCCCGCATTTTCCCCTTCATTGAAGAACATGACGTTTTGCTAGATGAAAATAAGTCGCTTGAAGCTTTGTCTCACTATTTTGAATCTACTTTTCGACTCCATACAGTAGATGCAAAAGATGTCTCTCATACTACTCAACAAGCTGCCTTGGATACCCATGATGAGATAGAAGCTTTCACGAATGAGCTGCATGAATGTGAAGAAACGAACCCTTGCAGTTTTGATGCTGATGAATTGAGAAGCATATGTGAACAGCATAAATTTCCCGGTGTTGGTTTTGATGATATCCCAGGCATGCTCGTGAAACAAGCCGTTGCTTCATCTGACAATTTTGTGTTTGCTCTGTTGGCGTTATACAAATATGCATATACTCATGCCATTTACCCTGATGCTTGGAAAATCTCGAAATGTATTCCCTTGTTTAAGCGAAAAGGTGACAAAAAATCAGTAAGCAATTATCGACCCATAAGCATTACTCCTGTATTGAGTCGTATTTTTGAACACTTGATTTTGAAAACACTCTCTCTCTTGATTTCTCCTCATTTGTCACCTTTTCAAGCCGGCTTTCGTGAGAAGCACAGTACTCTCGACTTGATATATTGCTTACGCGAATCTACTCATTTTGCACACATTAACAACTCTTTTTTGCCCGTTGTGTTTCTTGACATTGAAAAAGCGTTTGATTCTGTATGGCATGATGCATTGTTGTATAAACTGTCTTTGATGCGCATTCCTTATGGCTTAATAAAACTCATTCACTCATTTCTTTCCAATCGATCTTTTGCTGTGTGTTATGATGATCGTATGTCTTCTATGTGTGCGATTGAAGCCGGTGTCCCCCAAGGATGTGTACTTTCTCCCATTTTGTTTAATGCCTATGTAAATGATGTCCACCCCAATCCTCGCTCGTGTATGCTACATATTAACCATGCTCAAGCACTTGTATATCTGTTTGCTGATGATATGTGTGTTGTGCCCACTATGATTGGTGATGCGGGTGTTCGTTATGTGCAATCTACTCTGAATGCTTTGTATGATTGGAGTCATGTATGGAAAATGCGTTTCTCTCTCTCTAAATCTCAATGTGTGGTGTTTTCTACTCTGCATAAACTTCCTCGTATTGTATTTCGTTTGGGTGATCATAATCTTGCCAATGTTGATAGTTATAAATATTTGGGTGTGTTGTTTCATGCTCGTGGCTCTTTTCAGCTTCATGAAGATAATCTTATAATAAAATTAAATCGTGTGAAATCGCTAATTATGAGATTGTTTTCTAAGAACATCATCATCTCTCCTCTCATCATTCGCTTTCTCATCAAATGTGTGTTGTTGCCCTCTGTTACTTATGCTATTGCTTTGTGGACTCCTAGTGTTGCATTTTGTTCTTATGTCACCTCTATCATGGCGATTGGT
>CAVRZY010000165.1:0-6550 GCA_963725415.1 uncultured Acidobacteriota bacterium | reverse complement strand
AGTCCCCCTGAACGCCGCCTCCCCCTGCGCGCTTGCCACGCCGCCCTCCTCATCAAGAACGGTGTCCTAATCGGCTACTTCGAGGGTCTCTCCCTGTTCGACCGTTTGGAGACCGGCTTCAACATCTATTACACCTTCCGCGAGGGCGAGTCGGCCTGGTTGTTCGCGCGCCTTCTGCGCCTCCTCAACCAGGTCTTCGGCGTGACCTGTTTCTCCGTGGAGCCATACCAGATCGGCTTTCACAACCCCGAGGCCATCGACTCCGGCGCCTTCTGGTTCTACCGTAAGCTGGGCTTCCGGCCTATCCAGCCCGCGCTGGCCCGCCTGGTCGCCTCCGAGGAACAGAAGATCCGCGCCAACCCCAGCTATCGCACCCCCGCCCGCCTCCTCCGCCGCATCGCACGGGGCTACCTCGTCTTCGAGGCCCCCGGTTCACGGCAGGGCGCTTGGAACCACTTTCAGGTTCGTCACCTCGGATTCGCCGTTCAGCGCCGCATGGCCGAGCAGTTCGACGGCGACGCCCGCAAGATGCGACGCGCCTCCTCGGCCGCCGTCGCCCGCGCCCTCGGCGTCCACCTAGCCCGCTGGAACCCTACCGAGCGCCGCAACTTCCAGAACCTCGCCCTCGTCCTCAGCCTGATCCCCGACCTCTCCCAATGGACCCCTGCCGAGAAACAAGCCGCCGCCCGCATCCTCCGCGCCAAGTCCGCCCCGGACGAAGCCCTCTACCTCCGCCTCCTCCAGCGCCACACCCGCCTCCGCGCTGCCCTCCTCGAACTCACTCGTCCCGGATGAGGAACTGTCGCGGCCGCCCAGCCGCCTTGGTGACCGCTTCCGCCGCCAGGTACCCGCTGCGCACCGCCCCTTCCATCGTCGCCGGCCAGCCGGTCCTGGTCCAGTCCCCAGCCAGAAACAGATTCGCCACGCTGGTCTCGCTGGCCGGCCGAAACGCCTCTACCCCAGGCCGCGCCGAGAACGTCGCCCGGACCTCTTTGATCACCTCCGCCTTCTCCAGCCGGGCCTCCCGCACCCGCGGAAAGAACTCCGCCAGTTCCCCCTTCGCCAGTTCGATCACCTCGGCCCGGCTCATCTGAGCAATCCTCGCGCAGCGCTCGCCACCGCCAGCACATACTTCCCCTCGCGCTTGTTGAACACCCATTGAATCGTGCGATCTAGAAGCGTGGCATGCGGCAGATCCATCACCGCACGGTCAAACCACAGGTGGATTCCGGTGATGGGAGAGTGTTCGAAGGCACTCAGGTCCACCTCCAAACCCGGCGCCAGCGCCCTCACCCGCTCGAAAGGCGCCGCGCAGACGTAGTAGTCCGCCCTGCGCGTCTCCCCGCCGACCACCACGCCCCGAGCAGCGCCTTCTTCAATCGCGACCCGTTCCACCACACACCCAAGGTGAATCCGGATGTTCTCCCACCGCTCCCAAACTCCCGGAGCGTAAAGCTCTCCCAGAGGAACCGACGGAACCCCCAGCTCGTACGAGTCCGCCCCGGCCAAGAAACCTGTCCACAAAACCTGGAACCCGTGACACGCCGCCACCCGGTCCAGCTCTTCGTTGACCGCGCTCACCAGCACCGGCCGCCAGAACCGCTCGATGGCCCGCCGCGGCTGCCCCTTCTCCCGCAGCCACTCCAGCATGCTGATGCGCTCCAGATCCTCTCGCCGCCTCCGCTCGCGCCGCAGCGCCGCCAGCCCCCGCACTATGGCCAGCTTGTCCCCCGTCCCCAGAAACCGCAGCCGCAAAAACGCCCCCAAAAAATGCAGCGGCGCCGGCAGCCAACCCGCCCGGAACCTCGAAACACGACCCCCGGGCTCGACGAAGTACAGCTCCTTGTGAAACTGGATCCGGTCCGCCACTCCCAGGCGCCCGTAAAAATCCAGCAGGTTCACGCAGCACCGCAGCAGGATGTGCTGGCAGTTGTCTATCAGCTCGGAATCCGGTGACAGCCGGAAGGAACTGGCCCGTCCGCCCAGGAAAGCCCGGGCTTCGAACAAGTCCACCTGAAAACCAGCGTCCCCCAGCGCCGCCGCCGTCGCCAGCCCGGCCAGCCCCCCGCCCACTACGATCGCGCTAGGCATCAACGAGTAGGACAGGCCCGTGGCCTGTCACCGTACCGCCTCACCACATTCTCCATCAACCGCAACCCGCAATCCCCGTCCAGCGTCAGGATCGACTCCGGATGGAACTGCACCGCCTCGATCGGCAGCTCACGGTGCCGTATCCCCATGATCACCCCGTCTTCGGACTCCGCCGTCACCTCCAGGCAGGCCGGAAACGTTTCTTTCCTGGCGAACAGCGAGTGGTACCGCCCCGCTTGAAACCGCTCCGGCAACCCCTCGAAAACGCCCTTCCCGTCATGGATCACCACTGAAGGTTTCCCGTGCATCGGGTAGTCCAGGATCCCCAGTTCGCCCCCAAACGCCTCCACGACACCCTGAAGCCCCAGGCACACCCCAAACACCGGAATCCCCATCTGCGCGGCGTGCTTCACCAGCCCCGGTACCCCGAAGTCCGCGGGCCGCCCCGGTCCCGGAGATATCAGTATCAGGTTCGGCGCCACTTGCCCGATCAACTCCAGCGGGAATCCGGCCCGATACGTAACCACCTCCGCCCCCGTCTGCCGGGCATAGTTGGCCAGCGTATGGATGAAGCAGTCGTCGTTGTCCACCAGCAGCAGCTTCACGCCCTCCCCCACCCGAGCCGCGCTGCTCGCCCGCGCAGCCGGCGCCGGCGCCGCCTCCAGCGTCCGGAAAAAGCCCGTCGCTTTCAGCCGCGTCTCCTGCTCCTCCATCGCCGGGTTGGAATCGTACAGCAGCGTGGCCCCCACCGGAAACGACGCCACGCCGTCCCGCAGGTGAATCGTGCGGATCAGGATGCCCGTGTTCATGTCTCCGTTCAGCGACAGCATCCCCACCGCTCCCCCGTACCAGCCCCGCGCATCCTTCTCCAAATCCTCGATGGCCTGCGCCGCCGCCTTCTTCGGCGCCCCGATCACCGTCACCGCCCACATGTGGCTCAGGAACGCGTCCAGCGAGTCGA
The DNA here is from genome assembly GCA_963725415.1 of uncultured Acidobacteriota bacterium. Classification (GTDB taxonomy): domain Bacteria; phylum Acidobacteriota; class Terriglobia; order Bryobacterales; family Bryobacteraceae; genus CAVRZY01. The sequence goes on along the minus strand of CAVRZY010000165.1, from coordinate 3,498 downwards.
ACCCCGCCTTCAGCGTGCCCTCGACGTGATCCACTGTGTGGAACACCCCGGCGTAGGACTCGATCAGCCGCCGCCCGATCACCCGCACCGACCCCGGCGCCGACACCCGCGACTTGTCGTTCCGGTCCACGTCTGTGCACATCGTCAGCTCGGATTCTTCCTTGGGCGAGTTCAGCAGCTCGCGAATGCTTTCGGCGTCCCGGATCGGGTCCCCGGTCCGCCGCGCCGTCCCCGAGATCGGACAGGTTTCCACCCGCTCCCCCTCGATCCGCACGAACATCTCCGGCGACGCCCCCACAAGCTGCTCGTCGCCGAACTGAAACAGAAACTCGTACGGGCTGGGGCTGTGCCGCTGCATTCGCCCGAACAGTTCCGCAGGGCTCCCCGAGTGCGGCGTACGGAACGTCCGCCTCAGCACCACTTCGTAGTAGTCGCCCCGCCGCATCCCCTGCCGCACCGCCTCGACCTTCGCCATGTACTCTTCGGCCGTGTGGTCCGAAACAATTTCGCCCCCTTCTGTTTTCTCCATCTGAACCACCGGCTCCCCGCTTCGCTCCAGCGCCAGCGTCGAGAGCCCCTCCCAGTCGAACTCGTACTGATACCGCTCGATCTGCTCCTTCTTCCGGTCCATGAAGTAGATGTCGTCGCACAAGAACAGGTGCAGGTCCTTCTGGCCCCTCCGCGCCAGCTTCAACCGGATCGGATCGAACTGGAACAGCAGGTCGTATCCGAAGGCCCCCACCAGCGCCAGCCGCGAGTCCTTCCCGCCCCGGAACTCCTCCGTCAGCGCCCGCAGAATCGAGAACGCCGACGGCTGCTTGCTCCGCTCCTCTTCCGGAAACAACGCCGGAAGCGGCGCCAGCCGCCCGCACAGCGCGCCACCCTCGATCCCCAGGCTCTCCCAATGAGGATGCGACGCCAGGACCCCAAACAGCATCTGCACCAGCATCTCCCCCCGCAGGTTCAGCGGCCGGAATTCCATCCGCCGTCCGTACGCCACGATCTCTAGCGGCGGGCGCACCGACGTAATGTCCCAACGCGAATACCGCCCCGGAAACTCGTACCCGGAAGACAAATAGAACCCGCGATAGCCGTCCAGTTCCCGCAGCAGTTGCTTCAGACCCCGCTTGTAGGGGACCCGCGACACGCTCCGCGTCACCGCAATCCCATGCAGCGTACTGTACCGAACACTACGCATTAAGACCCTAGCTCCACCAAGAATACCATGGTGGGAACAGGCCTCCGGCCGGTTCTCATTCTTCTCTGTGGGGTCAGGCTTTGAGCCTGCCGCCGGGCTTGGGCCCGGCGTGCGTCTGGACGCCGTAAACAGTATTGCCGCTATCCCGCGTACACCCCCACTACCAGAATCGCCACCGGCGTGTCCCCCATCGTGGTGTACAGCACCCAGTCCTCCCCCTCTTTCTTCAACGACGCCCCGCTCGGCGCGCTGTCCGGCTTCCAGATGCTCAGAACCGCCGGATGCGGCGTCCCGGAAGCCGCCGCGCTCATCTTCACCACCTGCTCGTAATTCGGCGTGGAATTCAGCTCCGTGTCGGCCCCCGCCGGAACCAGCAGCAGGAAATCGCGCGTCGCCGCTACGCCCTGATGCGCCCCATCCACCGGATAGAAGCTCAGCCGCAACGTGTACACCCCCGCCTTGATCGGCTGCCCGCGCCGGTCCACACCCTGCTGGGGAAACCGGATCGCCCCCAGCACCGACCCGTGCGGGATCTGCGTGTACGTCACATTCTCTTCCGTGGTCTTCCCCCCGCTAGGCGCTTTCGTCCGCATCCACACCTCGCAGAACACCGCCCCGTTCGCCCCCACGATCCTCGCCCCATCCTTTTGGAGCGCCTCCCGAATCGCCGGCGCCAACTCCGCGGGCGCCGCCCCCGCCGACTCCAGCTTGTACTGCCCAAACGCACTCGCTGTCACCAGGCACAAACCCACTGCGATTCTCTTCATGATCCCCCCACCTTCCAGCTTACCTGACCTCCGCCGAACACGGAAACCACACGCCCCGCCGTGCCCTCCCCCAGTTTCACCACGGCCAACTCCCCAGTCCGCGTAATTCGGCGACTGGCGCGAATTTCGCCGCTGTTGCGAAATTCGTGGCCTGTCTCGAAAACGTCACTATCTCATCTGGGGCAACCCGCGTAATTCGGGGACTGGCGCGAATCTCGCCGCCTTTGCGAGATTCGTGGCCTGTACCCGAATTACCCTTCCCGCATCTGCGATTCAAACAGTGGGCATCGAACGCGGCAAAAACCGGTTACAGACAGCCATTTGCGAGGGCAGCAAATGGTGTCAGTCCCCGGTTTTTGCCCGTTGCCGCATCAGTGTCTGAATCCCAGGCAAGCTGCCCCGCGCCTTGCCATCGCACACTCGCCAGCATAACATCGTAGCCAATGAAACCCGTCCACCATTCCGCATTCCTGCTTCTCGCCCTCGCCCAGGACCCGCGCGGCACCATCATGGGCTAAGTCTCCGACACCAGCGGTGCCGTCGTCCCCGGCGTCGCTGTCCGCGTCACTAACCTCGAAACCGACGTCACCGTCAAGGCCACCAGCAACCCCCAGGGCAACTACGAAGTCCGCTACCTGCTGCCCGGAACCTACAGCATCGTGGCTGAGCTGGCTGGCTTCAAGACTTGGACCCAACCCAAAGTCGAGCTCCGCATGGGCGCTCGGCGTCGTGGACATCCTCGTAGCCGGCCAGGCGGCTGTAGATCGACTGCCGCAGCAGATCAGCGAGAGGAAACTGCGTGTTCTTCCCCCGGTGCGTATTCCGCTGATGCCGATCAGTGATTCCGGGGCGATGCCGATCACCGTCGGAGCGTAGCGACGCTGGTCAGATCATTGTCGCCGGACTGATCGGCATGGCCCGGAATACGCAGGCATCAAGAAAGAATCCAGGAGCAAGCGAAACTGTGTCACAAAATCGCTGCTTGAGTATGTTGGGGCGACCACAAGGGGCGACCACCAGCCTGTCACCAGCAGCGTTTGGCTAGTTCTCCCTTAGCTCACTTTGCCGGTCTGGCGTGGTCAAGGCATATTGCGACCAGATCCGAGAGATTCGCTTCCCCCACGCACATGACCGTGTCGGCGCCGCCCCAATAGATCTTCACGGTCCCGTCGGATTCCGGAACGGCGCCACAGGTAAAGACCACGTTGTGAACATATCCGGTTATTTCCCAGGGATCTTCCGGCTGCAAAATCCACGAGTCTCCCACGCCGATAATCTTTGCCGGGTTCTGCAGGTCGTGCAGAGCAACCCCCAGACGATAGATCGATCCATCCATGGTTTGAAAGACTCCGTGGTAGATGGAAAGCCATCCCTGGTCGGTTTTGATCGGCGGGGCGCCGGGGCCGATCTTCATTTCATCCCAGTGATACGGTTCAGGCTTCATGATGAGCTGAGACTGGCCCCAGAAGCGCAGATCCGGAGAATAGGAAATCCAGATTGACCAGGGGGTGATCTCCGAATGAGGGCGATCGA
>CAVRZY010000164.1:0-4363 GCA_963725415.1 uncultured Acidobacteriota bacterium | reverse complement strand
GGCGGGTTGTGCTGACACCCTGGAACACGTAAATGATGCTCACAGGCATCGGGAGCCTCACCTCGGACATCGCGGCCGCTATCGCCCAAATGGAAGGGGCCGGCACGCGGAACAACAACCCGGGAAACCTCATGGCCTTACCCAACTACACCTACCCGGGCCAGGTCGGGGTGGACAGCCGGGGATTCGCGGTCTTCGACAGTATGGCCTCCGGCCAGGCCCAACTCGGCCGCCAGATCGATCTGAACATCTCGCGGGGCCTCTCGACCCAGCAGTTCTTTTGCGGCGCCCCGGGAGTGTATGCAGGGTACGCGCCGAATGCGGGCGGCAACGACTGCCAAGGGTACGCGGCGTTCGTGGCTGGGCAGCTCGGGATTGATCCAAGCATCCCGCTGAATCAAGCGGACACGGGCACTCCGACTGGGTGGACGGGGCGGACGACACGTCAGGGACGGTGGACACGGGGTTGTTCTCGGGATCGAGTACGACTATCCTGCTGGCGGGCGCCGCGTTGCTGGTGGGCACCTGGATCTTCTCGCGAAATTGATTTCTCGCTGCCTGCTTTTTAGCAGCGAAGAGAGGAGGGCGCGGAGAGTAGCCAGAGCAATCGTCTAGCACGGCCACGGAGTACACGCCATCTGGCCGATGTAGTGTTACGGGCCGTGCCCAGCCACCGGACCGGCAAAAAGGTAACGTCCCGATTCCCACTCCGCAGTGCTCAGTTTGCAGGGACTTCCGGGCCTCCATTTCCCCAGCGCAAAACCGGCTGATTGTGCCGGGGCCAGAACCGGCGCTTGACTTTATCGCCGAAATGAGCGATGCTCCCTGGTGTGACCTATCCAGGAGGAAAGAACGGCGCTGGGGTCTACCAGACGATCATCAACCTGATGCCACCGCACCGGGTCTACATCGAGCCTTTCTTGGGTGGCGGCGCCGTGATGCGGCTGAAGCGGCCGGCCGAGTTGAACATCGGCGTGGATCTGGATCCGCAAGCGTTGAAATGGCGATGCCACCAGGTCTATCTCGCCAGTCGAATTCGCTGGCCACTGATGAGATCCGTTGGCGCCGGTTTCGCCGTGTCGATCCGCAGGTCCTCCGCCGAAAGCGCCGATGGTGGCCACCGCTTTAAGTTCATCCACGCCGACGTCTTCGCCTGATCGCGCGATGGTCCACCAGCATGTTTTCGGCGACGTCCTCCCGCCGAAACGGCGATGGAGGGACGGCGATGGTGGACCGCGCTTCCAGTTTTTCCAAGGCGACGGCATCCAGTTCCTCGAGAACTACCCGTTTTCCGGCTCAGAGCTCGTGTACTGCGACCCACCCTACCTGATGAGCACCCGGTCAGGAAAGCGGCTGTACGAGCACGAGATGTCCGACGTCGACCATCGCCGGTTACTGCGAGTCCTCCTGGAGCTGCCCTGCATGGTCATGATCTCCGGATATTCCTCCGCACTGTATGCAAAGGAATTGAAGGGCTGGAACGCGACGGCCTTCCAGACCACGACCCGCGGCGGCCGGACGGTAGCGGAATGGGTCTGGTACAACTTCCCGCCTCCCGTGGAGCTGCACGACTATCGCTATTTAGGGCGGGACTTCCGGGAGCGAGAGCGGATCAAACGGAAGAAACAGCGCTGGACTGCTCGACTGGCGCGCATGCCAATCCTGGAACGCCAAGCGCTGCTTTGCGCAATTAGTGAGAGCACTGGAACTAGCGGTGCGCGATCGGCACTCGCCCAGAATGGCGATGGAGGCCTCTTATGAAAGGCACACTCACCCTCAGATTCTCAGAAGATGCGCGGGTCAGCGATATCCTGGCTCTTCTTGACAGTTACGCTGTGGAAGTGCGGGAACGCGAAACTTGCATACTCCGGGAACCAATCATGATGATTCAAAGTTATCATGATGATTAGACCATGGCCGGTCCTCACGCAACCGCCCCGAGCGTCACTGTCCGCTATCGGGGATGGATCTTCTGGTACCTTGTTCCCGAAAATCGATCCTACGGTATCGCTGAAACTGGTGCGATATAGCCCCCCCCCATCAGACGCACCGGAAGACGACCGCAGCCGCTGGCCATTCTTCGTTGAACACCCGGTGTCCGCATTTTTCCAGATCGGAGATCAATGGTGGCTCTTCAAGTTCAACCCGAGTAAAAGTTACGAAGAGCGGATTCTATGAGAGCCGCCCTCTACGCCCGCGTCTCGACCAGGGACAAAGGCCAGGACACCGAGAACCAGCTTCTGCAACTCCGCGAGTACTGCCACCGGCAGCAGTGGGAAATCGTCGAAGAGTATATCGACCACGAGACCGGCAGGAACAACCGCCGGGACGGACTTCCAGCGGCTCTTTGACGACGCTTCCAAGCGGCAATTTGACATCGTTGTAGTCTGGGCCTCGACCGCTTCACCCGGGAAGGCGTCTACGAGACCTTCGAGCACGTCCGCCGACTGAAACTGTACGGAGTGGAATTCGAGAGCTTCACCGAGGCGCACTTTCGAACCACCGGGCCGGCCGGCGACCTGATGCTCGCCATTGCCGCCTGGATCGCCAAACAGGAATCGATCCGGCTGTCGGATCGCACGAAGGCCGGAATCGAGCGCGCCAGGTCGCAAGGAAAGCGCATCGGCAGGCCGCGGCGGATCGTAGACCGCGTGCAGCTCGGGAAGTGGAAGGCCCAGGGACTATCGATAGGGGAGATCTCCAGGAGAACGGGGATCAGCACCCGGACAATCGGGCGCCGAATCGCAGCCGTTTCAAATTAGTCCAATTGGATCTGTGCCCCCCCCATCATGTCGAGTTGATCCTGAACCAATCGCCTCCTCTGCGCCTTCTCCAGTAGGATCGTATTGACCTGCTCCACTGCCGCGAAGGCATTCTCCACGGTGTAGTTTTTCCATTTCCGGTCCTGGCAGACCGCCAGTCCGATATGGCTTTTGCTCCCTGATGACGTGAAGTTCCATCCGCACTCGTAGGCCGAAGTGGATGGCGCCATACGTGCCTGACCGGTGCACCTCGTCTATGATCCGCTGGCGGGTAGTGGGTCCGATCTGTTTCATGAGGTGGCCTTCTTTGGCTTGAATTTACTTTCGATCCGCTGCTCAAGGTTCTGGTAGATGTCCACGTAGGCTTGCTCCGATACGGCATTCCTAAGGACCTTCTCGGCCCATTCGTTAATTGCATTCCGGTCATTGCTGAACGTCTGCAAGGGCCGATCCTGGGCGCTGTTGCCTGGATCAATGAGGATGGCTCTGTACTTCATTTCTGCCTATTATTTCGCCCCGCACGCGCCACCGGAAACCGCGAATGCCAGCACTTGGGCATCCAGGATGTCGCACTTCCCGCGGCTGGTCAGATCCGCTGAGCCACAGGCCGCGGTTCCCAGAAACTGCGGCAAGGCAGCCGTGAAATCGGCCTGTGTGATGGTTCCTGAGGAGTCGATGTCACAGGCGCTTACGGTGTTTAAGGCGAAAGGGGCGCCCGCACCCACGGTAACGGATGAAGCATTCCCTGCTGAATCTTGAGCCGCTCCAAGGGTTGCCAGCAATGGTAGGGTGGCCGTTCCGGTCTGCAAGTTGCGCGGCAGGGTGACTTGGATGGTAGCCAGGACGCCATCGCCCAGCAGCGTCTGGTTGAAGCCCACCACCACACAATCGAGCGCTCCGGCCACCGTGGCACAGTAGACGCTCTTGGAGGCAGCCGTGCCGGCGGCCCCAATGGTTGGGGTGGCGGCCCATGGCAGGTTGCCCACCGTGAATTCAATTGCGGCTGTGCCGCTTGCTGCCGTGCCGCTCACGGAAATCGTCAGTGTGACGGTCGAGCCGGCCCGGACTACACCGGACGGACCGGAAATGGTCAACGAAGGGGCGGCCATCCCGGTGAAAGGGAGAGCCGCAAGTAGCAGCAGAATCGTGACAGCGGCGTTTCGGATATTCTTCATTCGTTTTTTCCTCCATTCGCGCATGTACAAAGCATGGCGGGTTAATTTATGTTCCAGACGACGCCTAAGCATACGGGCTTTCAGCCAGGCGCATTTTTCATCGAGAGATCCATGGGGGTTGGGTTTGATGGCGCGGCGCTTCATCGCGCGATGCTCCGGTTGAGCCTACCACCCACCAGCCAGCGCTCCGCGCGATCCGCGTCCGTCAGCCCGGTTAGACAAGCCGTGTAGCTTGCCGCTTTCGCGACTACCGGGCACGTCGTCTCGTCCGGCGTCTCTTTTGAGATTTCCATCGCGCAGGGTGCATACGAACACGTAATCAGGCCGCATTCGTTGCCGTGCTGCTCGATCAGCGTTCCAAACATGCCGTTCTTCCCGTAAAATCGGCAGTTCACCGTCTACCTCCGCTCCGACGAATCACTACAG
>CAVRZY010000163.1:0-36114 GCA_963725415.1 uncultured Acidobacteriota bacterium | reverse complement strand
GCAAAACCGGCTGATTGTGCGCTATGCTTCGGGCATGAGAGCCGCCCTCTACGCCCGCGTCTCGACCAGGGACAAGGGCCAGGACACCGAGAACCAGCTTCGACAACTGCGCGAGTACTGCCAGCGGCAGCAGTGGGAAATCATCGGAGAGTATATCGACCACGAGACTGGTAGGAACAACCGGCGGGACGCCTTCCAGCGGCTCTTTGACGACGCCTCCAAGCGACAATTCGACATCGTTGTAGTCTGGGCGTTGGACCGGTTCACTCGGGAAGGGGTTTACGAGACCTTCGAACACGTCCGCCGGCTGAAGTTGTACGGAGTGGAATTCGAAAGCTTCACTGAAGCCCACTTCCGAACCACCGGACCAGCCGGAGACCTCATGCTCGCCATCGCGGCCTGGATCGCCAAGCAGGAATCGATCCGGCTGTCGGATCGCACGAAAGCCGGAATCGAGCGAGCCAGGTCCCAGGGAAAGCGCATCGGCCGGCCACAGCGGATCGTAGACCGGGTGCAACTCGGGGAGTGGAAGGCCCAGGGGCTATCGATAGGGGAGATCTCCAGGAGAACGGGGATCAGCACCCGGACAATCGGGCGCCGGATCGCAGCCGTTCAAATCAGTCCAATTGGATCTCTGCCCCCCCCGCTAGGTCGAACTGATCCTGAACCAACCGCTTCCTCTGCGCCTTCTCCAGTAGGATGGCATTGACCTGCTCCACCGCCGCGAAGGCATTCTCCACGGTGTAGTTTCTCCACTTCCGGTCTCGGCAAACCGCCAGGCCGATGTGGCTTTTGCCGTTGATGACGTGAAGTTCCATCCGCACTCGTAGGCCGAAGTGGATGGCGTCATACGTGCCTGACCGGTGCACCTCGTCTATGATCCGTTGGCGGGTAGTGGGTCCGATCTGTTTCATGGGGTGGCCTTCTTTGGCTTGAATTTACTTTCGATCCGCTGCTCAAGGTTCTGGTAGATGTCCACGTAGGCTTGCTCCGATACGGCATTCCTAAGGACCTTCTCGGCCCATTCGTTAATTACATTCCGGTCATTGCTGAACGTCTGTAAGGGTCGATCCTGGGCGCTGTTGCCTGGATCGATGAGGACGGCTCTGTACTTCATTTCTGCCTTCATCATTTCGCCCCGCACGCGCCGCCAGAAACCGCGAATGCCAGAACTTGCGCGTCCAGGATGTCGCACTTCCCCCGGCTGGTCAGATCCGCCGAGCCACAGGCGGATATCCCCAAAAACTGCGGCAAGGCAGCCGTAAAATCCGCCTGCGTGATGGTTCCTGACGAATCGATGTCACAGGCGCTTACGGTGTTTAAGGCGAAAGGGGCGCCCGCACCCACGGTGACAGCGGAAGCATTCCCTGCTGAATCTTGAGCGGCTCCAAGGGTTGCCAACAAGGGTAGGGTGGCCGTTCCAGTCTGCAAGTTGCGTGGCAGGGTGACTTGGATGGTAGCCAGGACGCCATCGCCAAGAGCGTCTGGTTGAAGCCCTACCACCACACAATCCAGCACTCCGGCCACCGTGGCGCAGTAGACGCTCTTGGAGGCAGCCGTGCCGGCGGCCCCAATGGTTGGGGTGGCGGCCCACGGCAGGTTGCCCACCGTGAATTCAATTGCGGCTGTGCCGCTTGCTGCCGTGCCGCTCACGGAAATCGTTAACGTGACGGTCGAGCCAGCCCGGACTAAACCGGACGGACCGGAAATGGTCAACGAAGGGGCGGCCATCCCGGTGAAAGGGAGAGCTGCGAGTAGCAGCAGGATCGTAACGGCGTTTCGGTTCGTCATTTGTTTTTTCCTCCATTCGCGCATGTACAAAGCATGGCGGGTTAATTGATGTTCCAGACGACGCCTAAGCATACGGGCTTTCAGCCAGGCGCATTTTTCTTCGAGAGATCCACGTGGGTCCGGTTTAAGAGTTTTCATCGGGAGATCCTCCCGGCTTCGATCAGGTGGTATAGTTTCTCGATCTTCGCCGCGCTGGCGGCTGTGATGGTTTCAGATCGGAGCTGAAGCGCCGGTATCTTCGCCCTGGAACCAAGCTGGGCTGCGATCCACGTTTTTGTGTAACCGAGCCTCAAAAGACTATTCAGAATCTGCCAGGTATCCTTAGCGGGAATCAGAGATCGATCGCTGCGCGCGCCGGCATCCACATTCAGAATTCGCCTTTCGGTCCGGGCGCGGATTGTTGTTTTCTTCCCCTTTCTGATCGCAAACAGAGTCGAAGCTGGAACGTCCGAGGCGGCCGATATTGCCCGCCGGCCGATGCCCAGTTCCGCCAAGCACAACAGCCATTCCCGCGCGCGCGCCGCACTCACGTATCCATTCCAGTCGCCCGTGCGCCTGGCTTGGAAGCGTTCCGTTTCATAACGAGAATTGGCGGCGCGGCAGAGCATGCACCGACAGCCACCGCCACGGTAACGCGACCTGGTGCCGTGGGGTTGCTTGGCACAGTGGCTCTGCATCGATGGCAGCCAAATCAAGATTTGAGATTGACTGCTCACCGGCCACTTCCAGCCTTCCGGACCACCACGGGCGCTACCGAGGCTCCCGCCTTTTCGACCGGTTTCCGGAGCGAAGACAAACGGGAATACAGGAAGATCTCCCGCGCGAGAATGGCAGCCTCCACTTCTCTTTCCCGGTGTCGGCAAGGTCCAGGAGAGCCACATATCCAACACGGGTGGTAAACTTGAATTTCCTCAGACATTGACCTCCTTCGCTGCCAATTCCTCGCGTAGAGTCTTCAGTGCTTGGGCTTCGACTTCGTGGTTTTGCACTTCCGGCGGCAGGTTCTTCCACCGGGACTGTTTCTTCACCTCGTTCCGGGCCGCTGTGAGACGATCCAGTTTTTCCTCGGTCTCCATGCGCTTCCATTCTTCATCGCGCCTGTACCTCGAGCTCGAGTCCGGCTTTGTACTGTTTGACGGCGGCCTGGTCGAAGGCCTGCCGCTTGGCTTCCGCGGCAGACTGTTGTTGCTGCCACCGGACGCGATCCGGAGCGTTGCGATGCCAGTCCTTCGCCCACTCTTCGATCAGAGCCAGAGACCGCGGGCCCGAATGAACAGTAGGAGGCCGGGCCGGAAGCTTTCCCAGCGCATTTTTATCGAGCAGCCCGAGTTTCGCCCTCATGTACAAAACGAAATCCGGCATTTCGGCCGCTGCAACCTGGGCGAGAACCTTCCGCGCCCACACCTGATCCCCGCCGTTTTCCGGATTTACGACTTCAGAGCTGAATTTCGTATGCGGGAAAGCGCTCTGCATCTTCCGGGTTTCAGAAAACAGCAGATCCAGGGCTTTTCGGTCTTCTGCGGCCGTTATCGCCAAATCCGGAGCGGGTAGGGGTTTCGACTCTGGCTCATCGTGGGCATGGTGGTCGTCTGGACGCGACTGTGCGGGTATTGTAGATCCGCCCGCCCGCTCTTCGCTCCCGTTAATGGGGATTACAGGCAATAAGGATACAGGTGTATGGGACGTCCCCGTTTTGGCCATTGTACGGAGTTCCATTTCCACTCTGTACGGACTTCCGAATTGTATGTACATACAATTCAATCCCGGGGAGTAGGGGATCTACCCGGCTTCGCCTAGCGGCAGCTTCTTCCGGCGTCTCGGTTTTCTTCAGGTGTTCCTGTCGATTTGACTTGACAGCGAACCGGGCAAGTAGGTTATCCTGTTCTCGGTCTATGACGCTTCGCCGGGCCGCCATCAACGCCGCGTACAGCTCCCGGTCGAGGTCGGTGAGCGAAATCCAGGACTTCTCCAGTTCTTGCACTCTCTCCTGAGGCCAATCCTTTGTTTGCTTCAAGATAAATGGGGGCAAATTGTATGTACATACAATTGAGTTCGCATTTTGTTCGCCTTCTTCCGTAGGGATTTCGCCCCGCAAGTAGAGGCGGCGTTCGCCTTCCGTTCGCTCTTCCCCGTTGCGCCACAGCCCTTCCTCGGTTCCCTGGTTCCAGTACTTGTAGGCGTTCGCCAAGTCCATGTCGAGATCGGCGGCCAGGTGCTCGATATGGAGCTCCTTGCCGTTCTTGTCCACCGCGTACTCGCAGCGGTGGCCCCAGGCCAGGCAGTGGTTTATCATCCAGCTCCAGATGCGATGCTTGGGTGGTTCCTTGGCGCGGCCCTGCCATCGATGCTGGTCAACTGGTAGTGGGGTGTAGCCCTTGTGGCGCTTCGCCCCTTCTCCTTCCATTCGCCTGATGAGCGCTACGGCCTCGGGGTGGCTGTTGTCGCAGACGTGCTTGCGGCCGGCCCGGTCCCTTGGACGCGACTGCATGGGTATTGTAGATCCGCCCGCCCGCTCTTCGCTCCCGTTAATGTGGACTACAGGCAATAAGGATAGTGGTGTAGGTACGCTCCCGTTTTGGCCGTTGTACGGAGTTCCATTTCCACTCTGTACGGAGTTCCGAATTGTATGTACATACAATTCAATCCCGGGGAGTAGGGGATCTACCCGGCTTCGCCTAGCGGCAGCTTCTTCCGGCGTCTCGGTTTTCTTCAGGTGTTCCTGTCGATTTGACTTGACAGCGAACCGGGCAAGTAGGTTATCCTGTTCTCGGTCTATGACGCTTCGCCGGGCCGCCATCAACGCCGCGTACAGCTCCCGGTCGAGGTCGGTGAGCGAAATCCAGGACTTCTCCAGTTCTTGCACTCTCTCCTGAGGCCAATCCTTTGTTTGCTTCAAGATAAATGGGGGCAAATTGTATGTACATACAATTGAGTTCGCATTTTGTTCGCCTTCTTCCGTAGGGATTTCGCCCCGCAAGTAGAGGCGGCGTTCGCCTTCCGTTCGCTCTTCCCCGTTGCGCCACAGCCCTTCCTCGGTTCCCTGGTTCCAGTACTTGTAGGCGTTCGCCAAGTCCATGTCGAGATCGGCGGCCAGGTGCTCGATATGGAGCTCCTTGCCGTTCTTGTCCACCGCGTACTCGCAGCGGTGGCCCCAGGCCAGGCAGTGGTTTATCATCCAGCTCCAGATGCGATGCTTGGGTGGTTCCTTGGCGCGGCCCTGCCAGCGATGCTGGTCAACTGGTAGTGGGGTGTAGCCCTTGTGGCGCTTCGCCCCTTCTCCTTCCATTCGCCTGATGAGCGCTACGGCCTCGGGGTGGCTGTTGTCGCAGACGTGCTTGCGGCCGGCCGGAGTCGGGCCGTAGGGATTGGCCGGGGGTTTCTCTTTCTTCTCGGGAGGCGGGGGTGGGTCCGGCGTCCCAGGCGCGCGCCGCTGCCGTGGCTCCTGGGGACGGCGGGGCGGCGGCGCCGGCTGGGTGTTGCTCGGTTTGGGGCAGGGGAGTTCACTCGACACCTCTCACGACGCGCTCCGCTTCTTGCAGGAGCAACGGAAGATCCGGTACCCGCATGGCCTGTCGCCAGCTAACGATAGCGTCTATCACCTCAGCGCAATGCCCGCAGTACAGCACACCGTTTGATGCGACCTTCCACTTCGCCTGGAGCACAATCCAGGAGAAAACGTCGGCGCGCTTCCGCAGAAAGCGCACAATGGGGTTCCGCACTCGGAGCAGGTCGGACGCTTCACTGCACACCCCCTACGGCGGCCAGACTCCGCAACCGGTCCGTCTGGTAGTGGCGATCGAGCTGCACCATGGCCGTCCGGTACTGGCGGTACACCCGCCTTTGTATCCGCAGCAAGACCCGCCGCTGATCGGCGGTGAGTGGTTCTCCGTTGTGCTGCACGAACCGGGTAGTCCGCTGGGTCCTGGCACAGGCCAGCAGTTCCGCCCGGATCTGGGCATGGGCGGGCCGTTTCTTTCGGGTACTTCCCTTAGTCATATGCATGGGCTTTCCTGTTCTCGGTGCCAAGGCGCACCGGGTTAAAAATTGAAGGGTTTGGGCTTGGGAAACTGCTGAAACTATGGCAGAATAGGATCAGCCGACGCTTCCTGACCCGTTAGTCCTTCCGGCTGGGAAACTTTTCCAGGGCTGCCCAGTCGACAAGCAAAGCCACGGAGGCGGCCTCCCTTCTAAACGCCCCGTACCGCGCGTACGGGCCTGTCTGGGGACTGCCTGTGATATCCAGCCACTCCGGCCCATCCACCTACGGCGCGAGCGCGCCACTGGCCGATTCTGGACTGGGGCTAATGCCTCCGCGATCTTGGATGGCTCATGGTTCACAGGGCCGGGCCGATGCCGCTCATTATCTCTCCACCCGGGCGAAACAAAATCGTAGGCGGGTACCATTTTCGCTCCGGGAAAACCCTCAATACCGGGATAACGCCAGCAGCAGGCCCATCAGCACGGCGGCCAATAGGGCGAAGATTCTTTCGCACCGATGCCATTTGACGGTGTACCAGTAGGGGTTTTTCATTTCTGCATGAATCCAGCCACTTCATAGTATATCGCCAGTCATTCGCGTCGTCCCTTAAACCGCGGTGCGTTTGCCGTAGGCTTCAACCGTGTGGCACTCTGGACAGCTCCAAATGTTCGATTTTGGAGAGGTATTCAAACTGGCCGAATAGTCCGACATTGGCAATAGAAATTCATTTACGGGGTTTGTCCCTGCATCCACTCGGAGAGTTTCTTGGCTGGCGCATTCCTGACCGCAAAGATGAAACTCCGTTGTGGTGGCGCCCAGGCCGACGTTGCCGTGTTCCAGCGATCCACTTGACCCACGATGAACCAAGCGGGCCGTGATACACCGGAACCACCGGTTGGTTTCCTGCTTGCTCCGGCCGCAGACATCGCAGGTGTAGGTTTCAGTTCTCATGGGGCCTCTTCATCTTCCGCCGCGGAACACCTTGAAGGCCTTGCCCTCTTCAGGCGTGCAGCCGGCCGCCTTCAGAATGTCGGAGTGCTCGACTGCCGGCGGCATCGCTTGATCTGACGAACGGCGCCGTCCACTATCGCTATCGCCAGCGATCCCAGCAGCGCGCTGCCACTGGCCGATCATGGCTTCCACGGCTACGCGCAGCTCTTCCAAGTCTTCCAGATCAAGTCTCGGTAACAGGGATCGAATGATGAGGAACTGGGTATTGCTCACTGTCTACCGCCTTTCATTTCACCTGCCCCCCATAGCTGAACCAAAGCCCGTTCAGCTTTCTCACCACGGCCGTCATCGCCAGATCATACTTCCGCTCGAATGCCACGCGGCCAGCATCGTACTCCCGATGCTCTTCTGGCGTCAAGGGAACGCAGCTAAAATCCGATCCCTTCGACCGCATGCCGTTGTTCTGGGTATGGGCAGCTTCGCAGCCGAGCCGCCCGGATACGACCGATGGCAAGGTCCGTATCCAGCCTTTGTACCGCCAGCTTCGAGCAGGACCGCGGCGTGGCCAGCGGCGGGATCGCGGCGTCCGCTCTCCGTGGATCTCCCATCGGAGATAGCGGACCAGGAGATGGCGATTTATGGGAATTCTCATCGCGCAACCTTTCTCATCTCCAATACGGCCCGCCTCATCCAAGAGTCAAGGTCTGGGTCCGCCAGAGCGCACGTTGCGCAATTCGCCCGCGAACCTTTTCCAGATTCGCAGGGCTATGCGGCGCTGCTCGTCCCGTTGGTTCCTGACCAGCGGCGAGGCGCAAGGTAAGCCAAGTAACGAATTCGCTCTTCAGCACTGGAATCCTCCCTTGTGGATGGCGATTACGCGGACTGTGATCGGCCCTGCCGTCGCTCTCTTCCCCTTATTATGCGATGCCCGCTCCACGAGCTTGCGCATGCGCGTCCAGTCGATAGCTATGGTGTACTCAGCGACTGCTTGAGTGCCATCGGGCAGCCTAACTTCGACCCGGCTGAGTCCAGGAAGATTTTGTATCACGCCACCACTCCTCAGCACTGGAACCCTCCAGGCAGGCGCCATTGAATCGCGCCATCGTGCGCGGCCTGAATGAAGAGAGTCGATACCAGATCCTGTTTCGCCTGGTCGTTCCACTGCTCCCCAGCTTCTTTCAGCGCGGCCAGGGACATCCGGAGGATTTCGCGCAGCGCCAAATCTACCGGGACCTTTTCGCCGTGGTCGAGCAGGCGTGAGCGATGACCCATGCCGCCGCTTTTCTTTGCGCTCACCATGATCGAGCGATGCGCGGAGTTGCCGCTCCAGCTCGGGCGCCTCTTCCACTGCGCGCGCCTTCTCCGCATCAGGACTGAGCCACACGTCCCAACGGGCAGGTTGCTTCCGCTCTCCATTCCAGCGCTTGCAGATGAAAAACGATTCGCCGGGCTGGACCCCGAGCATGTTCACGGATGTGGCCACATCCGAATCGAGGAAAAGCACGCGCCCGTCCACCAGCGTGAACATGACCCTCTGGCCAAACCGCGATTCCACGATGCGGCCCTCCGGAAACTTCAAGGCGATCTGAGCCGGGACGTTCGGCTCAAGCTTGAGCTGATTGTTGTCTGCCGGGCATCATGCGGCCTCCGGTACAGCGGCCGGCGATCCGCACGCCAGCGTCAATCAGGTATTGACGGAACTCCTCCGGGGTGAAGTCTTCGAAGCACCGGGAGCAGTGCAGCTCATCGGCGATCATCAGGAAAGGCTCTCCGCCTTTCCGGCCACAGTAGAAACAGGGCTCCGGCGGTACAGCCGGGATACAGGGTGAGCCGTCTTCGTTGCGGTTGAGTGGCGAATTCAGGGCCGCATCGCGCGCCAGATCCGCCGATGTTTCAAGGGGGAAGCGATCCATAATATGTATTCTCACATGTGAGTACTTCCCATGTCAAGAGAAATATGCTAACGTGTGAGACATGAAGCAGTGGACCTGCGTGGAGAATCCAACGGCAGAACAGCGGCAAAGGCTGGAAGAGTGCGGCAAAGACGCCCGAGAACCATCCGCTCGTTCTTGACGGAACGCGTCCTTCGGAATTTGAGCCGACCGATGCTTGCAGAACCCTGGCAGGGCTCGTAAACATCAACCAACTTTGGAAAGCCTGAACCCCTCCCTACAGACGAATCCGGAAACGCCGCGGCGCTAAGGCGGTTCTACCGCGACATGGGCTACTCGTTGTGCGGTACCTCGGACAAGATTGGGGACATGTTGGACACAGAAGAAGAAGACAAAAATGTCAATCCCCGAAGAGATGAGGTGTCGCTGTTGCGTTGTGGGGCAACCTGGGTGCGGAGAGTCGAGGGACTCCCGGTACGTTGTGCGAAGTGCAGAAGTCCCTACTGGAACGTCAAAGAATAGCCGGTCACGAGGCCGGCCAAAGAAGAAATGACCTGTTCCACTTGTTCCCGTGAATTCAAGACACATCGCCTTCCACACGGCTGGAAGCGCCAAGGAGAGGCAGTCTGCTGCCGCGACTGCTGGCGCAAGGGCTACATTCTCCGGGCAGTCACGATGCCGGTTGCTTCGCCATTGGACCTCTCATGGGAGGACCTGCGGAACAAGCTGAAACCTCTCTGGAGAGCCACCACAGCATGCAGCAATTGGATGGTGACGGAACTATACGCGCGCGATTGCCGGCGTGATGGACAGGAGAAAATGCCCCCAATGCAGCGGGTTTACCTTTATCCTGATGCGCGAAGGGAGTTTCCCTTGCTGCCCGCGCAGACCGTCGCTGCGCTGGAGCAATCCGTGCAGCGGAAGTACCGGGCGAAGCGCTACGAGGTAATCTGGACGCGCTTTGCAGTCTTGCCGACCTACCGCTACCCTACGCCGTTTCCGGTGCACAACCAGAGTTGGCATGGCACCATTGAAGAGGATCGGCCAATCGTCAGCGTTCGCCTGGATGACGGCCGCTACCGCTTACGCCTTAAGACTGGCTCCCAGTTTCGCAGGCAGTACCAACAATTCCGCCAGATTGCCAGCGGCCAAGCAGTACCGGGAGAATTGGCAATCTACCAGCGTGGCGATGCACTCCTGGTCAAGATGGTCGCCTGGCTGCCAAGACGGGAACGCACGGAGCCGCTCGACGGGACGCTCAACGTTCACACCGCGAAAGACTGCCTCCTGCTGGCCGTGAACGGGAAGGATGAAACACTCTGGCGCTATAATGCCGATCACCTCCGGCGATGGATCGCGGAGCACAAGCGGCAACTTCAGCGATGGGCCGAAGACCAGAAGTACGAGAGCCGGCCAGTACCGAACTTTGTCGAACGACGCGATCAGGCAGTCGCACAAGTTCCATGACAGGATGTCCAGTGCGATTCACGAAATCGCGGCCCAACTGGTCAGCTATGCCAAGCGGCGCCGTTTCGCTTCGATACAATACGACGATGCCGAGAAGTCTTACCTTGAGCAGTTTCCGTGGTTCCGCCTGTCTGCCTTGATCGCAGAGAAAGCGGACGCGGAAGGAATCGGGTTTGAACATGCGAGTGGCCAGGCACCGAAAGAAAAAGCCGAGCCGCTCGCGGAGGAATAGGCGATGGATTACATGGTTTTGCGCCACCATCAGGCGCAGCGCGATCACCGGCCGGGACGCTTGCCGCCCGTACCGCTCGCGGAATGCGGATTAAGTGCTGGGGATATCAGGTCTTGAGCCTGCCGCCCCCAGGGTGACCGAAAAGCAGGACGGTCACTATGGGCAATCTAGAGCGGCTTCAATCCGACGGTCCGAATACCCCAGGGTGACCGAAAAGTAGGACGGTCACTATGGGCCGTCTGGTTCGTGGAATCGTTGACCCAACCAAGATCCCAGGGTGACCGAAAAGTAGGACGGTCACTATGGGGCGGATGCTCAGACTAGGGTTGGAGCCGGGTCCCTCCCAGGGTGACCGAAAAGTAGGACGGTCACTATGGGGTCCTCGTCGGTGAGTCCCCGCAGCAGCCAGGGTGACCGAAAAGCAGGACGGTCACCATGGGGCCGACAGCCGCGCTGCTGTCGCTGTTCGCGGTCTCCCCAGGGTGGCCGAAAAACAGGACGGTCACCATGGGCAAATTGTTTTTGCCCAGTCCCCAGGGTGACCGAAAAGTAGGCCGGTCACTATGGGCAAATGACCTGTTGCGGGTCAAGGAAGCCGCTCCGCCCAGGGTGACCGAAAAGCAGGACGGTCGCCATGGGCAAATTGTTTTTGCCCACCCCAGGGTGACCGAAAAGCAGGACGGTCACCATGGGGATACGTTGGAAGGCCCGTGCGGATGTGCATGAACACCCCATGGTGACCCAAAAGCACGACAGTCACCATGGGGATACTCGTGACGCGACGTTAGGCGTTCGTCGTGGGAGTCTTGGCGGCCACCATCTCGATAGCCGCCAGCAGATTTGCCTGGTGCTCCTCGGGCAGTGCGTTGAACGCCTTCAGAATCGCTTCGAGCAACTGGACCGCGACGGGCCCGAGCTGCAAAACCAATTTGACGATTGAAAGCCAGTTCATTCGTTTTTTCCTTTTTGAAAGGCTTTGGTTGAGAAAAGGGGGAGTCTCCCTGAGAAACTCCCCCGTTAAACCAACGGCCGGACGCGATAAGCGGAGGACCTCGCCGCGCCGGGACCGCTGGAAGTCCGTTACGCGGTGGACTTCGGCTGAACCTGGTTCAGCACGTTGGCGATACTCGCCTGCATGTTCGCCAATGTCTGCACCATCTGCTGAAGCACGGCCAGCACCGGAGTGACCGTAGCGTCCACCTGTTTGGCCACCGCAGCAGCCACGGCTTCCGCCGAAACGGCCGTGCCGGCGCCCGCAACCGCGCCCGTGGTGTCCACGATCCGCTGCGCTGTGGCTGCCCCTGCGCGTACCGTGTCGCCAACGCCCGTGGTGACGGGGTTGGACAGGTCGTAGCGGGTGACGTACTCCGCGTCGTCCGCGTAGCGGGCGCGATCCGCTTCGAGCGTGGCCAATCGGTGGCGCAGCTCGGAAATGGTGGTGAAGTGTTCCTCGTTCAGCCTGGCCTGGAGGGTCAGGAGCTGATCGTAGGAACTCAGAGAGCGGAGCTGAACGTCGTCCAGGTGACTTTGGCTGCGCCGCGCGGCGCCCAGGTCCACATCCTGGTAGGCGTCGAACGTACGCTTTCGGTTGGTCTGCCAACCGTAGCCCGAATCGCTGGCCATGTTGGCGTTCAGTTGGCTTTGGTTCTCGAACTCTTCCCGCGTGTCCTTTACCTGCTCGTCCGGATCGCGGCTTGTACTGGGACTCATGAAAATCGCTCCTTTTTGATGGAAGAATGTTTGGTCTGAAACCCGTAAGTAGTATAAACTGTTCTCAGATGCGGAGCAAGCGCAACACGAACGAGGCCGCGCAAGGAGCAGGGGCGCGCGAGGCCACGCGACGGAAGCCGCTGACGGTGATCGCCGAATTCCAGGTTTTGTACGTTGTACATCCGAGCCGGAAAAAGTTCCAGAGCGACGGGCATTTTCTCGCCGGCCTGAAGGATAACCGTGGCGAGCGCCGCGAATGGCGCGGGCGGGAAGTACACGTACTCACCCTCGGCCACAAGGAAGAGCACATCCTGACGATCATGAGCGACTCGTTGGCGCGACGTGAAGCGCCTCATGGGAGAAGAAATCGTCCGCCATTTCTTCGCGATGTTCGCGGCCGAATATAACCGGGAGTTCACCTACGACGCGTTCCAGGCAGTGAACGCAGAGCGGAACAAGCTCAAGGACTACCTGATCGGCAGGGGTGAAGAGAAGGCCGTGAGGGCGCTGCTGTCCGATGTGGCCGACGCCCCGAATGCCAACAGGCGGCCAGCGGGAATCCAGTGAAAGTTGAACGACACACCCAAAGCGACGATAGCCAATGGGTAGTAAAAGGGGAGCCGAAAACGATGTACCGGATTGGGCCGATCCCATGACTCCGGCGGCTCCCCCGCGAAATACCACAACGACGGACGAGGCCCGTGGGCTGGGAGCCGGAGGTTTGCACGTTGCGATCTGCGAGGTCAACGTCTCGATACCGGGCCAGCGGCCGGCCGGTAGGATCTTTAAAACTCATGAGTCCGGCGGAAGCAAAGCACAAGCGCAGAACGGCTAACCCACATCGGAGTAAATGCGGGCAAGAACGACAGCGGGGCTGAACTGGCAGGCCCCGCTTTAGACGAGATTCTTAAAAAGGAGCGCCCATTATGTTTGCATCTGAACTAGCGGAGGAAATCCGAAATGCCCGTGAAGCCGAGTTCCCCGGCGTCACGGAGCAGCGGTTCCCGTCCAAGTTTTTCAACCCGAACATCTTCGTGAAACAGCCCGGCGGCTTCGCCCCGACGCCGCGGAACCCGCGCTACTGCGCGACCAACTACGGCGCGGCGTGCCTTGCAAATGTCCTCTACTCCCAGCGCGGCTTGACATGCTTGGTCGCTCTCGCACCAGCGATGGGCTGGGCGGAACTGAGATCCGGACCCTTCGAAGATTCGGAGCCCGTGCCGTACTTAGTCTTCGGCCCCACAGGTGGGCTGGCTCTGGGTTCCGGTTCGCTGGCGGTTCGGGTCAACGCTGGCCCTTTGTTGGATTTCTTCAACCACAACTACCCGGTCATCAAAGCGCTGAATGAAGTCCATGCGGATATTCTGCGCACGGCACTGGAAAGTGTGAAGACGCCAGAGGCGGAAATCACGGCCCAGATCCAAGTCATCATGGCCCTGACCGAATAAAGCCGTGGCCGACATCACCAAAAAGTCGCCGATCAAGAACCCCCTGCAAATCGATCACGAGACCGGCGATATCGTGGTCCCAGGATTCGGAAGGGTCCCCCTGGTGGGACCCACCTCCGGATCAGAGTACAAGCGGCTGAAGGGCGCGGAGCAGGAGAAACGCGCCCTCAACCGTCATCTCCACGACATGATGACCAAGGCGTGGAAGTGCCAGCAGTGCGGCAAGGTCTGGCCAGGAACAAAACTCAGGATCGTCCGCGATAAAGACGTACCCGGAGACGACAAGTAACCACGCATCTGGAGTTCCTGCTGAAGTACCAGCCCCGCTGTCCTGGCATGGGAATACACAACCGCCTGCTGCCATGCAACGGGCCGGTGGAGGAGTACTTGGAGCCAGCATGATTTCGCTGAAACACTGGTGGCGCTGGAGGCTCAGAGAACTGGAACACTGGCTCTGGTGCCGCGGATGGTACAGGGTGAAGAGGCGCTGGTGGCACTGGGCGGTCTTACCGGGTTCATCCGCTGCAGTCCGATGGGGACAGGCGATACGGTCCAAGACAAAACGCTCGCTTGCGAAGAATGTCGTGACCACTATCCTAAAATGGCGATGCGTCTCGTGCCATCAGCGCGGCGGCGATCTATTTGGTTGTGAGCCAACCCGCTGGTACGTTGTGCGGGCAGGCGGATTGCGAGCACACAAGCAAATCTCTCCAGGCTGTCGTGCCGTGCTTCGGCGTGAAACCGACCGCGAAAGCTTGCCAGGCAAGGTGTTCCGCAAGCGGATGATCTTCGGGGAGCGCCTGATGCCGGGAACCGTCTTCGGCGGAGTGATCTACCTGCCCCAGCATCCCGACGCCGATCTGCACGGGATGCTGCGCGCCTGCATCCGATGCCGCAGCCGCTTGCAGATCGAGCACGCACTCCAAGCCTTCTTCATCCCGTTCAACCCGACTCTGGCCTTCCAGCACCATTACTGGGCCGAATCGCAGAGCGTGGCCGAACACCAGGCAACCGAAAAGCACTACGGAGAGTTGATGGCCTGTCCGCTTCAACGGGCCTACCTCTCGGCAGCCTGCTACAATCCAGTTCGAATTCAGGAGAGCACACCATGTACACCGTGCAGCAAGACGAAGACGCCTACCGCATTGTCGGACCCGACGGAGACGAAGGAAGCCTCACCGAATACGGGGAAGTCGCAACCCTCATGACGGAACAGGGAATCTTCTACTGTTTGGTGCAGGCGGAGGACGAAACGGCCCAGGTCTTCCGAGTACTCGAATCCGAGAAGGTTCCCACTGAAGTAGAAGAAGCGACCTTCACGTTTGAAGAAGACGAGGACGAGGAAGAAGAAGATGAAACCGAAGGTCAACCGGCCGACTGACCTCTGACGACCCACCAGAACCGCCCACTCGTCTGCCGTTGCGGCAAGAGTTCATCCACGGCCGCAGTCACGCCATACAGCTCCAAATTCGGATCTCCGTAATCATCCCCACAGAGTACCTTGCGCGCCAGTGGACCGTAATCGTCAAGGTCCTGACCGCAGCCCGGCTGCCTGTGGTCCCCATCCACATAGACCAGATCTACCGGTCCAACTTTGGCACGCGTCTCTGCCGAGTGGGAATCGCCACGAATGATCGTGATCCGATCCGCGACATTCAGCCGTTGAATATTTAACACAAATCTCTCGTAAACATCGGCCGGAACTCCGGCGGAGGGGATCGCGTCCCACCGATCGATGCATGTCACGTGCTCCACCCGCTGGGCAAACCAGCAGGCGGAAAGCCCGTAGCAGGTGCCGATCTCCAGGACCGTTCTGACGTCGTGCGCCGCGATCAGCTTCGTAAGCTGTTCCCGATTCTCCGGGGGGAACCATCCCGACACGGCAGCCAGCCCGAGCGCCGCCAGATCCACCCACCAAAACTGACCGATATGGTGGTGCTCGGGGAAAACTCGCGTGAGAACCTCGATCACTCCGAACCCCTCACGCTGGACATAATCGTCACCACAGAGAATCCGCCGAGCCTTACCCCGATAGATCTCCACGTCTCTGCCAAACCCAGCCTCGCTGTGATCGCCATCCAGGTACACCAGGTCTGCTGCTGGTACCTCACCGTACACGTAGCCGCTGTGGCCACGGATCGGAAGGATTTTATGCCAAACGCCCGAGCGCATGACGTTCTCGCGGAACAGGTGGAAGAAATCCCGCGGCAATTCCCAGCGCCGCAGGGTGCCAACCAAATTATTGTCGCTATCGTAGTTGGCGTTTTCGTGCCAGAGGTCAACGCACGCGACGGACTCCACCCGCTGCGCGAACCAGACGGCGGAAAGGCCCAAGAACGATCCGACTTCCACTACCGATTTGATGCCATGCTCCGCGATGAGGGATTCCAGCGCAGCGCGATTCTCGGGGAGAAACCAGCCCGGAATGCCGATCTCGTTGTTCACTGGTGATCCTCCGGGTAGCCATGGCCGGGCGGCCAAACACCATGTTTCTCGTGAAAGAGTCGCTCGTGCACCTGGACGTCCCAGGGATGCTCAGGGTCCGCACGAAAGGTGCTTGGCAAAGTCGTATGGTCGATAAAGCAGCCGTCGTATACCCCAGTTTTCAAGCCCGGCCTTTCGGACGCGGAAGCAATAATCGTCATCCTCCAGGCCGTAGCCTCGCGGGCCTGGCCCGCCTGCGTTCACGCAAAACCGCTCGTCCAGTAAACCGACTCGGTCAATGGTGGAACGCGGGATGAACACGCAGGCGAAGACGATGGTAACCTGGGCCTCCCGTAGAGAATCGCGCGTCAGGCGATGCTGGGCTGGCGTGCCGCACATGTTGATACTCGATCCGATCAGGCCGAATTCGGGATGCTCCTGATACTGCTGTTGTAGCTTACTGAAACCATGGGGCGTCTTCAGAAGCGCGTCGTCATTCAGTAGGATCACAGTCGTCTCGACCGGCCGCGACGATGCCCATATTACACGCGCGAGCATAAATGAACGGCCTGACGCCCGGACAAAACGCGCCAGCTCATGGGACTTCATTCGCGTGTGCTCGAGTCCCGTCATCGATGACAACGACATTTTGCGGATCATGCTAGGCGATGGCAGCCAGGCACGCAATCGAGGTTGTCCACGTTCTTGCTCGGAATGATTACCGTTAGGGCCATCGGCGTAGACTCCTCGGATCGCGAATGAAGTTTGTAGCCGGCGTCAGAATGTCGTAGTGCACGCCCCAGCCTTTGGCATGCTCACGGTGGCAGCGTCTTCCCAGGCGAGTGCTCAACTTCCGTTGCGCCTGTTCCTGTGTCCGGTTAGGGTAGTGCTTCACCAGGAACTCCTCAGGCGCTACTTGCTTGTCGGGCCGCAGAATGAAATGGCCGCCATGGGTCGTCAGATCCACGCAGAAGTCAGGCTTCCAGATTTTCTCCTGGGGGAAACGGCACACCATGTCTATTTCGGGAT
Organism: uncultured Acidobacteriota bacterium; assembly: GCA_963725415.1. GTDB lineage: Bacteria > Acidobacteriota > Terriglobia > Bryobacterales > Bryobacteraceae > CAVRZY01. Next base: position 19,191 of record CAVRZY010000163.1, on the reverse strand, counting down.
CAGTGGTGTAGTGGCGGAAGTACTGCTCCGGGTCCTTATCCGGATGTCCAGCCATCGTCCACCGGCTGAAATGACCACACGCGATGGTCAATCACATTGCAGCCTAGCGCATCTGCCGCAGCAATGCCCTGTGCGAGTGTTTCACCAAGACAGGCCGGCGCGTACCGAAACTCGTCCGCATCGTTGAGCATGCACCATTTCGCGCCGCCATACAAGGAGAGCTGCTCAACGCGCTTCAGGAGCCGTGTGCAGTCCCAAATGCCATCATCGCCTTCAACTGGCAGGCGTTCGCGACCCACCACTCCCAGACCGGGCAGCATTTCCCAGCCGCCGTCGGTTGCTCCAGCCGTCGATTACGTAGACCTCGATCCCCTGGCGGATGAGATGGGGGATGGACCAAGCGGCGATATCGGCCTCGTCGAAGAGCGGCATGAAGGCGCGGACTCTCACGCTTTCACCACCAGCACTAGGCCCGGGAAAATTCTCATCTCGCGAATGCGGGGCGCCCGTTGCGGCGGAACGCCAAACTCCGGGTGGGTGAGATCGGCCATCGCAACCTCATCAATGAGTCTGCTTGACGAACCCGCCGGTGCCATACAGATGGCTTGGGAACTGTTGGCCGAACCGTACCGGCCGTCTGCGATATCCGGGTCCGCGTGCTTGCCATCCGTATAGAGCGGGTGGCCCTCCCAATATCCAGCGCCCCAGTCTTCGATGGCATAGAGGCCGCCGGATCTTAGGTGATGCGTGAACAGGTGCCAGAATGCCGTCTTTGTGTGGCGGCCCAAATGGGAGGCATCGTCCACGATGAGATCGAATGCTCCGACATGGCACCTCGCAATCGCGCTCAGCAGCCTAGGAGCGCCCTTTGGTCATCTCGGCCTATCGCCGTGTAGTGGGGATGTCAATGTCGCCCGCGCGAAATCGATCCGCGATCTTCGTCCGGGTTGCGGTTGGCCAGCTCGATAACGGGACCGCCCTCTGGCAACCGAGATCCAGAATACGGACGCCCGAACATCAAGAGATCACGCCATGGCCACATCGGCATGTTCCAGGACCTGCACAGCGGCAGATCCATCCGGTAGCCAAGAGTCGGCCGAAGATCTTCTCGTACGTGAGACCCCGTGCCTAGGTAGATTCGCTTCCCGTTCTCGCGGAGATACGCTTCCGGCTTGTCGGTATCGCCCTTCAGTCGCCTGGCATGGCTCATTTCACGGTCTCTAGGACAACTTGAATTTCCAAACCTCGTCAAATCTTCCGTCGTATTTCCGATGCTCGCTGGACAGGATGCGAAACGCGGGCCTGTGGCCGAAACGCTCCCGGTTGCCATTGCCCACTTCGTAGTATTCGAACGAATTCCCACACCAGGCACTGACGTGCGTGGGGTCTTGCCACGCACCAGCACCACGGGCGGCATTCGGAATCTCGACAAGCGCCCGTCCGCCGGGCTTCAGCACTCGCCAGAGTTCCTCCATGGTGTGCTCTTTGTCGGGGAGGTGCTCGAAAATATCGATGGCCATCACCTCGTCAACCGTCGAATCTCCCCATGGCCATGGCCCTCTGAGGTCGGTTACGATATCGGCCGGTGGGCGAATATCGACCGAGAGGAAGCCACCGAATTCGCGGGAGCACGCCCCCAAGTTAAGCCGTAGCATAGCTTCAGTTCAGCGGCGGTACGGCCGATGGCATCGCCGAAGAAGTACGTACTGGCCGGCCATCGGGACCAATCACCACACGGCCTTTCTCCCGCGCTGGGCCAGCGGAAGCAGAGGGGCAGGCGGCGGAACTATCATAGGCCCCGATGCCGCGGCGCGCAGCAAGTCCTGAGCCGAGCGCCGGGCCTCATCCACCATCAGAAACTCTGTCAGGAATTGCTCCATCTGGTTTCCATAGCGCTGCACGTCGCGCCACACCTGGGGACTGGACTGGAGAATGTCCATGATCCCTTCGCGGCCCGCGGACGCCAGGAACTCGTACACAGCCGTTCCTTCGACCGACACGCCCGGCAGCATTGGAGGCCGGAACGTTTGCGTCATGATCCAGCCGCCGAAGCGGAACCCGGGCACGCCATGCTCCAGGGCTTCGATGAGCGGCTTGTGGGCCATCTCCGCGTACATTTTCTTGAGCTGCATCTGCTGTTCCTCCGGGCTTGGTGGCTGGGCTGGCTCTGCGGGTTCGAGTGCCACTGGCTCAGGGGCTGCTGGCGTGCCCTGTCCGGTCTTCATGACGGCCAGGTTGTGCATGATGTTCGAGACGCCGTCGATGAGCATCTTGCCGCCCTGTAGCGCGATCGGCGCCCAGGGCGGGAGCATCCGCCCCGCCGGAGTCGCCTGAACCGGTGAGGCGGTCGAGTTTGTCCTTCACGTCGAGCACTCGGTCCAGAAACTGGAATTCTCTGCCCTGCTGCTCGAAGCCTGAACCACGGGCGGCGTCTGGGCGGCTGCCAGCATTCGAGACTGCTGTTCCCGAAGTAGCGTCTCGTTGGATTCGAGCCGCTTCTGAAGAAATTCCATTTCCCGCGCGTGGCGTGTGTCCGCAAGCCGCATCTCTTCGAGATGCCGCGTGTCGCTGGCTTGCAGCATCTGCATCAGCAGCGGAACCATGCCGCCACCGCCAGAATCTTTCGGCGCGATTTTCTCTGCCGCGGCCATGACGTTCTCAAAATACTTCGCCGGGTCCTGGACGTTGGAGGCGATTTCATTCGCGCTCTTCATCGCCTGGCTCATGATCTGCTGGCCCTGCTTGGCGGCATCGGCCATCACTTCGAGCGTCTTCCCGGCAGACACGGCCGAGAGGTCCGATGCTCTGGACTGTGACGCGCTGTTTTCAAAAGCCTTGTCCAGGAGCTTCTCTACAACAACTTGGTTGGCCATTTCGTCTTCACTCTCCTCTGGCTGTTGGGGCGGTGCCTGCGGTTCTCCGGGGAAATAGATGTTGTGCAAATGCGCCCAGCGGATATAAGCGCGGTTGGATTTGTCGTTCAACACCACGTCCGGTATTTCGAGAACCGGAGGATAGCTGTCCCAGTCCCGAAGCGGAGCCTCGCCATCCGTGAAGGTGGAACAGATTGTCTTTTTTACGCTCGGGTGCTGATCGTTCAACAGGAATTTGTAGTCTCCAGCGCCCCAGCGGCTGGCCACATCCTGCGCCCAACTCTCCGCTGAAATCGGATCAACCAGTAGCCCAAGATTGGTAGGCGGTCTCCGCTTCTTGCGCTGGCGGATAGCCTCCAATTCTTCCAAGGACAAAGACTGGGTGTTGTCCACGACCGGCAGAATGCGATATGGATAGACGCTGACCCGCTTGATCTGATCTGATGTCAGGCCACTCCAGTAACGGAAGAATTCGAATGGCTCCATGACATAAACGCCCCTGGAATCCCGAGACAGAAACTTTCGGGGGACAGGCAGCGCCTCGAATTTTGGCTCGCTAGTCTCTGCCGCGCTCTCCACCGCCACAGCCGTGGGAGTCTCCGCTGGATTTTCGGGGACTCGCAGCAGGCATGTCCGAGGCGGTTTTAAGGGTGTTTTCCGCGTCTTTTGGGGTACGGGCCCGGCGGTGCACTACGGGTTCTCCGTTTCGTCGCAACTCATTGACATCAATACTATACCCACTGTTGACGCGAACACAAGACTCCCCCATCCTGTAGTTGACGAAATGGCGAAATCTCCCATTTTTCCTGGCTGTGTGCGGCAGGGCGCCGGGACCTGGTGACATCATGTCTCCCGCCCTGCCACTTTCAGGAGTGATCGACCATCCGGCACTGGGCCAGGTCCGCTACCAGATCCAGGAAACCTCTTCCGATCCCGACGCGCAGGTCGAACAGACTATCGGCCTGATGCGCCAATACGTGCTTGGAAGACTCCGTCCACCCGATTATTCAGGCTGATGCGCTCCAAGCCTGGAGAACTCCGGATGCCATCGCCGATACCTGGGACTACATTTCCCGCCAGGACGGCGCCCGGCGTATGCAATTCGTCGAAGACGAAGACACCGGTTCCCCCTTCCAATCCGTGATCGGGCGATGGCATCCGGTAGTTGAAACGCTGGTACGGCCTATCGACCAGGCCGTGGCAACAGACCCACAAGGGGACTGTGATGACTTCGAGATGTACGCCGCAGCGCACCTGCTGGCGCGGGGCGTCCCGTGCTCGTTCGTCACGGTGGCCGCGAATGAGCAGACGCCTGACGAGTACTCGCACGTCTACCTGGCGGCTTATCCCCAGGACGGGCCCCGAGCTGGCCGCCGTGTGCCCCTCGACTTCTCCCACGGCCCCCGGCTGGACTGGGAAACCGAAAACGTCTTCGGCAAGCGGCGCGAGTGGCCCATAGCGACTGGCGCGCAGTGCTACGAGACAGCGGCCCCTATCCTTTTAATACTGGCCGCACTCGCGGCTGGCATCCTCTGCCTCTACAAGGCCCAACAGCGGAAAGGAGACTGATGTACCTCACCCCTCGATCACTGCGTTATCCCGTTGGGTTCGCCGGACTCAGCGACCTGAACATCACGACCATCCCCGGCGCCACAGACTTTTCGACCGTGACGGGGTACGACTACACGTACCTGAACCCTTCGACATCCGACTTCAATTGGAACCAGTTCGCTGGCACGCTGGCGCAGAGCGGCACCACGCTCGCGCAGCAGGCGCTTCTCCAGCCCGGCATGCAGATCACGCCCTACGGCATGTCCCAGCAGTCCGCAGGATACCCAATCGGGACCGGCCTCTCCACGGCCGTGGGCGGAATCTCCACCTCGACCCTGATGGTGTTGGGCATTGCCGCTATCGCAGTGTTCGCCATGATGAGCGCGGGGAAACGATGACGAAAAAGAACGGCAAGCGGAAGGTTGAAAAGCGGGTGGGCAAAGCGCTCAAGACCTGGCTGAAGACGAAGACCGTCAGGCGCAATCCGAAGATCAAGCTTCCCGCGCAGTGGACCCAGGCAGAGTTTCGGATCAATGCCAAAGGGCAGCCACAGATCCGCTTGAACCCCGCCAAGCTCGGCAGCGGCGGCCGGTTCGCACGCTGCGTCAAGTCCGTGGAGCTGCGCGGCGGCGCCTACGACCCGAGAGCAGTCTGCGCGGCAGCCGGGCGGAAGAAGTACGGCGCGAAGAAGTTCCAGGCCATGGCGAAAGCCGGAAAGAAGCGCAAGAGCAAACGGTAGATGCAGCAGTTCATCCCCAGATCGGCGGCAATGCGCTACCGCGTGGCGGACCTGGTTGAATCGCCAGGATGGGCGATGCCGCTGGCAATCCGGTCCACCATCGCCAGCCCCAGCGATCCGCGCCGGCGCCGATCGGCAGTTTCAGCGATGCGCGATCGCCACTCGCCAATTCCAGCGAGAGGATCCATGTCGGGCCTGGCCGCCGATATTCCCGGCAACCGCCTGGTGTCCACGGCCGGCGGAACCATCATGTCGATTGCTCCCGCCACGGGTCCGCTGGCTCCCTGGGTAGCCCTGGTCGGGTCCCTCGTCTCTCTATTGGGCGCCCTGGGGGTCGGCGGCGGGATGCGGCCAGACCTGTATCATCACAGGCACCTGGGCCAACCAAGCTTCGGACCTTCTCCAGCAGAACATCCGGACGTACTTCGCGCTGCCAATGCCCCGCGATCCGGCGGCCCAGGCCTACGCCCTGGGGATTTTCGACAAGATCTGGCAAGCGCTCTATATCCAGTGCTCCCAGATTCAACTGGGAGAAGCCGGACAGAACTGCATCAACGACCGCAAAGCCGGAGCCTGCAAATGGCACCAGACCGGGCAGCCGGAATTCCCGGGCCAGCCCGCCTATGGCGCATGCTGGAATTGGTTCAACGCCTTCCGCGATCCCATCGCCAACGATCCGAACATCGGCACAACGAGTGTCGCCAGCGCGGCCAGCGGCGTCCTGTCCACGATCAGCCAGGCAACGGGCTTGAGCAGTTCCACGCTGCTACTCGTGGCAGCCGGGCTCCTGATAGCCATGGGGGTGAGCAGCCAATGAGGATGTACCGAGTCCAAACTCCGCGTGGACTCAGGGCGGCGCCCTGCAACCCGGCCCTGTACACCAATGTCGCCGGTTATACCGTCTCCGGACATGGTAGCGGCGGCTGCCGAGGCTCAGGCGAGAGGCTACAGCGTGCCGTACAACGTGTACTCCGGGCCGGGCGGTTCCACTCTGGTAGGCGTGGTCAATCCGGATTGCACGCTCGGGCAGACGTTCCCGGACCGGCCGGAAGCTTCCAATCCTATCGGCCGATTGCACGTCCGCATGGCGCGCAGTGCTGGCAGCCCAAGGAAACGGCGGATGCAGTTTCGTGCTGCCGCCCATCGCGGTCTGGAACACCTACATGGCGCAATGGGCGCGGCCCAAGCGATCCAGCAGAACCAGGCCAACTACCAGGCCGTAGTGGAGACCTCACAGCAGCAGGCGGCCGTCGCCTCGCCAGGCGTGCAGCCCTCCCAGTACATTCCGGCGGGACAGCCAGGCAGCTACAGCGCAACCCAGATCGCAGCCGAGAATGCGCAGCGGCAGCAGCAGCGGCAGCCACTGCAACCGGCGCGTCGGCCTCCGGTACGACTCCCGCTGCGCAGCCAGGCGGCAGCACGGGTGGCACGGCACCAGCAGCAGCACCGGCAGCCGGTAGCGGTCTCCCGGACACCATCGGCGGCATCAAAACCACCTATGTGCTGATCGGTGGCGCCGCGCTTGTTGTTGCTCCTGTTTATGAGCGGAGGTGGACGGAGATGAGAATTACCGGCCTCTCCGCGGACCCGACGCTCCTTCTGGTGTCCAACGGGGGACTCAATTTTTACGCCTCCAGCACGCTGCCGGATCTGCACATGGGCGACACCTGGAGAATTTCGATCACGGGTCAACAGCCCTTCCAACCGGTAACGGTGGCAGCCTACCATGACGGCAACTACTCGTCTGCATACCTCGGAGTGACGGACGCCCAAGGAAACTTCGATCTGCACGGCACTTTCGACCAGGGTTCCATGGGACACTGGCAGGAAACCTACCGTGTGCTCGGTACGCCCGTTGGAATTCTGCTGGACTTCTCCGTGCTGCCTTCCCGCACCACGGCACCCGCCGCGATATCGGCTCCACCGCCAGTCGTGACGGTGGCGCCGGCGCCATCCGCAATCAACCCTGAAGCCATGAGCCCAGCCACATACACCACCTATGAGCAGGCCCTGGCGGCAACAGTGGGCGCCAATCTCGAGACCCGCAGGCCCGCCCCTCATTTCCGGTTACGCCGGGACGGCGGAACTGGCGCAAGCCACCGGAAGTATCGAGGCCGCTACCCAAATGTTGCAGCAGGCGCAGACCACCGGAAATTACGCTCCCATCAATGCGGTGATGGCGGCCGCTACCCCAAGCGTGAGCTCTCAGGGCATCTTGAGCTATACTCCGCCCGCCCCTGCTCCGATTTCAGCGCGCGCCGCACCCGCCTCTACACAAATCATGGGAGGCGACACGGATGTCCATGGCTGCATTCCGACCGCCGGGTACACCTGGTGCGCGAGCAAAAACAAATGCCTGCGGACTTGGGAAGAGGACTGCCCGGCAACCGTTCCGGCATCGCCGGGAACGGCGGAGACGGCCGCGGCGCTCAGCCTGAGTGGATCAGCGGAATTCCAAACTATGCGGTTCTGGCCGGAGCGGCAGTAGTCCTGCTCCTGATTGCGAGGCGATGATGAACAATATTCTGATTCTGGCGGGTGGCGCGGCCCTGCTCTTGTGGTACCTCACGCAGAAGACAACGACCACCAGCACCACGACAGGCACCACCACGGGCACCACGCCGGGGGCAACCACGACCACCGCGACCCCACCGCACCACGCCAGCAGCACCCCAATGGGACCGCGCCGGAGGCAACGACCAGTACCCGTGCGACGTACAACAGCTTGGCGGCCATCGGGCAAAGAGTACAAGCGGACGCCATCGCCAATGCAGAGCCTTCCCTGATTTCGGCCTACGCCTGGAATGTCTATCTCGGGCGGAACGCCAACGTTACGCCTCCGGACCCTGGCGCGATCTTCGCGGATGCAGCTTCGCCCATGACCTTCGCCGCCTACTGGAGCGGGACGAGCGCCTACCTGGCTGCCAATCTCGGCATGAGCGGACTAGGGCGCGTGCCCCGGATACAACAAGTCCGCGGAGGCTGGATCGCGTGAAAAGCAAGGACCTCATCTTGCTTCTGGTGGTCGCAGGAGTGGCGTACTATCTCCTAAAGAACCGCAGCGGCCAAACCGGGATCACCACGGCGGGAGCGCCCGTTGTCGTCAGCCAGAATCCGGTGGGCAGCCCTTACGAGGCGCTGCACCTTTCAGTGACGAACAATCCCCTGGGAGGAGCGATTCCAGGCACCAGCACCGCGTACAACGATGTCCTGACCGACACCTTTAAGGTGGACCCGAACCATCCGCCTCCAATTGTCTGCCCTCCTGGACAGTGGCCAGGGCATGACCCGACATTTACGACTTGGGCGTGTTCCACGCCCCAACTGTGGATTTAAGGAGACCACGATGAGGTTGACACTACCCGTTGGTTTTTCCGGACTCGGGCAAGAGATCGGAATCGGAATCGGCGTGCCGGCAGCCCCCGTCCCGGTGGATGAAGCCGTCACAGGGGGCTACGTTCTCGGAAGCTATGTGGACCCGAGCGAGATCTGCTATTCGCCCTCGACCGGACAGGCCGGACCGTGCGGAACGCTCATGCATGCATCGGGAATCCACGATGCAGTCCCGCTTCCGATTTTGACCCTGGGCGATGCGATGCTCGCCTGCCGCGGCGCGACCACCGCGGCACCGTGCCATCTGGTGGCCAGGTACCCGTGCGATCCACTGATTACCGCGGGCGCTGGCCTCTCGTGTTCCCAGGGCGGATACACAGCGACCTACTGGGGTCCAACCGGAGACCCGAACAACATCTTGGCGGTGGACCCGGAGACGCAGACAGTACCTCGAAAGTCAGGGGATCATCACCGCTCAAGGAACGCCCATCGCGAACGCGCCTATTCCCACCAGCGGGCCCGCCGCACCGAGTGCCGCGGTCCAGGCAGCCACCCAAACCTTTCCGGTAGGTGAAGCCACGCCAACACCTGACACCTCCGCAACCGAAATCATTCCCGGCGTGCCCAACGTCGTCACCGTAGGAGGTGGAGCAGCCCTGCTGTTTCTGCTCCTGAAATAGGCGCCCAATGAATGCTGTTTTACTGATCGCCGCTGCCGTCGCCGCCTACTGGTACTTTTCGAAGAACCAGGCCGCCAGCACCGGCACTACGACTTCTGGAACGCCCTCCGGCAGCACGGGAATTCCAGCAGGCCCGTACAGTACGAACATGCCGATGCTGCCCGGCGCCGATCACGGCGGAAAGCTCGGGAACGCAGCCCGCTCCCCTCAGCAACAGCAGCCGTCGTTTGTTCAGACTCAGGCCGCCGTGCAACAGGCAATTGTCGCCGCCGCTGCCGCACCGCCACAGGTCACCACGGAGGCGGAAGCCAATACCCTCATCGCGACCTTGGCAGCGTCGAATCCGCTGGCGGTTTCTTCGACCGCACCAACGCCGCCGGCCGCGCCCGTGATCCCCATCGCGGTAATCGCGACCGCCAACGACAATGACCTCCTGACGATGCTGTACAACCGGCTGAAGGCCGCGACGACGGCGGGGCAGGCGTACACGCTGGACGTGTGGCGCAGCCTCTTGTCGTACAAGAGCCCGACGTACCTTCCCCATGCGTACGAGATGATCGTCTTCACCAGCGGGCCGGGTACGGACTCTTTCCAGCCATACGAGAGTTCCCCGCTGACGTTCGATCAGTGGTGGGCTTGGGTGCGGCCGTGGATACTCGACCGTACCGACAGCATGACGGACCTGCGAAACGCGCAAGTTGCTGGGACCCTGGCAGGATTGCGCGGGCTTGGCGCGATGTCGAGGTGGGCCGTATGAGGATGGGAATCGGATTCGTGGCGCTTGGGGACCTTGACATTGTTGGCGAGCCTGCCTCTTCGGAGAGTACTCCGAGAGCTGCCGTTTTGCACCGATATTGTGCTGCCATGTGGCACGGTGGGACCGGTGAACTGCGATCCCTCCATGGGGCCCGTGCGGACACGATTGCCCAGCAGGAACGGTCTCAACAGGCTATGGACCGACAGGCCAGCCGATTTTCGTGACGCCCCCGGGATCGATAGCGGTGAACTCCGGAATGAGCGCCACTCCCACGTGGCTCATTTTCGCCGCGGGCGCGCTGATCGTAGCACTGGTTGCTTCGCGATGAGAAACACGGCTCCAATCCGCTCGCATATCGACCGGGTGAAAGATCCCAGCGGCCGGATCGACTGGCTGCTGGCGAACCTCATCCGCGAGACAGTGAAGCGATCTGCCAGTCCAGTGGTGCGTGCGGCCTTTGCGGAGTTTCAACCGGAAATCGAAACGCTGCTGACAAGGCACCTGGGACCGAAGAACAAACAGGCCCGCCAGCTCCGGCAGTACGTGATTGCCGGACAGAAGATCCTGCGGGCGCGGCAGATCGGGGGCAAGGCATGAGGATGGGGCTGGCAAGCGCTTCCAGTAGCGTCGATGTCGGGTGGCCCTTTGGCATGGTGGACTGCTCGAACGATGCTACCTACTTCATCTTCTATCCATGCTGGGTCCGGAGCTTGGTGGAGTGGAAGACAATGGCGCAATACAACCCGCCTCCGATGCCTCTGCTACCTCCCGCTGTTTCATCCGGGACCAGCACCACGCCAGCCCCAATCGAATGCCCGACCGGAATCGACACGAATGTCTGTCCGCAGTTTCAGGCGGAAGTGAACGCGGCACTGGCTCAAGGGAAAACCTTGAACGACGCGCAGCTTCAGGCCTGGGCCGCACTGCAAATTCCCGTCAGCGACCCGAGCGAACTAAACTGCGACAACAACCTAGTCCAAGAGAGCGATGGCACCTGGAAGTGCCCAAGTTCTCCCTCAACCTGGATCATGTTGGCCGTGGCCGCCTTGGCAATCGGCGGCCTGTTGGTTTTACAAGGAGCAAGAAAATGAGCCGACTTCAATACCATCCCGCGCCCGGAATTGGCGAAATACTGCCCGGGTTCTACGTCGTCCCCCAGAATCCGCTGCGCGCGTTGTCGGCCGAACCCGTGCGCCAGCTCGGCATCACCCGGACGCCGCATATCGGCGAACTCGTAGCGGCCAACTACGTAGTGCCACAGAACCCGCTCCGCAAGGCCCTGGGGATGCCTCAGATGGGCGAGCTGGTCCGCGCCAACTACGTGGTGCCCCAGAACCCGCTTCGAGGGAGTGGGCGGCTGTTCTGGCTGCGCGGGTTGCGCCGGCATGGGCAGCCTGGCGGAACATTCAGTGACCTGATGTTCACCACCTCGTTCCCCCAATTCGGAAACCTCCCGAACTGGGTGCTGTTGGGTGGCGGGGCCTTCGTGGCCTGGTGGGTCTACAGCCACCTCGGGAAGGGTGGAAGGACACGCCGGAATCCTCATCGGCGGAATATCGAGCAGGGGTTCTACGACAAGCAGGGGCGCTTCCACCCGATCCGGGCATCAGCGGACTACGACGCCTCCGCCGTGGGAGAGAGCCTGGGTGAACGGCGCCGCGTGGCAAGCAAAAAGAAGGGCTGGAGGCATTAACCGGATGGGGCCGGCTTCTCACATTTGTGCTTTCGCAGCGCGCGCGCTGATTCTATCGGCGCTTTGCAGCGGGGGCATATCTGTGGGATGGGGTTCCGTCCGGGGTTCTTCCGACGACCAGCGTAAAGCCGCCCTGCCTCTTCCAGGACGGCTTGCTCGGGAATCGGGGTGTGGCAGTTCGGGCAGTTCATGTGGCGTGGCCCGCCTTGCGCTCCACGATCTGCTGCGGCTGGAGGTAGGCGCCCACGTCGGCGGCACTCCAGCAGTGTATCCGGATGCGCCCGCCGATGCGGGTTCGGACAATCTCCCCTACCATTCCGCGGTGGGTTGGTATCTGGCAGCGAAACAACCAGACTGTTCCATCGGCTTCAGCATAGCGGCTCAGCAGATGGGTTCCCCGGCCGCTGGCCCTCATCGGGGCTGGATCTTCGCGAACTGCCTCGTAGATATGAGGCGGAATCTCCATCGGACCGTGGTAGATCCGGCTATCGGCGGCGTGCGACTTTGGTACTCGCTTTCTGGTATGGCGCGCCGTTGCGCCGCCTGCAATCAGGCTGCGGAAGAATTCTCGTCTCGATGCCATTTGCTTTCGCTCCTTTCCGCGCGATCTCCACGCGGCGTGCTGGTGGTACTTTGGCACGCGCAACGGCGTGCCGAGTCGGATCGCGCCGATATCCTGTCCGGCGCGCACATTTTGACGGTCGGCTGGCTGGAGCGGCCTTGATCCGCCGATACCCAGCATCTCGGTGACGCGCTACGGGTCGCGGCACGGACGGTACGACGCTTGGCACGGCGCATCTCGCGATCACGGCGCGCTGGATCCCGTCCAACGTACTGCAGATGACAGGATGGCCAACCAGAGCGCCTGGTCGCGTCTCTGGCTCTCGCGTAGTAGCCAGCAGCCAGCGCGGGCTACGGACGCGGCGGCGAGGGATGATATTCTTTTCGGCACCAGCGCATGGATGCGGCGGTTGAGGACCTCCGCGTGAGGCAACGTGGACTGAATGTGGATCTCGTCGATGAGATACACCACGGTCTCGCCATCGTCCCTGTAAGCCATCGCTGTGTGCCCGTCCTCTCCGGTGATGCGTACGTCCTGACCATTGAGGCGCTCAACGCGGATGGGCACGAAGTGTGCGGCAGCGGTTTCGGAGATCTGTTTGGCAGCCTCGGCGTCCGCGCGGGCGATGGCAAGGGCGGCTTCTTTTGCGGCGGCTTCGGTGGCTATGGCTGCCTGCTTTGCGGCCTGGCTGGCGACAACCTCGGCCGCAAACAAGGTCTTGGCCAACTCACCGATTTTGTGGAGCATCAAGCTGTAGAGGCTGTCGTCCCGGTGGTCGATCCACCATTTGGCGGCGGATTGAGCGCGATAGGACCGGAGCTGCTCGTCAGTGGCGGCGTCGATCTGGCTCCACCGGGAATCGTCAATTGCGGCAATGCCTCTGGCCGCGATCTCTTTGCGGCGGCCAACACGGACGGCCGCCAACGGAGCCAGATCAGCGAGCATCTTTTGTCGGATGGTCTCGGCCCAGGCGATTTGCTTGGGCGATCCGACCAGTTCGGGCAGCCCGGAGGCAGCGGCATCGGCACTCGCGGCCAGAGCCGCTTCCGCGTTGCGCGCATCTTGTTTTGCGCGCCAACAGTCGGGACAGTCTTTCCGGCCCTCAGCGTCCGCTTGGCGCTGGCGGTCTCGGGTCGGCCCGTAAATCTGCATGCGGTCACTGTGACCACACGCATAATCCACACCGTACCAGGACATTTTCTTTTCTCCCGCCGCTTGACTGCGGCATCACTTTTTCCGCTGGTGAGGCGTGCCGGGATTGCCTACCCGGCTCCCTGGTATCACCAGGAGGCCCCGCTTACGCGGAGTGGCGCACAGCGGAGATTATCCACACACATGGCCGATTTTCGCAGCATAACTGCCTTGCATATCGGCTACAGGCGCAACGGGCCAGTTTCTTCACCCATTCTTTGCGCCCCCGTCGCTGCGGATGGCAGAGCACCCTGGCCGCCTCCGAGGTGATGCCTCCCATCTGCTCGCCGATCTCGCGGTAGGTCAGGCCAACTCTCCGCAGCTCTCTGGCCCTCGCGCGTTTCGCGGTCAGCCGATCAGCGCGCAAGGCCGCCACGCTGCCGTCTGCCCTCCAGCACCCGCAGGACTTGATCCGGCCCTGCCGCAACTTGGTCCCCCGTACAATCGTGCGGATGCCACAGTCGCACAGGCACTCCCAGTCCGCGTGTCCGCCTTGCCCTCCGGTGCGGAGCAATGCTACGACGGTCAGGCGGCCGAATCGTTGCCCGCTGATGTCCTTTTGCATCATCATCAGTCAGAATCTATCTGCGCAGCGCTCACGGTACTCGGCTCGATGCGTGGTCAGTGCGACCACTTCCACGGCCGCCAGGATCTCATCGCGGACGGTCCGGTACGACCCGTCCTCATCGGCCTCGCGCAAACTCTCGGGACACCAGCAATCCATCGAGTCGCCATACACGCGCACGGTCTGATATCCACTCTGCGTGCGTGCCGCATCGCTGGACCCGCGCTGGTAGTCCGGCACGCCGGCCACAATCCATACGTCTCCGGTCTTCTCCGTCCTCCCTGCGGAGGTCGATTACCATCACGGTCTCATACTCATCGCAGTAGTCCGCCTCGACTCGCGGACTGCCGATTACGTCGTATTTTGCCATCGTTTTTTCTCCTGCCGGATGACTTCCGGCTACATTCATAATATCGCACGAAAACAGTATTTGTGTCAAGTAATCCAGGCCTATTTTTTGCAACTATATTCGACCCGTTTTCAACAACTTGGGGGTGTCGCATAAACCGGCGAAAACAGTCACGGAAGAATTTGTTTGGGATGGGCCGTAAGGCTACGCGGCCACGCAATGTGACTCCGGCCTCAGGCGGCATCGCGGCCCGAGCTGGCGGTGGCAGGCCGGAAGAAATCGCCGGGGCGCGCCAGTCCTACCATGGCCATCGTGTCGTACCGGCCGGCGATGGCTGGACTACGGATATCGACGGCTCCGTATTCGACTCGAAAACCGACGCCCAGCGCTTCATCCGCGCCTGGTCGAAGCGGAACCCGAAAAAGAAACGGAATGACCTGATCGATGAAGCCGTAGCGGCAGCCGTAGGAGTCACGGACACGCTGTACACGGGGATGAGCGTCCCATACCAGGCAACCATGGAGGGCGTCAGGGTGGCGCTGAAAGGCAAAGACGCCGCGAAGAAAGCGCTGGGGCTGAATCCCAAATCGAAGTCGAAGCGCAAGAGCCGGAAGAATCCCGCCGAAGCGGCCGAAAAGCTCTCGGAGAAATTCCACGGCAAGCCCTCCGACGAAGAAATCGTTATCACGGAAAAGATCCACGAGCACGAGCACCTGGCAGCAGCCGGCCGCCTGATCGCCGTCGTAGTCGAGACGCCCACCGGCCTGGAGGCAACCATCCGATTCGCCGAAAGAGAAGCCGACGAATCGACGCCCTGGCTGGCGTTCAGCGAAGACGGCAAACAGGCCTACATCGAAGGCGGCAACCAGGAACTCGACCTGGCCGCGCTCGGCATGGATGCCGAAGAGTGGATTCGGGATCGGATGGTGATCGGCCAGTTCGCGGCGCCGCGCGGAAGACGCGACTGGAACATCACGTACCGGACCCGCAAGAAGTTCGACAAGTTCCAGGTGATCGATTACCAGCACCTCTTGGGCGAAGTGAACGACCAGGGCGACTACGACCAGGAAGCGGCGCCCTACCTGGAATACGAACCGCGCAACAAAAAGCTCTACGTCACGGGAGGCAAATACGTGATTCGCCAACCGCTGATGGGAATGTCACCGGGAGTTGAAGGCTGAAGGAGAAGACGAAAACATGCTGATGGCAATTGGAGACACCACGACGGAACGGCGGCGGCCACTACGCCGGTTCCCGGGCTCACGGACGGACTGAAACTCTGGCTGACGCCCGGTACCGCATTCAGCGCGATCAAGAGCGCCATCTCTCAACCCTCGGTGGCGTTCTCTTCGACCGCCATGCCCTTCACCATCGGCCTGCTGGCCGTACCGGCCGCCGCGCTGGTTCTGATTCTCGGAATGGGAAAGAAGGGCCGTTGAGCAATCACCCCATACTCGCCGTCTGCCTGCCGGGAGAAAACTTCTGTGCCGAATGGGTTTCGGCCTGGACGTACCTGCTGCTGCATCTCTCGCGGCGCTTCAACCTGGCGGTGCTCCAGGCCTATACGCCGTGCGTCCACGTAACCCGCGGAACGATCCACCAGGAACTGCTGAAGATGGACCCGCAGCCGGATTACGTGCTCTGGATCGACGACGACAATATCCTGACCATGCAGCAGTTCGACCAGCTCTTCGAAGATCTGCTGTTTTATCCAGAAGCCTCCGTGGTTTGCGGGTGGTGCTGGATTCGCCACACGGACAGCACGCCGGCACGCACTTCGTGCGGATGGATCGGCCCTGATGGACAGCGGCGCTTCGCGACCCCCATCGAGCTGTCGAATGGCCACAGATTGATCGAGATTGACGTAACCGGCTTTCCGGCGGTGCTGATGCGCGGAGACGTGATCCACAAAGCCGGACCCCACCCGTTCGCCGCCATCCTGGGAGAGCAGTACCCCTACGGGATGACGGGAGAAGACCATGCCTTCTGCGTCAATTCGAGAGAGCGTGGCGGCTGCCGCTGGTTTGTCGACGCGGACATTCAAGTGCCGCATCTGAAGCGCATGGTCTACAACCCACCGCCAGAGAAGCCGGCAGCCGTAACCGGAGATCTCGTACCATGCCCGGCCACCGGGCCTCAAGTGAAAGGAGAACAAGAAGCATGAGCGTTACCGTGATCTACAACTACCCGACAGCGGTGGGAAGCCTTATCCCTCCTACCGCGAACCAGGCCGCCTGTTCGCTTGTCAAGGCCCAAGCCGGGTTTCTCGACGCTGACACCACCATCACCATCACCCACAACTTCGGGATGACGGCCGCGGAGCTCGCAGCGGGATTCCCGATTATCATCGCAGCCGGCGTGAATGCCGGCACCGAGGCGGCCATCTCGTTCGACGTGAGTTGGGCGAACAGCGTCAGCGTGATCCTGACCAAAGGGAACGCGGCGGGCACAGGAGGAACCTGGGACTTCACGCTGTTGAGGCCGCACAGCCTGATCCGCTAAAGGAGCCCGGATGGCAACCCAGATCAAAGTCCGCACCCTTCACAACCCGCGCAAGGTGGTGAAGGTCAAGAATCGCCCGAAGAAGAAGAACGCACGCGGCATCTGAGCGCCAAGCAGATTCGAATCTTCGGCACCAAGCGCCAGAAGGCGGCGCTGCGCAAGAAGTACACCCACCACAGTCCGGCCAAGCGCCCTGCGGCGCGCAACCCTTCCCAGAAGTCTCGCAACCCGGCACCAGTCATCATCACGCTCGGCGCCGTAAATCCAAAAAGGAGAACCAACACCGTGGCAGCACCCAAGAAGAAGAACCCCTCCGCGCGCCCTACAGTGAAAGTGAACCGGCGCCCGAAGGCCAAGCACCACAAGTCGTCCCATCACAAGCACCACAACCCAACCAGGATCGTGGTGCTCCAGAAGAAGCCCAACAAGCGGCATCACAGCCGCAACCCGATCAGCACCACGCTATTCGGTAAACCCCTCTTCGGCAAGGACTCACTTGAGCTCGTCGGCGGAGGCCTGCTGGGAGTGGTGGCGGCGAAGTTCATCCCCACCCTGTTTCCGGCCAGCATCACCGGGGGCATCGCGTCCTCCAATGTCGGGCGGACGGTTATCACCGGCATTTCCGCTGTCGTGGCAGGCTGGGGCGGAAGCAAGATCACCCCCACTCTGGGACAGGGAATGCTCTTCGGCGGCCTGATGCAGACCCTCAGTGTCGCGTTGAACGCTTTCCTGCCTGCGGTCTACTCGCAGCTCAACCCGCAGCTCGGACGCCTGACGGACGCCAATTTTGTGGTTCCGCAGAACCCATTGCGGCAACTATCCGCTCCTATGGCCGCCCCGTTGCCCTCCGCCTTGCCTCCGGCCGGCGGCCAGGCGCGAGTCGCCCTGAACGGGCTCGCCAGGGCCTACGGTCCCGCCTTCTAGGCTGAGCCGAACATCAGTTATCGCCTGGGGTGGCCGGTAAGCCACGGACACCCCGGACCCTCAACCGCAGTACGAGCCAAGATTTCAGGAGACAAATCGTGCCCAACTATACCCAGGGCCAACAGGCCCTCATCGCCGATGCGTTCAGCGGAACGACCTACGTTCCGAATCAGATGTCCGTGCAGCATACCCCGGTGTACGACACCGTGACGCTGACGGCTGCCGGACCGACCAACATTCTGTCGGTGCTGACATCGGCCTTTTTCACCAACGTAGGCTCCCAGTCGGGCAAGAACTACGCGCAGACCAACATGACCCAGAGCCAGAAGCTGAAGGGACCGGAAGCATTCAGCATCTTCGGGTTCCGCTTCCGCTACGCGGAGAACATCAGCGTCCTGGACCTGTGGAACCTGATCAACGGGTTCGCGTACGAGTTCTGGATGGCGGACAAGGCCCTGCAACGCGCGCCCATCTGGTACTTCAATGCCGGCGGCGGCGTCAGCGGCTTCACCACTCAGACGTACGCGAATGCGGGCGCCGGAACGATCCTCAACAACGGCGTGCCGGCACGCAACGAAATGCACAAGCTGGCCCTGCCCATCGTGATCGAGAACCAGGGCAGCTTCTACGCCCAGCTCCAGGGCACTCAGTACACCCTGAACGCCGCGGGATCGGGCATGACCCTGGTGTCGTTGCTCGATGGCCTGTACGCCTTCGGCGTCAGCTAACCCGGATTGGCCTACGGTCTCGGAGGCCTGACCGTAGCACCCTGCATGAAGGCCTTCAGCGGCCCGGTTGGGCGGCACGACTGATCCCGCATCCGGTCCCGGCGATCCTCCGCTCCTTCAGGGAGAAGACGCCGGGGCCGGATAGGGATGTTCGGGCAGCCTGGCCAGGTCATGGCCGGAAACCTGCAATCGAACTGAAGGAGCACAACCTTGAGCACTCTACCGCTGCCGAACCCCATGGCGCCCCCAGTCTACTCGGGCATTCCGGACGGGGCGCCCCCGGGATATGTGGACATTGCGTTCGACTATACCTACGACCGCGTTCTCACGGCCCTCCAAGCGCTGACGAACGAAACCATCAGCATCAACCAGGATGCCGATTTCGAATGGCGGGGAGCCGTCATCAACTTCGCCACGGGGGCGTTTCTGGTACGCTTCTACGACAGCCAGGGCTTCGCTTTGAGCAATGGCTTGATCGCCAGCGCGAACATCGTAGGAGATGCGGCCTCTCCATCTCCGATGCTGCCGCCGATCATGATCCCCGCGGGCGGACGGATCAGCCTGGATATTGTGGACATCAGTGGTTTCGGGAACACGATCCAGATCGTCTTCCGCGGCGTAAAGCGGTACCGGATCGGGCAGGCCTGACGGGAAGCAAAGGGAAGCGAAGGGAAGCAATGGGAACCTCAACCCTCACCTGCCAACTGCCCGGCCCGCCGTTGCCGACGGTCCCGTACCAGACGC
>CAVRZY010000162.1:0-6311 GCA_963725415.1 uncultured Acidobacteriota bacterium | reverse complement strand
TGCACGCCTGGCTCGTCGTAGAGGGCGAGCACGACCGCATGATCCTCGACGCCTTCCACGGACGGGAGCTACGTCAGGCCGGCATCCAGATCCTGCCGCTGCGCGGGGCCGCTCGCGCGAAGGCGTCGTTTCTGAACTTGGCCGCACTCGCCCCCCTGGGGCTGCCGTTCTTCTGTCTGCTCGACAACACGCGTGCCGAGGCGGTCAGGCGGCCAGATCAACGGTGACCATGACGGAGGAAGAGCGCATTGCCGCGCAGCTTCGGCGGCTGCGCGCGGAGAAGGGCGTCGAGGTCGAGATCCTTGGCTTGCCCTATCCCGACATCATCTGCGCGCTCCCGATCGAGGCTGTGCGAGAGGTCGCCCTCGAGAATCAGGGCAAGCCCGAGGCGGCCTCGTGGAGCGAGCTCATCGACCAACACAGAGCGGAAGCTGAGTCCCTCGGGAAGGCTCCCATCTTCAAGACGTTCGTGCTTGAAGCTTTGGGCCTCCACGGTTGGGGCGGCGACAAGTTCGTCGACGAGGTGCTTGCCGTGGCGCACGGTCAGCCTCCAGAGGCGAGTCCACTGTCGCGCGTGGTGTCGAGCATGGTGGCCCGCGTTGACAGTCGCTCTTTCGACAATGGCCGGGATGCCGGCAACTCGGCGAAAGATAGGGCGTGAGATCCTTTCGGTGGCGCGGCGGCTCCAAGACGTTGTGGGCGCGAACGGGAGGAACGAAACGCTCAGGCGCTGTCCGCGGATTCCATCCGAGGCGCCCGTCATGATGGGCTCAGCGGTGGACGGCGAGCGATCATGGCGAGACGGGAGGTGTCGTGTGGGGGGCGCAGCACCGAGCAGATCCGCGTTTGAGGTGGCGCTCAGGCGCCAGTGGTCGCAGGCACAGGATTCCGGAAGGGGCCATGTTGACGTGACGTCGGGCGCGCTTCATGAGCTGGGGACTGGTATGGAGACTCAACGCCATGAAATCGGCATGATCGGCCTGGGCGTGATGGGGCGCAATATGTTACTGAACATGGCTGACCACGGCTTCCCGGTGGCGGGCTATGACAAAGACCCCAGCAAGGTCGAAGCGCTCCAGAAGGAATCAGCGGAAAACGACATACACGGCGTGGCCAACATCAAGGATTTCATCGGACTGCTCCGTTGGCCGCGCGCGGTCATGATGCTGGTGCCCGCCGGCCCGCCCGTGGATTCTGTGATCGGCGATCTGTTACCGCACCTCCAAAAGGGCGATCTCATCATCGACGCCGGCAACTCCTACTTCAAAGATACAAACCTGCGTGCCCGTAACCTGACCGAGAATGGCATTCAATTGCTCGGCCTGGGCGTGTCTGGCGGCGAGGAGGGCGCGCGCCACGGCCCGAGCATCATGCCCGGGGGACCTAAAGAGGCGTACGAGCGGGTCCGCCCGCTGCTCGAGGCCGTCGCTGCCAAGGTCAACGGAGATCCGTGCGTAGCTTACCTCGGCCCCGGATCGGCCGGGCATTTCGTCAAGATGGTCCACAACGGCATCGAGTACGCGGTGATGCAGCTCCTGGCCGAGACATACGACCTGATGAAACGCGGCCTTGGCTTGAGCGACGACGGACTGCGCGACGTGTACGACACGTGGAATCAAGGGGAACTCAACGGCTACCTGATGGAGATCACCAGTCACATCTTCGGCAAGGCCGACGAGAAGACCGGTAAGCGGTTGATCGACGAAATCCTGGATGTTGCCAGGCAGAAAGGCACCGGCATGTGGACCTCGCAAAGCGCGATGGAATTGCAGGTGCCGATCCCGACGATCGACCTGGCGGTCGCGATGCGGGATCTGTCCGTGTTTGAGAAGCAGCGAGAGACGGCCGGCGAGATTTTCAAGCGCCCCGTCCCGCCGTTTGGCGGCGACCGTAAACTCTTCCTCGATCAACTGGGCCACGCGCTCTTTGCCGGGATGATCATCGCCTACGCACAGGGCATGGCAGTCCTGGCGGCAGCGTCGGACAGGTATGCGTACACCCTGGATCTCGAGGCCGTGGCGCGAATCTGGCGGGGCGGCTGCATCATCCGCGCGGCGTTGCTGGAGGACATCCGGATGGCATATCGCAACCAGCCCGGCCTGCCAAATCTGCTCCTGGCCCCGGAGCTATCGAAAAAGGTAATGGCCCACCAGGAGGATTTGCGCCGCGTCGTTTGCGCGACGATCGAACTGGGTTTACCCGCGCCCTGTTTCATGACGGCGCTGGGCTACTTTGACGGCTACCGTAGTGCCTGGCTGCCGGCGAACCTGATCCAAGCCCAGCGGGACTACTTCGGCGCGCACAGCTACGAGCGCATCGACGTCAAAGGCACATTTCACACCGACTGGACGAAGGGTTGAGAGCGATGAAAACGAACGATCAACTCGAACCAAACATATTCGTCATATTCGGCGGAGCAGGCGACCTGACTTGGCGGAAGTTGATGCCGGCCCTGGTTGACCTTTCCCAGAGCCATAGTATTCCGGCTCATTTTTCGATTGTCGCGGTGGACCGCGTCGAACTCAGCGAGGACGCCCTGCGCAAGCGTCTGCATGAGGGAGTCAGGAAGTTCGCCCGCAGCGGGAAATTCGCAGCCAAGCGGTGGAACGAGTTCTCCCGGCATATCCGCTACTTGCAGGGCGACTTCAAAGGCAACGCGACCTACACGGAACTCAGCCACCAGTGCGCAAACCTGGAGAAGGAGTGGGGCTCCAAAGCCCAACGCATTTTCTACATGGCCACGCCGCCGTCGCTGTTTGGCGAAATCCCTTGCTTCCTCGATCATGCCGGCCTGGCGGCCGACCGGGAACGGGCGCGAATCGTCATCGAGAAACCTATCGGGTATGACCTGGAGTCGGCACTGGCGCTGAACCGCACACTCGCCAGCAGCTTTCAAGAATCTCAAATCTTCCGCAT
Source organism: uncultured Acidobacteriota bacterium (assembly GCA_963725415.1). Taxonomy (GTDB): domain Bacteria; phylum Acidobacteriota; class Terriglobia; order Bryobacterales; family Bryobacteraceae; genus CAVRZY01. The sequence continues at coordinate 3,395 of CAVRZY010000162.1, read as the reverse complement.
CGACCATTACCTGGGCAAAGAGACGGTGCAGAACATCCTGGCGTTCCGTTTTGCCAATCCGCTGTTCGAGCCGATCTGGAACCGGCGTTATGTGGACTACGTGACCATCACTGTCGCCGAAGAGGTGGGCGTGGAACATCGCGGCGGCTATTACGATGGGGCCGGCGCACTGCGCGACATGGTGCAGAATCACCTGATGCAACTGCTCTGTCTGGTGGCCATGGAACCGATGGTCTCCTTCGATGCCGACGAGATTCGCAACAAGAAAGTGGATGTGCTGCACGCGGTTCGGCCGATTCCGCATGACGCGGTCCATCACTGCGTGGTGCGCGGGCAGTATGGCAAGGGTTGGATCGCCGGCAAGGAAGTGCGCGGTTATCGCCAAGAAGACGGCGTGCCACCCGATTCACAAACCGAGACCTTTGTGGCCTTGAAGTTGTTCGTGGACAACTGGCGCTGGCAGGACGTGCCATTCTATCTCCGCACCGGCAAACGCCTCACCCGGCAGGTCTCGGAAGTCGCCATCCAGTTCCGCGCGGTGCCCCATCAGTCGTTTCCGCCAGAGGCCACCCTCGACTGGCAGCCCTCGCGGCTGGTCATGTCGATCCAGCCCGACCAGGGCATCGTTTTGCGATTTCAGGCAAAACACCCGGGGCAGAGGATGCTGTTGCAGCCGGTGAATATGCGGTTCAATTACCAGGAAACGTTCGCCGCTCCGTCGCCCGACGCCTACGAGACCTTGCTCTGGGACGTGATGAACAACGATGCCACGTTGTTCATGCGCGCCGATCAGGTCGAGGCGGCGTGGCGCCTGTTGATGCCGGTGCTCGAGGTGTGGAAGGCCAATCCGCCCAGCGATTTTCCCAATTACGCTGGCGGCACTTGGGGGCCCGACGCTACCCAGAGCCTGCTCGCTCAACAAGGACACAGTTGGCCGCTGCCCGTGGAATTGGTCGCGCCCCGCAACACCTAAGGAGATCACATATGACTCGACAAAATGTTCCGTTAGGCAAGATCTTGGGAATCCCAATTGGTTTGGATTATTCCTGGTTCCTGATCTTTGCGCTGCTCACCTGGATGCTGGCAGGCAGTTACTATCCCGCTGAGTTTAAGAACTGGCAGCCCCTCTTGTACTGGGTCATGGGCGCCGCCACCGCGATCATGCTCTTTGCCAGTGTGCTGCTCCACGAATTGGGGCATTCGGTGGTCGCTCTGCGCTTCAAGGTTCCGGTGCGCAGCATCACGCTGTTCATCTTTGGCGGCGTGGCCCAGATTGGCGCGGAACCGCCGAGCGCCAGGGCGGAGTTCCTCATCGCCATTGCCGGACCGATCGTGAGCCTGGCGCTGGCCGTGTTGTTTTCCGTGGTGCAGCCCGCAGTTGCCGCCATCCAGCCTCTGTGGGGTCTGGCCAAATACCTGGCCTACATCAACTTCGCGCTGGTGCTCTTCAATTTGATTCCCGGCTTCCCGCTGGATGGCGGCCGTGTGTTCCGTGCCGTCGTTTGGGCCGCTACGAAAAACATGCGCCGGGCCACGCTCATCGCCGCCAACACGGGCCGGTTCTTTGGTTTCCTGTTTATCTTCGTCGGTGTCTGGCAGATGTTCAGCGGCAACTTTGGCGACGGGTTGTGGATTGCCTTCATCGGCTGGTTTCTCGACAATGCCGCCTCAGCGCAGGTGCATCAAGTGATGTTCCAGGGTCTGTTGGCTGGCCACACAGTTTCGCAGGCCATGAGCAGTCACTGCGTCACCGTCTCTGCAGACCTGACCCTGCAACAGGTGGTGGACGAACACGTCCTCGGCACCGGTCGCCGATGCTTCCTCGTCAATCGCGGAGCGGACACCGTTGGCCTGATGACCCTTCACCGCATCAAGGAAGTACCCCGGCCGGACTGGGCGAACACGACCGCTGCACAGGTCATGCTGCCGCTCGAAGAACTGAAGCGGATCAGCCCGTCCACCAAACTGTGGGCTGCCCTCCAACTAATGGATCGCGACGGGGTCAACCAGCTCCCGGTAATGACCGACAGCCAGGTGGTCGGCATGCTGAGCCGTGAGGATGTCATCACGTTCCTGCGCACGGTGCAGGAACTGGGAGCCTAGTGTAGTGATGGAAGAATCATCCGCGAAGCCAGCTAGACCATTGGTCCTGACGATTAACGGCGGTTCGTCGAGCATCCGGTTCGCGCTGTATCAGGAAGACGGACCACTGAAGCGATTGCTTCATGGGAAGGTTGACCGCATCGGCTTGCCTGGTACGATTCTGACTTTCAACGAAGAGACTCGGAATCACGATGACAGTAGCGAGATCGAGGCCCCCGACTACAGGTCGGCGGCGGCTTTCCTCCTCGATTGGCTCGAAGAAAAGATTGGCTTCGCTTGGGTGAGGGCAGTCGGACACCGGGTGGTCCACGGCATGAACTATACCGAGCCCGAGCGCGTCACGCAGATATTGCTGGATGAACTGCATGCCATCAGCCCGTTCGACCCGGATCATCTGCCGGGCGAGATTGAACTGATCGAAGCGTGTGGCCAGCGTCATCCGAACCTGCTCCAGGTTGCCTGTTTTGACACGGCGTTTCACCGCACCATGCCCCGTGTGGCCCATCTGTTGCCCATCCCGCGCCGCTTCGACAAGATGGGGATACGGCGGTACGGTTTCCACGGTCTGTCCTATTCCTATCTCCTGGAGGAACTGGCCCGCGTTGCCGGCGCGCGAGCGGCCCAAGGGCGCGTGATCCTGGCCCACCTTGGGAACGGGGCCAGCCTGGCGGCAGTCCGCGACGGCAAGAGCATCGACACCAGCATGGGGTTCACGCCGGCCGCCGGGTTGCCGATGGGCACTCGAACCGGCGACCTGGATCCCGGCGTCGCGTGGTACATGATGCGTTCCGAGAATCTGACACCCAAACAGTTCAACCACATCATCAATCACGAGTCCGGTCTGCTGGGCGTTGCTGAAACCAGTTCCGACATGAGGGATTTGATCCAACGGCAGCCGTCCGATCTCCGCGCCGCCGAGGCCGTGGACCTGTTTTGTTACCAAACCCGCAAATGGATCGGGGCGTTCGCGGCTGCGCTCGGCGGGCTGGAGACGCTGGTGTTTGCCGGTGGGATCGGCGAGAACGCAGGCGAGGTGCGAGCCCGTGTATGCAGCGGGCTGCAGTTTCTCGGTATCGAACTGGACGAAGCCAGGAACGCCGCCAACGCCCCGGTGATTTCCACTGAATCCAGTCGCGCCACTGTTCGCGTGATACGAACCGATGAAGAACTGATGATTGCCCGGGAAGCCTGCCGGCTGCTGTGTGCTGAAGGCCAGGACAAATAGAATGCGATCAAACCCTAGGAACCCCGTCATGGACAAACCGCTGTCGCACGAACTCTTGCGCAAGATG
>CAVRZY010000161.1:0-110769 GCA_963725415.1 uncultured Acidobacteriota bacterium | reverse complement strand
CCACGGAAGCCGTAGCCAGCGGCCAATCCAGGGTCTGTTTCTGCCGCACCTCGTAGCTGGCGTTCTTGCACGCCAGCGGCCGGCGGAACCAGGATCTCGGTGAGGATCTCGTTAGGCGCCAGAGCGATTTCACGGTTGGACTCGTCCTGCGGCGTCACGAAGAATTTCTCGAGCGGGATTTCCCGGGCGCCGGAAGGTGAAACGACTTTGACCCTGGCGTTGAGAGCGACCAAGGGCGGGCCGAAGCTGGAGGCGCTGACAAAGCAGGCCGGACCCTGGTTGCCGAAGATGGCGTGGTAGCGGTTATCGCCATCCGGAACCAGGCTCTTGCCGTCCTTGTCCTTGGCCAGCAGCCCGTAGCCCAGGCGGAAATACCAGCAGCGCGGACGCTGGCAGAGGTCGCCGCCCAAGGTGCCCATGTTGCGCATCTGCGGACTGGTGACCCCGCGCGCGGCGGCCAGCAGGGCCGGGTACTCGGTCAGGTCAGGGCTTTGGAGCAGCTCATCCAGGGTGACCAGCGCGCCGATGCGCAGACCGGCGGGGGTTTTCTGGATGCCCCCCAGCTCTTTGATGCCCTTGATGTTCACGACCCGCTTGGGGGTGTGAATGTAGTCTTTCAGGAGGCCGAGCAGATCGGTGCCGCCGGCGAGAACGTCTGCGTCTCCCCAGCGCTTGCCCAGCAGCCCCAAAGCCTCCTGTAGGGTGGTCGGACTTGCGTATTCAAAGGGTTGCATCAGGCTTTCCTCCCTTCCAGAGCGGCCAGCACCTTGTCGGGCGTTAGGGGAACCACGGGGATGCGCACGCCGATCGCATTGGTAACAGCATTGGCGACGGCGGCGATGCCGCCGATGACGGGCGGCTCACCCAAGCCGACCACGCCGCGTTTGTCGTGCTCGGGTCTGATGTCGAGATGCACGATGATCTCGCCGATATCGGGCATGCCGGCCAACTTGTAGAACTCCAGGTTGGGGTTGAGCATGCGGCCGGTGATTTCGTCCATGATGCGCTCCTCGCACAGGGCGGCGCAGATACTCAGGTGAGCGGCGCCGTAGCATTGGCTCTCGGCGGTTTTGGGATTGATGATCATGCCGCAGTCCTGAACTACGGCGAGCCGGTTCATCTTGATGAGGCCGGTTTCGGTGTCCACGGAAACGTCGGCGATCTGGGCGCCGGCGACGTTGCCGGTGTTCAAGCCTTCCTTCGAGGCGAGCTTGGGCTGGTTCTCACCCATCGCGGAGATGGGGTTCACACCCAGCTTCTTGCAGGCTGCCTTCCAGGGCAGGTTCTTGGCGGGGTTGCCCTTGACCTGGATCTTTCCATCGACGGCTTCCAGTTGGTCGGGTGGAGCGTCCAGGCTGGGGGCGACGACCTCGTAGAGTTTCTCCAGGGCGTTCATGGTGGACTTGCGGGTGGAGGAAGAGACGCCACCCACGGTCGTGGATCCACCGGAACCGCCGGAGGGCGGATACTTGTTATCGCCGATGTTCAGCTTGATAGCGCTGACCGGCAAGCCGAGGGTTTCGGCGGCCACCATGACGATGACGGTGCGGGTCCCGGTGCCGAGATCCTGGCTGCACAGCTCGACCTCGACGGTGCCGTCCGGATGGATGTTGGTGCGGCACTGGCTGGCGTGGCCGGCGCCACCCCAGGTATGAACGCCGATGCCGAGACCGCGCTTGATGGTTCCTTTGCCGGAGTCCCCGCGGGGGTGCCAGAGCTTCTTCCAGTCGATCATCTCGGCGGCCTTCTGGAGCTGCCAGCGATAAACGTCGGGGAAGAGCGTGTAATCGGCGTTCTTGCTGAACAACTCGATGGGGTCCATGTTGAGCTTGGCGGCCAGGTCCTCCATGGCGCAGCAGGTCAGGTAGGCGGCCTGGGGATGGTTGGGAGCGCGCCAGGCGCGCTGGCCGCCGGCGTTGACCTGCACGGCGGTGTGTTGCAGACGGCGGTTGGGAATCCTGGTGAAGACGTAGGGAATGGGAGGCATGCCGGCGCCGCCCATACCACCGGTGGACCAGGACTCGGACTGCCAGCCGGTGATGGCGCCGTCCTGCTTGGCAGCCAGCTTGATACGGGCGAAATGGGAAGGACGGTTGCCGGCGATCATCTGATCGGTGGCGCGGTCCAGAAAGAGCTTGACCGCCTTACCGCCGCTGGCCTTGGAGAGTTGTGCGCAGAACACGCCCCAGCGATCGCAGGAGAACTTGCTGCCGTAGCCGATTCCCATGTGATCCTGGTGCACGTGAACACTGGTGGCGGGTATGCCGAGGTTTTTGGCCAATTCGCCACCGATGCTGGAGACAGCCTGAGTGGAAGACCAGTAGTCCATGTCCTGCCCTTTCCACTCGATGACCTGACCATGAGTTTCCCAGGTCACGTGGGTGATCACAGGCACGCCATAGAAACCCTCCGAAACCGCATCGGCGTCCTTGAAGGCCTGGTCGGGATCGCCGAAGACCTGCTCGCCGGAGGGTTTGGCGCGGCTGCCGACCTTGCTGAGATCCTCCTCGTGGACCATGTGGGGGAGTACCTCGTAATCGACCTTAATCTTGCGGATGGCGTCCTTGGCGACTTGCTCGGAGACGGCCGCTAACGCGACCACTTCGGCGCCGGCCCACTGAATCTCGGTGCCAGGGGGTGAGACAACCTGCACCGCGGCGACGCCCTTCATCTTTTCGGCGGCGCTGGTATCCAGGCCCGTGATGCGGGCGTGCGCATGGGGCGATGTGAGGACTGCGCCGTAAAGCATTCCGGGGCGCTTGATGTCGTAACTGTACTTGGCGCGGCCGGAAGTTTTGACGATGCCGTCAACCCGATTAAGCCGCTTGCCGATGACGCGGCGTTTTTCCGGGGGAGGCCAATGATAGTCAGGCATTCTTCCCTCCTTTCAAATCCTTGGCGGCCTGCAAGACCGCGTGCCGGACTCCCATGTAGGCGCCGCAGCGGCACAGGTTGCCACCGAAGCCTGCTTTTACCTGTTCGTAGGTGGGGTTGGGGTTTCGCTCCAGAAAAGCCTTGGTGGCCATGACGAAGCCGGGAGTGCAGAAGCCGCACTGCTGGGCGTCGTTGGCGACGAAGGCGGTGATGATGGGATCGAGCTTGCCTGCCGTGGAGAGCCCTTCGATGGTCTGAATGTCCTTGCCCTGCGCGTCGATGGCCAGGGTGGTGCAGGCGTAGACCGCCTTGCCGGCCAGGATGACGGTGCAGGAGCCGCAGATGCCCCGATCGCAGACTCTCTTGGCGCCGGTGTAATCGAGGTGATCGCGGAGCGCATCCAGCAACGTGACGCGCGGTTCCAGGTTCAGCTTGTGCACTTTTCCGTTCACTTGCAGGGTGACGGGCACCGGGCCGGGGCCGAGTGGTTTGGGGGCCGCAGCCTGCGGTTCCGCTAGCGCTTGTGATTCCAAGACGCCGGTTCCTAAAGCCCCGCTGCCGAGGCCGACGCCGCGGATGAAGCCGCGCCGCGAGACGGCGGCCCTGGGTTTGGGTTCAACCTCAGGTTCTTTGATCGAACTCACGAGTACCTTCCTTTCATGCCCTGTAAAGACGACCGTCAGCGTTCAGCTTTCGGCCTTCAGCCAGGGGGTTGCCCGGCCGAGGGCGTACGGCTGATTGCGGAGGGCTTTTCTATATATACCAAAGGAGGGCGGCTAAAAGTCAAAAGGCAAAGCCGAGCCGCTCCCTGACGGTCGCGGCTCGGAAGGTGGTTCGGCGAGTGGGTCCTACTGTTGAAGGACCGGTAAGGGGCTGGGGGGGCGGGAGACGCGGCCGCGCAGGGCTTCGTCGATGGCGATATTGTTGACCTCGAGGGTCTGGCCGGTGGCCATGTTCAATTGCACCCTGGCCTTGGCGTAGGCGCTTTCGGCGGCGACTGCATTGGACTGAGCCTGGGTCAGGTCGCGTTGGGACTGGATCACGAAGAAGATGGTGGAAGCGCCCAGGGTGTACTTCTTCTGCTCGGCATCCAGCGTCTGCTCCTGGAGGGTGCGGGCCTTGACGGCGGCCTGATAGGCGGCGCTGGCCTGTTGCAGGGCGATGAGCGCGTTGCGGACGTCCACCCTCACCTGGTTGAGCAGTTGTTGCTGGCGGATCTCCTGCTGGCGCAGGTTCAACTGGTCCAGGACCATGTCGGCCTGCGCGGAGCGGTTGCGTAGCGGGATGTTGAGCTGAAAGCCGAGCGAGTAGTTCGGGAAATTTCGCGAAAACAACTGCTGGAGCACCGTGCCGTAGCCGCCGAGGAAGAATGGGTTGACCGAATTGGGATCGCGCAGCGTGACGGTGCCTGTCGGCTGGCCCTGAACCGGCGGGATGGGCAGGGCGTTGATCTGCCCAGCTAGCCCGTTGTTTTGCAGGGTCGCCACCAGATCCAGGGAGGGCTGGAAGCTCGGCCCTGGTTCCTTTGAGGCCTATTTTGGTGTTGTCGATCTGGATGCGCGTTTGGGCAACCTCGGGGCGATTCTCGAGCGCTTTGGCAATGAGATCCTGGACGGGCTCGACGGGTTCGACGGCCGGCACGCTGATCCGGTCGGTGGGAACGATGCGTGCATCCGCAATGCTGGGGCTGGCCACGCCGGTGCGGCTCAGAGCGTTCTTCAGGAGCGTTTCCTGTTGCAGCAACTGCGTTTCGGCCTGGGTGAGGGCCTGCTGGCTGGAGGCCAGCTCGGCTTCGGCGCGCACGATTTCAATGGGGGCCAGGGTTCCGATCTCGACTTGCTTCTTGTTGTCGCTGTAAAGTCTCTGGTTCAGGGCCACGGCCTGCTGCTTGACCTTCACGTTCTCGTTGAAGCTGACCAGGTCCCAGTAGGCCCCGATGATCGCGGAGACTGTGGTCATGACCTGCTGCTTGAAGGCCAGGTCGCTGACCCGCAGATTGTTCTTGGCGACGCGGATGTTGCGATTGTTGACCGCAATCCCGAAGCCTTGCAGGAGATGCTGGGTGAAGTTCAGGCTCAAGGAGCCGGTCATGGACGGGTTGAAATCGCTGCGGCCGGCGTTGGTCCGCAAAGCACTGTCGGTATAACCGAGGCTGACGTTGGTCCCCGTAAGAAACCCCTGCTGAACGCCGAACTGGTACGCATCGTTTCGAATGATCAGTGCGCTGGTGCCGGTGCTGAAGGAGTTGCTCTGGGGGGTGGTGCTGTGGGCCCAGTTCCCCTGAAAGAACAGAGCCGGGTCCAGGTTGGGAATCGTGCTGCCAGTCGCGGTAATGATGGTGCCGCCGGTGCTGCTTGCGGCGCTGGAGACCAGCGCCGAGCTGCCGCCCGCACCGGATGCGCCGCCGGTGGCCTGGGACAGGGCGCTGGTGGTGGCTTGTTGCACCGCGGTGGGCACCCCTCGCAGCAGGCCGCCCGCTTGGGTGCGCACCAGGCTGGCGTTGGCCTGGAGCGGGCCGTAGCGTTGCAGGGCGATATCCAGGTTGTTCTCGAGCGTCAGGGCAATGGCGTCCTGGAGGGAGAGATAGACCTTGCCGGCCCGCAACAACGCTTCGAGGCGGTTGGAGTTGGCCAGATCAATTGGCGCGGCCTCCTGCCACTGGAAGTTATGGGTCAGGCGGGAGAACCGATGGTTATTGTTGGACTTCTGGGCCGCAGGGGCCTGCGCGCCGGCCGTGCCCGCGATCAAAAGAAACACACACAAAACGGCTAGCATGCGTTGCATGGATTCAATACCTCAAGCTGGTTAAGACGGGTTTCCAGAGGGTTCTGTTCCCTGAAACTCTAATGGTATCGCATTGGAATGTGGATCGTGGATTGGGGAGACCACAAAACCCCATTCCGCGATCCACGATCCACAGTCCACAATCTACGATCTGTCATTCATAGCGCAAGGCCTCGATGGGATTGAGGCGGGCGGCCTTGCGGGCCGGATAGAACCCGAAGAAGACGCCGACTAAGCCGGAGAAGACGAAGGCTAACAGGATGGCGGTGGGGCCGATGAGGGTGGCCCAGTGCGCCAAGTAGGAGATCGAGACCGAGGCGCCGAGCCCGACGACGATGCCGACCACCCCGCCGATCAGGGCCAGCGTGACGGCCTCGACCAGAAACTGGGTGAGGATGTCCCGCATGCGGGCGCCGATGGCGCGGCGAATTCCGATCTCTTTGGTGCGCTCGGTCACCGAGACCATCATGATGTTCATGATGCCGATGCCGCCGACGATGAGGGAGACCGAGGCGATAGCGCCGAGCAGGATGGACATGACCCTGGCGGAGCTTTCCTGTGCGGCGAAGACCTCGGTGAGATTGCGGACGCTGAAGTCATCGTCCTGGCCGGGCTGGATGTGATGGCGCTGGCGCAGCAGCGCCTCGATTTCGGTCTGCGCCGAGTTCATCAGTTGCGGGCCGCGGGCCTGGACCAGAATCGCCCCCACAGACTTGAAGTTGGCGTGATTGGAGCCGAGCACTTTTTTCTTAGCGGTGGAGATGGGAATCAGGATCACGTCATCCTGATCCTGTCCGGAAGGCGACTGGCCCTTGGCAGTCAGCACGCCGTCGACGGTGAACGGAACGGCGCGGATGCGAATGATCTGGCCGACGGGGTTAGTGCCGGCGAACAGGTTATCGACCACCGTCTGTCCGAGCAGGGCGACCTTGGTTGCGCCGTCCACGTCCGAATCGGAGAACGGCTGGCCGGAGGCGATGGTAAGATCGCGCACCTTGAGGTAATCCGGCGTAACACCTTGAATGGAGGTGGCCCAGTTGTTGTTGCTGAAGACGACCTGCGCACCGCCTCGAACGGTGGGCGCGGCGGCCTCCACGGAGGGGCACTCGGCGGCAATGGCGCGGGCGTCGTCTTCAGTCAGGGTGACGGCCATGCCGCTGCCCAGCCGGATGCCCGAACTGGTGATGGTTCCGGAGAGCACGATGAGCAGGTTACTGCCGATGGTCTGGATCTCCTCCTGGATGCGGGCGGTGGCGCCGGAGCCGACGGCCACCATGGCGATGACCGCGGCCACGCCGATGATGATGCCGAGCATGGTGAGCGCGGAGCGGAAGCGATTGACACGCAGGGCGCTGAGGGCGATCTTGACGGTGGCAATGAGTTTCATGGCGCGTCTCCTAAAAGCGCGGACCGCGCGGGCCTCCGAAGGGCTGGCCGGCGGAGGCCGGCTGGGCGGAGGCGAGTCCCACGATGACCGGCTGGCCTTCCGTAAGCTTGCCACCGGTGATCTCGCTGTAGGTCCCGTCGGTGACGCCCAGCGCGACAGGCAGCGGCGCCGGCTTGCCGGCGTCGGTGAGGACCCAAATGGTTTGTGCACCGCGGGTGCGGTTGGAGCGAGCACCGCCGGGCGTGGGTTGTTCCTTCGCATCAAGGGGCCGGAAACGCAGGGCGGCGTTGGGGACCCGCAGCGCGTCATCGCGGCGATCGACCAGCACCTTGACGTTGGCGGTCATGCCGGGGAAGAGCTTCAAGTCGGGGTTCGAGACGGCGATCACGACGTCGTAGGTAACGACGTTCTGCACGTTGATGGGGGCCTGGCGGATCTCGACTACTTTGCCGTGGAAGGGGCGGCCGGGGTAGGCGTCCACAGTGAAGATGGTTTCCTGGCCAACCTTGACGCGGCCGATGTCGGCTTCGTCCACGTTGGTATCGACCTGCATCTTGGTGAGATCCTGGGCGATTTCGAACAGCGTGGGAGCCTGAAGGCTGGCAGCCACGGTCTGGCCGACATCGACCTTGCGCGAGACCACGGTGCCGTCAACGGGAGCGCGGATGAAGGTGTGCTCGAGATCGATTTGCGCCTGGCGGAGCGCGGCGTCCTGCTGTTTGACCTGGGCCTGGGCGGAAGACACCTGAGTGAGAGCGACCTCGCGCTGGGCCTCGGCGCTGCGGATGTTCTCGATGGCCGCTTGCTCCAGGGCCTTGGCGGCATCCAACTCGGCGACGGCAGCGTCGTTGGCGGCCTGGGCGGAGTCGCGGTCCTGCGTGGCGATGAGCCTGTTGTTGAACAGTTCCGTGCTGCGGTTGAGCTTGATGCGGACGTCGGAAGCCGAGGCGTTGGCCTTGGCGATGCCGGCCTTGGCCTGGGCGAGCATGGCCTTGGCGTTGGCGATTTCGGCCTCCGTCTTTTGCAGGTTGGCCTGGGAGTTGATGACCGCGGCGCGGGCGGCGTCCAGGTTGGCCTGGGCTTGGTTGACGCGGGCCTGGAAGATTTCGGGGTCGATTCTAGCGACCAGTTGCCCCTTGTCAACCTTGGTGTTGAAGTCGGCGTAGAGTTCCTTGACGTAGCCGGACACCTGGGTGCCGACCTGGACGGTCACGACGGCGTTGAGGTTTCCAGTGGCGGAAATGGTGCTCTCGATTGGGCCTCGCTCGGCGCGAACCGTCCGATAGAGAGGATTCTGGCGACTCCGGATGTGGGCCCAGGCGCCCAACCCGGAGAGCACCAGCAGGCCGGCGCCCAACCATAACGCTTTTTGTCTTTTCATAGGATTCACTCTCCCCACACTTGAGAGGGTGCTGACAGGGAGCTGGGAGTTACGTAAAGGTACGTAAAGGAGTGTCTACTCGTGTAACGGGGGTGGCGCGAGGAGAGCTGGAAGCTGGGACAATAGCAGGGACGAGCAGATTCAGCAGGAGGGCTGTACTGAAGGGGATGGCGGGCGCCGCCGGGGGCGGGCCATTACTGGGGGCAGGGGCGAGGAGCCAGATGCCCCGCCAGGCAGAGGGCACACTGAACCTGATCGAAATCGTGGTGGATACCTGGGGCGTGCCTTGGATGGGATGCTACGGGGCCACCGAAGTGCGGACTCCGAGTGTGGACGCGCTGGCGCTGGCGGGGCTGGCACCAGCGCTACGCCGAAGACGTGACGCTTTCGGAGACGTTGCGCGACGCCGGCTACACCAACGCCCTGGTCACCGATGTCTACGACCAGTTCAAGCCGGGCAAGAAGTTTCAGCGCGGATTCCAGAGCTGGCGCTACATTCGCGGGCAGGAGAGCGACGCACTCGAATCAGGCCCGCGCAAGGCCATCAACCTCTCCGCCTATGTCCCAAGCCGGTGGCCGGAGTTTGAAACCTATCAGTTGGAGCAGTACCTGATGAACCGGCGCGAGTGGAAGACGGAGGAGGACTGGCCGGCGGCGCAGGTTTTCCGCGAAGCCGCGCGCTGGCTCATCGCGTTTGTGGCGGACCACGGGACCATGCAGGGCGAGCAGGGCCAGATCGGCAAAGGGGAAGGAAGCCTGCCGACGCAGTTGACGCACGTGCCGCTGATCATCTATCACCCCTTCCAGGCGCGGGCGGGACGGCGTGTGGCGGGGCAGAGCCGAAGGGCACTGATGGAATCCGGAGAACGCTCGCGCCCGGAGTGGATCGTGACGGGCTTCAGCGATCACGGCGCCATCCGCACTCCGGAGTGGCTTTACGTCGGGCGGTGGAACCCGGGCGATGCGTGGGAAGACCTGTACGATCTGCGCCGCGATCCGCTGGAGCTGAACAACGTGATGGACGACCACCTGGACCTGGTGAAGGAGTTCCGGGTGCGGCTGGAGGAGTACGTGGATTCCGGCTGGGGCATTACCCGGGGCGGTCTCACCACGGTGCTGGTATAGTAGCCTGTTGTGACTCCCCAATCAGAAGCTATCCTCGATCTGTTTCACCAGACCGGCGCGTATCTGCGCGGCCATTTTCGGCTGACCAGCGGGCTGCATAGCCGGGAGTACCTGCAATGCGCGCTAGTGCTGCAATATCCGCAGCACGCCGAGAAGCTGGGGGCGCGGCTGGGCGCGGCGCTGCGCACGCTGGCGGGCTCCGAGCGGAAGGTGGATGTGGTGGGTTCTCCGGCGCTGGGGGGAGTCATCATCGGGCACGAGGTGGCGCGGGCCTTGGGAGCGCGCTCGCTGTTCACCGAGCGGGACGCCTCCGGGAAGATGGCTCTGCGCCGAGGATTCTCCATCACAGCCGGAGAGGTGGCAGTGGTGGTGGAAGATGTGGTCACCACGGGCGGGAGTACACGGGAGGTAGTGGAGATGCTGCGGGAGGCGGGGGCGGAGGTGATCAGCGCGGGGTCGATCATCGACCGCAGCGGCGGGCAGGCCGAGGTCACCGTCCCTCGGGTGTCACTGGCTACACTCACCGTGGTGAACTATCCGCCCGACGATTGTCCGCTTTGCCAGGAGGGCATCCCAGTCACTAAGCCGGGGTCGCGGCAGACCTGATGCGCCGGATCAAGATCATCTTGGCTTACGATGGGACGGAGTTTCATGGCTGGCAAAGGCAGCCGGACCTGCCCACTATTCAGGGAACCCTCCAGGAGGTTTTGAACGAGATTGAGGGAAAGCTCGTTCAGGTGGAGGGCTCGGGGCGGACGGATGCGGGGGTGCACGCGCTGGGGCAGGTGGCGGCGTTCTGGTTGGAAAACCGCATTCCCGTCGAGAACCTCAAGAAGGCCATGAACCGGCTGCTTCCGGGCGACATCCGGGTGCTGGGCGTGGAGGAAGTGGCGGCCGGTTTCCATCCCCGGTACATGGCGCGTTCGAAGACGTACGAGTACCGGATCTTTCGTGGCGAGGTCTGCCCTCCCTTCGAACGGCGCTATGTTTACCACTATCCGTACCCGCTGGAAGAGCGGCGGGTCATCGAAGCGGCGCCTTTGCTGGAGGGCGAGCACGATTTCTCGGTTTTCGCCGCGGCTGACGAGAGCGATCAGGAGGGCGAATCGAAAGTGCGTACTATTTTCTTCTCCCGGGCGGAACAACGGGCTGATCTGCTGGTCTATCGCGTGAGCGGCAGCGGGTTCCTGAAGCACATGGTGCGCAACATCGTGGGCACGTTGCTGGAGGTGGGCAAGGGCAACCTGGACCAGGCGGGCCTGAGGACGCTGCTGGCTCCGGGGACCACGGTGAAGGCCGGTCCCCGGGCGCCGGCCTGCGGGTTGTCCCTGGTGGGGGTGGAGTATCAGGCGAGAACGGACGGGGTCTCTTTCTGGAAGTAGCGGTCGGGGAGCAGCCAGTACAGGAGGGCGATGGAGAGGGGATGCATGAGGCCGGCCAGGGCGAAGATGGGCGCGTAGGAGAAGTGCTGGACCACCCAGCCGGTGCCGAAGTTGGCCAGGGCGCCGCCGATGGCGCCGCCCATGCCGGAGAAGCCGGTGGCAGTGCCCACTTCCGGGCCGCGAAACAGATCCAGCGGAATAGCCTGCAAATTGGCCACCCATAAGGCGTGGCCGAAGACTACCAAGCAGATAGCGGCGATGGCCATCCAGGCGGCGGGCAGCAGGGGGGCGAAAATGGCGGCGGGCAAGAAGGCCGCGCCAACCAGCATGACGAACTTGCGCGCCCGTGGCAGCAGCCAGCCCTTGCGAATCAGGTGGCCGGACAGCCAGCCGCCCAGCACGTAGCCAGCATCACCGAACAGAAAGGGCACCCAGGCGTACCAGCCCACCTGCTTGAGATCGAATCCGCGCTCCTTGCGGAGGTATTCCGGCAACCAGAAAATGACGAAGTAAATGACCGGGTCGGTGAAGAAGCGGGCGATGATCAACGAGTAGCACCCCCGCATCGAGATGACCTTGCGCCAATCGAGAGTGTGCGTGGTAGCCGGCAAGGTTTCGTCCGGCGGGCGGATCTGGTCTTTGATCTGGGCATATTCGCCAGGACGAAGCCAGCGGTTGCGGTGCGGCGGCTGGTAGAGGAGCAGCCAGAGGGTCAGCCAGAGCAGCCCCAGGCTGCCAGTGAACAGGAAGGCGGAGCGCCAGCCGAAATGCAGCGTCAGAAAGGCCACCATGGGCGGAGCCATGGCGGAGCCCAGCGAGGAGCCGGCATTGAAGATGCCGACACCGAGCGCGCGCTGCGTGGCCGGAAACCATTCGGCCACCGCTTTGGCCGCGGCGGGCCAGTTGCCCGGCTCGCTGAGTCCCAGCAAGATGCGGCAGCCCGCCAGCGACCACCAGCCGCGGGCCAGCCCGTGCAACATCTGTGCGGTGGACCAGGTACCGATGAAGACCGCGAAGCCGCGCCGGGTGCCGAGGCGATCCACGATGTATCCGGAACCGGCGTACATAACAGCGTAGGCCAGCATGAACAGCGTGAGGATCAGGCCGTAGTGCTGCTCGGTCATCGAGAATTCTTTGCGCACATCGACGGAAACCACCGAAAGCGCCAGCCGGTCGGCGTAGTTGATCATGGTAGCCAGGCAGAGCATGCCGGCGATGATCCAGCGGAGCTTGGGAATCTTAATCATTGAAGAATTGATTCATTGAACCATTGGGTCATTGACCGAAGACGGCCTCGGCGACTGCTTAATGATTCAATGACTCGATGATTCAATTCTCTTCAATTCTCCTTGAAGCCGAAGGCGGCGATGGGGATGCCCATGCTACGGGAGTCCTTGGTAGGGCGGTATTCAGGGGCCACGCGGAATTCGACCCTGACGGGTCCGGGAGCGCCGGGAGGCAGATTCCAGCGGACCGTCTGGATGGCTGCGACGGTGAACTCCTGGCGGCCCACCGGCTGTCCATCCAAAAGCACTTGGATGGTGGTTCGCTTGAGGTCGCGGATCTGATCGGGACCGATGTGGGCGATCAGCTCGAACTGGCCGGCGTTGCGGGGGCGGCGGAGACGGGCGCTGGCGTAGGGCTGGATCCAGCGGAAGCTGTATTCCCAGGGATACCAGCCTCGGTCCAACTGCCAGATGGGCTGCAGCCGGTTGGCGGCGATCTGGAAGTAGGGGAAATCCGGCATCCCGGAGGTATGCGGAAGGATCAAGAGCTTCCGGAAGACCGGGTCCCAATTGAGCAGGGCGAACGACTCGGACTGGAATGCCTTTTGGTAGTTTGCGTTGTCGGCGGAATAGACCGCTAGATCCGGGCGGCCGTAAAGATATCGCACGGCGCCCGCCACACCCCAGCTATACATGGCCGAGGGGGCGCCGTCGTAGACAAATGCGCGTGCGTCCGGGAGGGTCTGCGGAAGTTCGGCGAGGGTCGAGACGTAAGTGTGGTTGTCATTCGCGGCGGTCAGCGTGGCGCGCCGGTTGGCTCGCAGTTGCGAATAGTTGAAGGGAATCCAAACAGCGAAGAACAAGGCCAGGAGCGCCGCCGTGCGGGGGCGTTTACCGCCGGCCGCAAGGGCCGCCAAGGCGATCGAGGCTCCCACCAGCGGGGCGTACAGGTAGGCGCCGTACAGGCGGCCCGGTAGACCCAGCATGGGCAGAAGCAGCAGACCCAAGCAAGCCAGGCCGAAGTGCACCCGGCGGTCGCGGACGATGAACGGAAGCGCCAGGACAACAAAGCCCAGGTAGGGGAGCAGGAACAACTCCGAGGCATAGAAGGAGGTGGTCTTCAGGAGGGAGCGAGGGACGAAGCTTAGAGCGTAGTCGGTCTCCACACCCGGGTTAGCCAGCAGGGCTTGAAGACCGAAGAACAAGGAGACCGCAAGAAACGGGATCAGCCGCTTCCAACGCTTGTCGCCGAACCAGTATTCGTAGAGGGCCAACACGGCGGGGAGCATCACGGCCAATTCTTTGGCTTTGAAGGCCAGCCAGAAGCAGACGAAGCTGAGGATCCATTTCCGATGGGTATAGGAAAGCAGGCTGAGGAGGCAGAAGAGCGCGCAGAGGACGTCGAAGATGTACATGGGCTTCCAGTAGGCGTCGAAGACGGCCATGTGGAAGGCGAAGAAAAGGGCGCCGGCCAGGGCGGCCAGGATTCCCACCTTGAAGCGCTTCAGCAGCCTCCAGAGGATCCATAGATTGAGGAGGTGAAGGGCGTGCAGCAGGGCGACGTACCAGGGAAACCGGAGGCCGGCGATTTGGCCCATCACGGCGAAGTAAAGGTAGCCCAGGGGTCGAAAGTGGTTTGCGAAGTACCAAGGCGGAACCAGGTCGCGGGCCATATCGAGGGGCTGCACCTGCTGGGTCCAGGCCAGGTTATCGAGATCGTCTCCTTCGAAGTAGCCCTGGTAGGCGCCGCGGTTGGCGATCAGGAACAAGACGATCAGGACGGCGAACAGAGCAGCGCCGGCAGCTTTCCGCATAGCCGACTATTCTACCGTCTTAGGGAGACTGGCAGAATCCGGCGACGGGACACTGGGCGGGTCGGGGACCCATAAGCGCTAACTTAAGGCTTCTGGCAGTGGGTGGCGCAGGCCCCCGGCCTGTGCAGGCCCGCGAAACTGCCAGCCTCGCAGTACCTGCGAGCGTGCCAAAAGCGGTTAAGTTAGCGCTTGTGGGTCGGGGACCTGCCCCAGGAAGCCAACTGGCCAGTGACGGAAAAACTAAGGGGCGTGGGGCACGGGGGGCGGGGCATCGGGGGCCTGGAGTTGACGGCTGCGTTTGAACTCGTACATGCGGCGGTCGGCTTCCTCGAGGGTTTCGGGGAGGGACTGGCCGGTGGCGGAGGCGGTGCCCCAACTGAAGCGGATGGCCATGGGGCCATGGTGGCGGATCTGGAATTTGCGGAGGTGCTCCTCGATACCGCGCATGCGGGTTTCCACAACGTCCCTGTCCAGGTTGCGGAAGAAGATGACGAACTCATCGCCTCCCCAGCGGAAGGCCCGGTCCTCCTGGCGAATGGAAGTCCGAACGAGCTGCCCGAAGCCGTGCAGGATCTCGTCGCCCACCAGGTGGCCGTACTGGTCGTTGAGCACTTTAAAGTTGTCCAGATCGCAGACCACGAGCAGGCCCTGGAACCCCTGCTCGGTTTCGATCCAGCGGGCCAGGGCGGAGCGGTTCAGCAAGCCGGTCAGGGGGTCGGTGTCGATGCGTCCGGCTTCCTGGCGGAGCAACTCCAGCTCGTCCTGGAGGCGCTGGAGCTGCTGCTTCTGCCGGACGGATCTGCGGAGATAGAACAGGACTACGCCCAGCAGAGCCAGGATCGAGAGAGCCAGGGAAAGCGCGATGTGAAGGAGCGACATGGTCAACTAGGCTCGCTCGATGACGTGGCGGCGCACAGCGACCGCCTTTCCGGTGTCTTCATCCACACTTATGATGACAGAGTGCAATTCCACCTTGCCTCGCGCGGCCTCCATGCGCACCGGGGTGAAGGTGAGGAAGCGGCGCAGCACGATCTGCTTCTCGATGCCGATGATGGAATCGTGGGGGCCGGTCATGCCGGCATCGGTCTGATAGGCGGTGCCACCGGGCAGGATGCAGGTATCGGCGGTGGCGACGTGGGTGTGGGAGCCGCAGACGGCCGAAACCCTTCCATCCAAGTACCAACCCATGGCCACCTTCTCGCTGGTGATCTCGGCGTGGAAATCCACGAAGCGGACTTTGACAGAGGGGTCCAGGGAGTCGAGAATCTCGTCAGCCTTGCGGAAGGGGCAGTCGATGGGGAGCATGTGAGTGCGGCCCTGGAGGTTAATCACCGCGGCCTGGCCGCCGTTGCGGGCCCTGGTGACCAGGACGCCGCGGCCGGGCGTGTTGCCCGGGTAGTTGGCGGGGCGTAGCAATCTGGGCTGGCGGTCCAGGTAATCATAGATCTCGCGTTTGTCCCAGATGTGATTCCCGGAGGTGAGCACGTCCAGGCCCAGCGAGAACAATTCCTCGGCGACTAGAGGAGTAACGCCGAAGCCGCCGGCGGCGTTTTCGGCGTTGCCGATCACCAGGTCGATGCGCTCGGAGGAGATCAGAGCGGGCAAATAATCGGCCACCATGCGGCGGCCCGGGGAAGCAAAGATGTCCCCGATGAAGAGCAGGTTCATTTCGCGGAAAGAAACTCGGAGGAGCGCACCTTGCGGCCGGGGCGTCTCCGTCATTGACCCCTGTTATGTACACGGGGCGGGTGTCCCCCGAGCGCCATTAGGCTTCTCCATGGTCCTCAGCGAACCGGAGCTTGCTCACCGGCGCATAAACGAGTCGGACCCCCTAGACTTGACTGTTGGATCAAATTTTGGAGATCGCTTCCCGGCTTTGTAGATACGCTCCGAGACAATCATAGCAGAATTGATTCATTGAATCATTGATTCATTGAGTGATTGATCCCAGGCAGTCGCGGATTTCTTTTTCGGGGATGGCGCCTTCGCGGATGATCTTCCAGTCGGATTGGGTGACGTCGATAGTGGTGCTGCCGGTGCCGGTGCATAGGCCGCCGTCCAGCACCAGGTCTATGCGGCCATCCATCATGCCGAAGACCTCAATGCCGCTGCGGCAGGTGGGCTGGGCGGAGATGTTGGCGCTGGTAGCGATCAAGGTCTGACCGAGTCTTTCGAGCAGGCTGCTGGCCACCACCGCGCGGGAACGGCGCAGGGCGAGCCTGCCGGTGTTGCCGGTGACCTTCAAGGGGACTTTAGCGGAGGCGGGGACGATGATGGTGAGAGGTCCCGGCCAGAAGCGGCGGGCCAGGACGAAGAAGCGAGGAGGCAGGTCCTTGGCCAGGTCTTCGGCCATGAGCAAGTCGGAAACCAGCAGGGGCAGGGAACGATGGGGCTCGCGGCCTTTGGCCAGGAAGACCTGGATGACGGCATGCAGGTTTAAGGGGTCCGCTACCAAGGAATAGAGAGCATCGGTGGGGATGGCGACCACGCGCCCAGCGCGAATGGCGGCGGCGGCCCTCTCGATGGCCTGGGGGCTGGGACGCTCGGGATCGATTTCAATCAGGTCGGTAGGCATGTTATCTGGGCCCGATGGCCTGGGCCACCTCCATGGCCATCTCGTAGCGGCCGAACGGGGCGCTCAACTGAACTCCCTGGACCACGGGGCGCACGCGCGTGACCATCTCCTGGGCGATGGCGATGCCCTCGCGGCGGGCCTTTTCGGCGCTGTCGGCCCGGCGCATGCGCTCCAGGAAATCTGTGGGGACGGGCACGCGGAGTTCATGGACCATAAACTCGGCGTTGCGGTAACTGAGGAGCGGCCAGATACCGGCGAGGAGAGGGATCTTGAGGTGCCGGATGCGCTCGAGGAAGTGCTCAAGCAAAGCCAGGTCGAAGACCGGCTGGGTGACAACGTACTCGGCGCCGGCCTCCACCTTCCAGTCGAGGCGCCGGATCTCTTCCTCCAGGTTGAGGGCGCCGGGGTTAGCGCCCACTCCCAGGACCAGCGAGGTTTGCGAGCCCATGGGGTTGCCGCCCAAATCGAGGCCGTGGTTGAGGTTGTTGGCGATATTGACCAGGCCGATGGAATCGACGTCAAAGACCGCGGTGGCCGAAGGGTAGCTGCCCATACGGGGCGGGTCGCCGGTGATACAGATCAGGTTGCGAATGCCGACTGCCTGAGCGCCCAACAATTCGGACTGAATTCCCAGGATGTTGCGGTCGCGGCAGCAGAAGTGGAGCACGGCCTCGATGCCGGCCTGCTGCTGGATGAGCTGGCAGGTGACCTGGGCGCTCATGCGGGCGCTGGCGCGGGGGCCGTCGGGCACGTTGATGCAATCAATGCCCTGGGCGGCGCACAGGCGGGCGCCGGCGATCTCTTTGGAGGCGTCCACGCCGCGCGGGGGCAGGATCTCGACGAAAGCCACGAACTTCCCGGCGGCGAGCTTGGCGCCCAGTTGCGATTTCTGGGAAAGGGGAACCTGGGGCAGGGCCTGGGCCTTGACCGCAGGTTCTTCGACGGTCACGGCGAGTTGCCGGAGGCCGGGCTGGAGCGAGCGGGCCTCGGAGCGAATCAGGCGGATGTGTTCGGGCGTGGTGCCGCAGCAGCCACCGACGATTTTGACGCCCACGGCGATAAAGCGGCGGGCGTACTGGGCCATGTACTCGGGCGAACCCAGGTAGATTTTCCGGCCTTCCACGGTGGCAGGATGACCGGCGTTGGGCATGGCGCTCAGGGGCTTCCGCGAATCGGCGACCATCCGCTCGATGGTCTCCAGCATCACCTTGGGACCGACCGAGCAGTTCAGTCCAATCACGTCCACCGGCCACTCGTCCAGCTTGCGGGTGAATGCGGTGGGATCGGTCCCGTCGGGCATACGGCCGAAATCGTCGATAGTCACTTGTGCTACCACGACCATGTCCGGGGGCGCCACTTCGCGGGCCGCGAAGACGGCCTCCCGCAGTTCGTTCAGATCGGCAAAAGTCTCCAGGATGAGTAGGTCAATGCCGGAGGCGACCAGGGCCTGGATCTGCTCGCGAAAGGCCTGGCGCGCCTCGGCGAAGGAGGTGGGGCCGAGGGGCTCGATCCGAACGCCCAGCGGACCCACCGAGCCGGCCACAAAGGCGAGCTCGCCGGCGGCTTCACGCGCGATACGGACACCAGCCTGGTTGATAGCGGCGAGCTTCTCGACCAGGCCGTGAGCGGACAGGCGCATTCGATTAGCGCCGAAAGTGTTGGTCTCCAGGATCTCGGCGCCCGCTTTGACGTATTCCTGATGGATCTCGTGGACCAGGTCCGGGGAAGAGAGGTTGAGTTCATCGTAGCAGCGGTTGATGAACACACCCCTGGAGTACAACATGGTGCCCATGGCGCCGTCGGCCACCAGGACACGTTTGGCGAGCTGCTCGCGAAACTCGCCGGCCCTGGAAGTGGCCCTGGGAGCGGAACTGGTCATGCAAGTCTGTGTCTGGCCCGGCTGGGTGTATGCAATAGTAGCAGATTTCGTGAATCATTGAGGATTGAGTCATTGAGGATTGGATCATTGACGATTGAGTCATTGACGATTGAATTGCGCCGTGCCGGTGCGGGTCTTACCAGGGCGTGGAGAATGACCGGCAGCGGGTCGCCAAGAGCCGGCAGAAGTTCACTGGGGAGGAGACGGCCCTCAGTACACAGTAAGCTCGGCGGGTGCTGCTACGCCGCAGCCCAGGATCTTGGCCGCGGAAGCCTGGTTGGAGGCGATTTCCAGATAGCCGGAGCTGCCCACGATGACCAGGATGTCCCCGATGTTGCCCTCGGCGTAAGAACGAGCCAGATTGGTGAGGCGCTGGGCGCCGATGGCCATCACAAAAGGTCTTGTCTGCACAGTGGGGAACTCGGAAACGTGAAAGTTGGTTATTAAGTTTCCGAAGCGGTCGATCTTCAGGACCGCGCCCATCCAGATCCGTTTTCCGATGCGGGTGGGCTTCTCGAACTGGAGGCGCAGGTAGTCGCTGATCAGCTTGCCGAAGCGGGCGGGCGGGGCGCCGGCGGCCAGGTGCGCGGCGACGGGAGCGAAGATGTCGCGGCCGTGGAAGGTCTGGCTGACCGGCTTTAGAAAGAACTTCTCGGCGGTCACGTGGCGGACCTTGTGCTTCTCGCGCGAGTAGATCATCGAGAGCACGCCGTTATCGGGGGCGACGAAATACTGGCCGGCGGCCTCGACCAGGATGGGGCGGCGCGAGGTGCCGACGCCGGGGTCGATGACGACCAGGTGCACGGTTTTCTTGGGGAAGTAGCGGTAAGCCTGGGACAGCAGGAAGCCGGCTTCCGGAATCTCAAAGGGGGTGATCTGGTGGCTGATGTCGATCAGCTCGACGTGCGGGTTGGTGGCCAGGATGACCCCTTTCATGGCGCCCACGAAATGGTCGGAGAGACCGAAGTCGGTGGTCAGGGTGATGATAGTTCGGGGCATGGGCTGTTAGGTTAAGATGAGCTTAATAGTCCTGTGGATCGCTTCTGCTGCAACGCTTCCAGTATCCACCATTACGGCCAGGTGGTCGAACACCTGCGGAAAGTGTGTCGTGCGCATGTCTGAGTCGAAGCCCATTGCCGTGGCCATGAGCGGCGGCGTGGATAGCTCGATGGTGGCCGCGCTGTTATGCGAGCGTGGCGTGCCGGTGATCGGCCTGACCATGCAGCTTTGGAACCAGAGACGGCTGCCGGAGTTGTCAAGCGAGGGGGCAGCGGGGCGATGTTGCTCGCTCGAGGACGTCTACGACGCGCGGCACGTTGCCGAACATCTTGGCATCCCGTACTACGTGGTGAATCTCGAGGAGCAATTCGAGAAGCAGGTGGTCAAGCCGTTCATTGACGAGTACCTGTCGGGGCGTACGCCGATCCCCTGCACGCTCTGCAACAACGTCATCAAGTTCGACCGGTTCATCAAGCTGGCGGCCTCGGTGGGGGCTGAGCGGATCGCCACGGGGCACTACGCGCGCGTCTGCCGCGATCTCCAGAGCGGGCGGTACTTGCTGCGCAAGGGCACGGACGAGGCGCGGGACCAGACGTACTTCCTGTTCGGGCTCAAGCAGGAACAACTGGCTCGGACGCAGTTCCCGCTGGGCGAGTTCACCAAGACGCAGGTGCGGCAGATGGCGCGCCGGATGGGGCTGCCGGTGGCGGAGAAGGGCGATAGCCAGGAGATCTGCTTCATGCCTGACGGCGACTATGCTGCTTTCATCGAGGCGTATTTCCGGGAGCAGGGCATGGCGCTGGGTGAGAGGCGCGGCCAGATCATCACGACGGACGGGCGCAGGCTGGGCGAGCACGGCGGCGTACACCGGTTCACCGTGGGCCAGCGGCGCGGGCTGAAGGTGGCGGTGGGAGAGCCGCTGTATGTCATTCGCACAGAACCTGCCACCCAGCAGGTGATCGTGGGGCGAAGGGATGAGCTGCTGCGGGCGGAACTCACGGTCGCGGAGGTGAACTGGATCGCGTTCCCTGAGTTGAGGGGGTCAGTGCGCGCCCGGGTGAAGATCCGCAACAAGCACGTGGCGGCGCCGGCCACGGTCCATCCCACGCCGGAGGCGGGGCGCGTCGGGGTGCACTTTGACGAGCCGCAACGGGCCGTGACGCCCGGCCAGGCAGCGGTGTTCTACGACGGCGATACCGTTCTGGGCGGCGGCTGGATATCCTAGTCTCTTGAAACACCGCTCAGGTCTCCGTATCAGGCTGGAATGCTGGGCCGGGGTGTGCGTCGTGAAGTCGCTGGAGTGGGGCCCGAACGGCTTGGCACGGTTCTACGCAAGGCTGCTGGATGTAGGCCTGCCGCGGCTGCGGCGAGTGGCCATGCGGAACCTGGCGATGGCGCTGCCGGAGAAGAGCGCCGCGGAGCACAAGAAGATTGCGGATGGCGTGTTCCGCTCGATTGCGCGGCTGTTGTACGTCTTCGCGCGGTTCCCGCGCATCGACCGGAGCAACATCTCGCGGTGGATTCGTTACGAGGGCCTCGAGCATTTCGAGGAGGCGCTGCGGCGTGGCCGGGGCGTGATGTTCGCCACCGCACATTTGGGGAACTGGGAGCTGAGCGCGTTCGCGCACGCGCTGATGGCGGCGCCGATGCACGTGGTGGTGCGGTCGCTGGACAATCCAGGCATCGATGAGCTGGTGGAGCGGCGGCGCAGGCTGTCCGGGAACCAGCTCATCGAGAAAAAGGAATTTGCGCGGTCGATCTTGAAAGCACTTCACGCCAACCAGGCTGTGGGCATCCTGATCGATCAGAACTCCAGCCCGGAGGAGGGCGTGTTCGTGGATTTCTTCGGCATTCCGGCCTGCGCTTCGAGCGGGTTTGCGAAGCTGGCGGCGCGGAGCGGGGCCGCGGTCATCCCGGGCTTCGCGTTGTGGTTGGAGGAGGAGGGCCGCTACGTGCTGCGCTTCTACCCGCCGGTGGAGATGAGCGGGCGGGTGGAAGAGGACACGCAGCGGCTGCAAAGCCAGCTCGAGGCGGTGATCCGGCAGTATCCCGAGCAGTGGCTTTGGATTCACCGGCGCTGGAAGACGCGGCCGCCGGGCGAGCCAGGGCTGTACTGAAAAAATTGCGATTGGGCTACAGTATCTGGGGTGGGAGAACCTTGTCAAATGGAAAACATTGTCAGACGCAGTTTCTTCAAGAGCCTGCTGTGTGGGACGGCGATTTCGACGCGAGTGCGGGCTTCCAACGGGGAGGCGCCCAGGCGGAAGTTCGCGACTCGCCGGATGGACGAGATGACCAGCCGCGAGGTCGAATTCTACTTGAACGACGGCGGCGACCTGGTGTTCGTCCCGTTTGGGCCGGTGAGCGGGCATGGAGCGTTTATCCCGATGGGAATGCACGCGCATTGGGCCAACGCGCTCAGTGTGCTGCTGGCCGAGAAGGCGAACGGGCTGGTGTTTCCGGCGACGTTCTGCTGCTTTTCCGGCGCCACCCGGACCTTCCGGGGCACGGTGTCTTTCCCGGTCGAGGAGCAGGTGGCGGTGCTGAAACGGATTGCCAGCGCGCTGCACGAGCAGGGATTCCGGCGAACGGTGCTGGTGGCCGGGACTAACCCGGAGGACACCGGCGGGATCATGGCCGCGCGAGCGCTGTTTGACGCCACCGAGAAACCGTTCTGGTACCTCCAGGCATCCCGCCTCTTGGAGGCGCCTGAGATCAGAGCGATGTACGCCGGCTATCCGGGCAACTTCGGAGAGACGTTGATCGAGCTGGCCAGCCTGAGGATCCTTGGGCGGGAGCGTCCGATCCCCCTGGCGAACTGGGCCAAGGAGCCAAAGCACGACGACGATGGGGACCAGCCTCCTGAGATCCAGCGTGACATCAGCGCGCTGAGACGATTCGGGGCGGTGGGCTTCCGGTACCACGAAGAGAAGAACCACGGGAATCACGGCACGGCCGGGATCATGTTTAAGGGAAAGCTCGACGTGGACCTGGCGGTCGAGATCCTGGACCGGTGCGCGGATCTGGCGGTCCCATTGCTGAACAATTACGCCCACTACTCGAAATGGCTGTCGGAGCACCCGGTTCACTACATCAAAGCCACTGACCGGCTGGACGAGAAGTAACAGCAGATTCTTGGTCACACCTTGCCGGGAGCTCCGTCCAACAGGAAGAAGTGCATCACCAGCAAAGCAGGGAGGAAGAGGTCATGTTCGAGCGAGGCAGCTCTGGCAAGCGTATTGCCGGATGGGTGGCGTTCTATGTGCTCGTGGTGGCGGCGAGCATTGTGGTCCTGCGGGCGGAGCAGGACTTGCGGGAGGAGTTCCACCAGACCTATCCGCTGGCGGCGGGCGGGCGGGTGAGCCTGCACAACGTGAACGGGTCGGTTCATGTTACGGCCTGGGATCAGAACCAGGTGAAGGTGGACGCCGTGAAACGTGCGCGTACGCAGGAAGCTCTCAAGGAGGTCGAGATTGTGGTCGAGGCCCGCGCCGACGCGGTCGAGATCCGGACCAAGTACCCGGAGCACAGCGGGCTGCATAGTGATTCGGCGTCGGTGGACTACACCCTGAGTGTGCCGCGGCAGGCCAGGCTCGACGAGATCAAGACGGTGAACGGCGCCATCGAGATCGCGGGCACGGCAGCCGAGGTGAGGGCGGGCTCGGTGAACGGCGGGGTGACGGGACGGCAACTGACCGGGGAGGTCGAATTGTCCACGGTCAACGGGCGGGTGGAAGCGGAAGTGGACCGCCTGGCAGGCAAGCCCATCTCACTGAAGTCGGTGAATGGCGCCGTCGCCCTGAGGCTGCCCCAGGACGCTGGGGCGCGGCTGAGCGCGTCCACGGTCCACGGCAGCATCGACAGCGATTTCGACCTAACGGTGCGTCATATTGGATTCGGGCCCGGAAGGGATGTCGAGACGGTGATCGGCAAAGGCGGTCCGGACGTGAAGCTGCGCACGGTCAACGGGAGCATCCGGCTGGTGCGGCGGTAGAACTGCAGTCGCCGCGTGAGTTACAATCGCGGCGACATGCACCGACGCACGTTTCTGTTCCGCTCGCTGGCTCCTGCCCTGGGGGCGTTCCGGTTGCAGGCAGCACAGGCGGCGCCCTCGATGAGGGTGACGCGAGTCGATACGATCTACTGGAAGAGCCGGGACGAGGCGCCCTGGTGGCCGCACTGGGTCTGGGTGCGGGTCGAGACCGACTCGGGGCAGTTCGGCATCGGCGAGACCTATCCCCGCAACGCGGTCGAGGCGGCCATGGTGCACACGGCGGCCGCGCCCATGTTATTGGGACGGGACCCGCGTGACATCGACCGCATCTGGGCGGATTTCTACCGGGCCTTCGACTACCAGATCACCGGCGGCACCGAGATGCGCGTGCTCAGCGCCATCGACCTGGCGCTGTGGGACCTGCTGGGCCGTTCGCTGGGCGTGCCGGTTTATCGCCTGATCGGCGGCAAGTCCAATCCCCAAGTCCGGCTCTACAACACCTGCTTCCCGCACAAGTACGACTTCAACAAGGAGCCGGAGAAGATCATGCGGGAGCTGATCGACCGCTACAACATCAAGGCGATCAAGGTCTGGCCGTTTGACCGTGCGGCGGCGCGCAACCGGCACCAGTTCGTGACCCAGGCGGATCTTGAGGAAGCGCTGTTCCCGGTGCGCAAGCTGCGGGACACGTTTGGCTCGCAGATCGAGATTCTGCTGGAGTTCCACAGCAACTGGAACCTCACTGCAGCCATCCGGATCGCCAAGGCGCTGGAGCCGTACCAGCCGATGTGGCTGGAAGACATGCTGCTGCCGGGGAATTTCCAGCAGTGCCGGCAACTTGCGGAGGCCACCTCGCTGCCGCTGACCATCAGCGAGCGAATGGCGGGACGGATGCAGTTCTTGCAGTTACTGGAAGCGCGGGCGGCCAAGTTCGTGATGTTGGATGTGTGCTGGTGCGGCGGGCTGAGCGAGGCGCGCAAGATCGCCACCATGGCGGAGAGCTACCAGTTGCCGATTGCGCCGCACACTGCGGCCGGGCCGCTGCTGTTCTACGCCTCGACGCATCTTTCCACGGCCTCAACGAACGTGTGGATCCAGGAGAGCTGCCAGAGGTTCTACGAATCGGACTGGCCCAAGATGCTGGAGAACCCCCTGATGCCGAGCGAGGGCGGCGTGCGGGCGCCGGAAGGGCCGGGCTTCGGGATGGAGATCAAGCCGGAAGTGTGGAAGCACCCGGCGGCGGTGAGGCAGACTTCGACGCTGAAAGGACGAGCGTGAAGAAACATTCCTTTGTGATTCTGTTTTTGTTTGGCTGGCTGGCCTGGGGACAGTTCCAGGTCGGGGTGGCACGGCGTGAGGTGACGCCGCAGGAGCCTGTGCCGATGTGGGGTTACGGGGCGCGGCACGACGCGCTCTCGGGCGGGGTCCTGGATCCGCTCTATGCGGAGGCGTTGGTGATCCAGGCGGGGAGCCGCAAGCTGGCCATCGTGGGGCTGGACCTGGGCCGCTCGCCGGCCGAGCGGTCGCTTCAGATGATCCGGAAACGGATCCAGGAGGAGGCGGGCATCGAGTACTCCTTTATCGCCGGTTCTCACACCCATCATGGGCCGGTGCTGGAACTGAGCGACGAGCCCGGCAAGGGGAAAGGGCGGTTCGATGCGGCCATCCGGTACTACCAACAGATGGAAGAGGGGATCGTGGCGGCCATTCTGGAGGCCAACCGGAAGCTGGCGCCGGCGAGGATGGCGACGGGATCCGTGCAGCTTGAGGGATTCAATCGGAACCGGCACACCAAGCTCGAGCCGAAGCCCAGCGACCGTGAGCTGGCAGTGATGCGCTTCGACGAAGCTGCGGGGAAGCCCATCGCCGTTCTGGTGAACTTCACCGCCCACCCCACCATGATTCCGTCTTCCACGCTGAAGTTCTCCGCCGACTACGTGGGGGCCATGAAAAACGCGATCCGGAAAGAGACGGGCGCGGCTGCGATCTTCATGCAAGGGGCCGGTGGCGATCAGTCGGTGAACGAAGGCCCCAACAAGGGCTACCAGGCTTTCGGGGAGGCCCTGGGACGCGAGGCGCTGAAACTAGCCGGCGGGCTTACGGCTCAAGAGGTCGCGCAGCCGGCGCTCCAGGCGAGGGAAGAGCGATTCAAGTTCGCCTCGCGCACGGACTTCAAGAACCCGCTGTTGCGGCCGCTGTTCGAAAAGGCGTTTTTTCCCGAGCTGGTGCCCAACTACCTGGACGAATATGCCGACGGGGTGCGGCCGCGGTTGACCGTGGCGCTGCTGAATCGCGAAATCGCGCTGGTAGGCGTGTCGGGAGAAGTGTTCAGCAGTCACGCCGTGCGATTGAAAGAGCGGGCGCGGGTGAAACAGCTTTTCTTTTTCGGTGACTGTAACGGATACCACCAGTACTTCCCGACTATCGAAGCGGTGGCCGAAGGCGGGTACGGCGCCGACAATGCAGTCTCGCCGGTGGAAATAGGCGCGGGCGAGCAGCTCATGAACCGGGCGCTGATCTGGATCTACGAGATGTTGGGGAAGATCAAGTAGGGCGGGGTCGGATTTGTCGTGCGCAGTTTTAGCGCGGGCGCGGCTGCGGCGGACGAGCGACCTTGTACAGAGCAATGTCCTTCTGCACCTCTCGATCGACAAGCACGACTTCCCTGTGAACTAGCGTGAGGCCCTGGTAGACCTCCAGCAGATACTTTCCGGGAACCACATCCCCGAAATTGAATCTGCCGCCGTGGTCCGTGGACGTGATCCTCTCCGGAGCGTTGACGTCCTTGGGGGGAACCAGCTTTATCGTGAGGTCCGGAATGTTCTGTTTACTCGCCCCGTCGTAGATGCGCCCGGACAGGCGAGCCGCTGCTGCGTGCAACAGGGCCAGCGAAACGAGAACTGCCAAAGTCAGAAAACGAAGGCTTCTCATAGCCACCTCATGTGTTGTCATCAAAAGCCGGCGGGGCGCGGCGAGACGTTGCCCTCATACCTGGCGGTTTCGGCCAGTGTGATCTCCTTGGGTAGTAGCTGGACTTCCCCTTTGCGCGCCTTTTTGAGATCCACTGTATCCTGAGCCATGGTATTCCCTACCACGTACACGACTTTGTAGTCAGCGGTCTTCTTGAGCACCGGCACAGGAATGCTGAATTCCCCATCCTGCAAAAGGGAATCCGAGTCGGTCACTGCATATATCAGGACGGGGTGCGCATTGGCTTTCACATTTCCCCGAATGATCACTTGCTTGGTGAGACCGGCCAGTTGGACCATGGGGTAAATCAAGGGAATAAAACCCAATGCGAACAGCACGAGCGCTGGCACATTGGTCCTGAATTTGCCCACGGGCGTCTCGATTTCCGTTACCTCTTTTGACTGGGTGTCAATGTATATTTTCTGGCGATACAGAAGCCAGATGCCCCCTACGACCATGACAAGCCCTGCCAAGGAACACAGGTAATAAAGGGGTAGAACACTCGCATCGATCATGGTGCCCTCCATGAAGGGACACCTAGATTAAGCACGAGCTTCACGACGGTGTCAAGCGGGATTTTTCGTTGCGATCCCCCAGTTTCTTCGGTGGGATCAATGCGGGGACGGTAATTCGGGAAAACGGGTGACAGCCAGCCAATTGCAGACTGCGCAATTGGTGGCAGTCCCCCGTTTTCGCGCCGTGCGGTGGCGGACGCTGTTTTGCGCAGTGCGGTTCATTTGGACCACTTCTTCCAGGTGGCGGGATCGGTGAGCATTTTCACGAAGATCCCGCCGACGACGGAGCGGGCCTGGAAGCCGCGCTGGCGGGCGTCCTGGGTCCAGTACCAGTCGGTGAGGGGGACGCGGGTCGGGGACTCGTTGGCAAAGCGGTAAGCCGGCGACAGCAGCGCATTGAAATCGCCGGCGGATTCGGCCAGGGTTGCCGTCCACACCACCCAGTCCAGCTTCGTGTACTGCTGGCGATTGTCGAGGGGTAGGCCGTAGGTGTTCTGGGTGGTCTTGTAGAACGCGATCTCCTTGCGAGCCACTTCCGGAGGGAACAGGTTGAGGTCGAGCAGGCGGTCCCAGACCAGGTTGTATTTCTGGCTCCAAGTGCCAGGCTTGTCGAAGGCCAGGCGGTAGTGGTCGCCGTCATCGGCCAGTTCGATCCACTTGCGGACGAATTCCTGGGCGGTCGTCCGGTAGAGCGGCCGCGTCGTCTTTCTTGCCGGTCATCTCGCAGAGCATTCCGTAGGCGCCCAGCGCCAGGATGGCTTTGAGCGAGAGATTAGCGTTGTGGGCCAGGTGGCCGGCAAAATCGTCGGTGGAGAGCTGGTTCTCCGGGTCGAGGCCCTTGTCCTTGAGGTAATCGGCCCACTTCGCGAGCAGGGGCCAGTATCGCGCCGGCGAATTCGGCATGGCCTTCCGCGCGTGCGATGGCGGCGGCCATCAGCAGCATGTTGCCGCTCTCCTCGACCGGCATCTGGTTTTCCTCGGTCTTCTCGCCGCCGCCGTAGACCTGCCCGTTGGCTTGCGGGTAGGTGCCCAGGTCGTGCGGGGCAAAGGGGAACGGCCAACGCTCCATGGCGGCGTAGTCCAGCACCGGCTGCATCTGCGCCCTTAGCAGTCTGGTGTTGAACAGCAGGAAGAATGGGGAACTGGGGTAGATGACATCCACGGTGCCGATGCAGCCGTTGCTGAAGTTTTCTTTGGGAAAGTGGAGTGGCGTACCGTCCACATCGGCCACCAGCTTGTGCGCAGCGATGGTCTGGCGGTAGGCGAGCGCGGTAAGTTGGGCGTACTCTTCGCCGCCGATGCGCCGGAGGTCGTCCATCAGTTCCTCGTCGAAAGTCTTGGATTGGGCCGCCAGCGCGTCGTAGTCGCGCCAGGCGTCGCGCAGCAGATCCTGCGCCTCGGCTCCCTTTCTGCGCCAGTAGGGGCGCAAGCGGCGCTGGAAGTACTCGATGGAGAACAGATCGTCGTAGGCCAGCATGAGATGGCGGGAGACGGGAGCGGCGGCGACGGTGCCAAGATCGAAGGCGTACGCCAGCACCGGCATGCGGCGGCGGGCGGGGCGGTGCACGGTCAGGTCGTCGGAATCGGGCAGAAGACCGGTGGTCTGAAACGCGGAGCGGGCCGCCTGGCGGTCTGTGGCGACCTCGGAAACGCCTGGGTCTGCCGCAGCCGCAACGTAGAGGTAGCCCCAGTCGATGCGCAGGTTGTCGCCGGACTTCCGAGCACCAGCTGCTGCTGCGACCCCATGCGGAGAACGCTCAGCTCCCCGAGCTTGAATCGGGACCAGGCCACGGGCTGATCGGGAGTGTTCACGACAAGTTCCGCGGAGGCGTCGAAGTAGATCGAGACAACATGGTCCTTGCCGTCCACCGATTTCGCCTCCCAGACCAGGTAGGTGAGGGGGCGCGAGAGAATATCGAGATCGTTAGGCAGCGCCGGCGTCAGAAAGGTGAAGGTCAGGTGGAGGCCTTCGACCTCGAATTCGTAAATGGTACGGGTCGGCAGGACCTGGAGCCGCGTTTGCGGCATGGCCGGAACCTGTTGGGGATCGCGGCCCATGATGCGGTAGGTCCGGCCATCGATGCGCACCATGGCGGTGAGCGACTGCACTGTACCGGTCCAATGCTTGGTGGCCTCATCGGTGAGCCGGTCGGCCATGGACCAGATGCTGAAATAGGGGTCGTGAGCCACCAGGGGCACGGCGGGCGGCCGGAAATCCTTCAAGGCGGCGGCGTGAACGAGCCCTGCGAACAGGGCGACAGAGAGCAACAGTCGTTTCATGGGCTTTTCCTGTTGACCCAGACTGGAGAGGACCAGGCCATCTCGGAGGGGAATGGGTTGTCTTTGGCGGCGCGGTACCTGACGGCCAGTTCCGGCGCCACTTGCTGGGTGACGCGCACGTAGTAGAAAGTGTCTGCGCTGAAATCGGGGTCCCTCCACCAGGCCTTGGAGCGGTTGCCGTCGATGGGGGCGCGGTAGACGGAGGGGAACTGGCCTGCGGCGTACTTGATGACCTCGACGGCCAGCAGGGGCGCGGTGCCGGTGACGCTGGCTTCGATCAGCGGGCCGTCGGCCGAGGAAATCTCCGAGCCCATTAGGTGGCCGTTGACGCGGAAGTCGATCACGATGGGTTCGCCGGTGGTGGCATAGCAGCGGCGCTTGCGCAGGGCCTCGAACAGGGCGGGCCGGGTCAGTGCGTTGGCGTAGATGCCGGTGAGGCCCTGGATGCGGTCGCCGAAGAGGTTGTGGCCGTCGCTGCCGCCGATGACGCCCAGCCGCCACCCCATGCGCCAGGCGTCCTGCACGGAGCAGTTCTTCATCTCAGGGCCACGAATGTGGCCGGGATTCTGGAAGTATTCGAAGCGGCCCCAGCTCGAGCACATCTCGACGGCCGGCTCGATTTGCACCTTGACATAGCTCCAGTCGGTTCCGCCGGCGAAAGCGCGGGTGATGTGATGGGCGAAGATCAGCCCGTTGGTCTTGCTCATCAGATCGACGAACTCGCGGATGGAATCCGAGTGGCCTTCGGTAGGGCGATACAGGGGGCCGCCCGGGGTCTCGTAGAGGACATGGCGGTGGCCAGCGCGTGGGATCACGAAGTCGCCCTGGGTCCACTCGAAACCGGGGATGGTGACGAAACGGCCCGGCTCGAGCAGAACCTCGGTCAGGGCGTCGTTCTGGGCCAGCTCGGAAATGAGGAGCTTGTTGGAGTCGCCGTGCGAGGTGGTGGCGGCGAAGTCCATGGCGTAGCGGTCGCGGTGAATGACGAAGAGCTGATCGACGGAGCCCTGGTGGCCGTCGTCGATCAGCAGATGATTGTGGAGGTCTCCGAAGAAAAGCTGGCGACGCTCACCGGTAACGTCGTGCACGGCCTGGCGCTGAGGGGCCCTGGAGAGGGCGCGCTCGACGGGGCGCGTATCCTCCTGGGTGAAAGGTGTGAGCTTCCCGGGCGCGGCGCTTTGAGGCAGCCCGGCGAGTTTCACTTCGCGCAGAAATATGTCGCGATCGCGGAAGACGCCGCGCCCGCGCTCGTAAGCGAGCCAGATGCGCCCATCGCCCGAGGTGGCGATGGAGGCGCGCTGATCAGCGCGGACCGGAGTGGTATCCAGAGCGCGGTCTTCGTCCTGGCCGAACAACTGCGGAGCGCTCCAGCGGTCGCCCTGGAGGGCGGCCGCGCCGACCTTCCAATCCACGTGGCGGTTGAGCGTCTGCCAGACCACCCAGACGGCGCCGGCGGCATCCACGGCGAGGCGGGGCAAGTCGCCGACGTGGACCATGCCCGGCGTGCCGCTGGAAACCGGCGGGGGATAACTCCAGGCGGTGCGGTCGCGGACCACCAGGCGCACGGTGGGGCGCGGGGACGCGCCGGCGTTAGGGCCGCGAAGTCCCCAGGCGGCTTGCTCGACCTCGTTGCGCGCGTAGGTGACCCAAACGCGGCCGGCTGGGTCGATGCCCAGATCGGGGGCATAGGCGTCCAGGCGGCCGTCGCCCGGGACAGCTTCCGGGGCGCCCCAGGAATTCGCCTCAGGGTCGAACGAGCGCACCATGACGCGGTACTTGCCGCCACTGTAGGCGTCCCAGGCGCACCACAGGCGGCCGTTGGGCGCCGCTCGAAGGCGGGGGCGGAATTCCGGGTCCCTGGAGTCGGCGGCGTCTGGCATACGTCGCCAGCCGGAGCCTTCGCGGGCATAGAAGACAATGTCCGAACTGCCGTTCTGGAAGGACTGCGCTGCCATCCAGACCCTGCCCCGGCGGTCAGTGGCCAGGGAGGGATGGCCCTCGAGTTTTCCGGAGGGAACGATTCTGAGTTCGCTGCCCAGGGAGAGATCCTGGCCGATGCGGCGGGAGTACAAACCGTACTCGCCGTTGCGGCGGCTGCTCCAGACCGCCAGGATGTCTCCATTGCCGTCTTCGGCGAGGACCGGCTCGAAGTTCACGCCGAAGTTGGTGTTGAGGATGAGGGGATCGCTCCAGGAGTCGCCTTTTCTGGCGCGGAGGAGGATCATGTCGCCCTCTTCGTAGCGGTCCGCGCGGTAGGATTGAAAGGCATCGCGCTGGCGGGCCGACACCCAGGCGCACCACAGGTTGCCCTGGTGGTCGCGGAGCAGGCTGGGATAGCCGTTGTTGACGCCCTGGCCCTGCACGGGGACGCTGATCGGGGAGATCCGGCCCACGGTTTCAAGCGCCGCAGTGGGTTGGGTAGCTGCTCTCCGGACACTGACCAGCAGCGCGGCGGAAGCGCCGAAGAGCGCCAGCGACAGAAGCTTCTTTCGATTCCAATACTTCCGGTGCACGCTTCACAGTACAGCAAAGCTGGTAGCCGGCACTACCGGCTGCGGCGCGGTGAGCGGGAAAGCAAGTTTTCGATCTCGGTGAGGAACAATCTGGCCACTTGCGGCGCATCGAACTGCGCGACCACGCGGCGGCCTGCTTCGGCGAGAGACGAGCGCAACGCAGGCTCTCGGTAGAGGCGCTGGATGGCTTCGGCCAGGGCCTGTTCGTTGTCGGGCTCGACCAGCAGGCCTTGCGGGAGCACTTCCGGGACGGCGGTGGCGCGGGCGGCGACGATGGGCTTGCCCGCCGCCATGGCTTCCAGAAACACGATCCCGAAGCCCTCCTGGACGCTGGGCAGGCAGAAGACATCGCAGCAATTATATTCGCGTGCGAGATCTGACTGCGAGACGTCGCCCAGCCAGCGGACGGTTTGCTGGAGCCGGTTTTCGCACCAGATTCGGCGTAGTTTCCGAGCTTCCGGGCCACCGCCTACGATGTGCACTTCCAGGCCTGGTATTTCGCCTCGCAACCGTGCCGCGGCCCCCAGCAGCAGCCCCAGGCGTTTGCGCGGGTAGAAGCGGCAGACGCACAGCACGGTGAACTTGTGGGGGTCCGGCGCGCACGGATTCCGACAGAAGAGTTCCTGCCAGCCGGCCAGGTCGATCAGTTCCGGGACGATGCTGATCTGACGGGCTCCGTACAGCTCGCTGAGGCGGCGGGCGGCATACTGGCTGGTGGTCATTACCCAGGCAGCGCGGCGGACGTGGGTGCGTTCGCAGGCGGCCTGGATGGCCATGGTCCGGCGGGTAAGACCGCGTTCAAAACGCATCTCATCGGCGATGACGCCCTTGATGGAGACGACGTGCGGGGTGCGGGAGCGTCCGGCGACGCGGTAGCCATCCATGTCGAAGCCCACGGTTACGTCTTCCGGTCCGGCAACCAGTCCGTCCACGCGTGCGCCAGCAGCGTTGATCCGGAAGAAGTACCCGGTTCGCCGGTCGCCGTAAGTGTCGAGGATGACTGCCACCGTATCGTCTCCACTCACATTTCCATCCCGCTGCATAGTGTGGACGGCGATCTTCGCTGGTTCTGGGTCGGTGCACTCGAAGCCAAAGTAGAGATTGTCGCGCGTGACGAGCACGCGGACCGTCGTCTTGTAAGAAGTGGGCTGCCCTGGCCGGGGGGATTGCTGCACAAGCTCAGCCACCATGCTTGCCTCGCGCCATGGAGGCTCATCCAACTTGCCATCCAACTGAATGGCGCCAGCCGGATGGCTGGCCGTCAAAGCCGAGCCGTTTGCCGCCAGGCCATTCTACTGGGCGTCAGTCGTCAGAGCACCGAGACAAAGCAGGGTCGCCCATGCGCGGATGCGTCTGTGCATAGGGCGACCGGGTGTTACTTCCCTTCAATCTGGAAATCGTCAAAGTAGGTGACGCTATCGGCTTTTGTCCAAAGCCCGACCTTGCCGGCGCCCGTGAAGGTCGAATCTTCGACCTCGAAGATCTGCTTGCCGTCGTAGAAGACGGCAAACAGGTTGCCCTTGAAAGTGACCTTCAAGGCGCCCCAGGTGCTCTTCGCGACCGGGTGCTTTACGCCGTAGGTCTTGGTCGGCGTGCCCTTGGGCGCGAGCGAGATCCGCTTGCCTCCCTCCACTTTGTACAGGACCACGTTGTCTTCGAGTGCATTGGCCCTAACGATGTAGTAGTTGTCGGGGTCTTTGTAGCGCCACACCAGGCCGGCGGCCTGGTCGCCCGAGCCGGCGACTGGCTTGAATTTCACCGTCAGCGAGCCGTCCTTCAGGTTTGCTTTCTCATAGATCGCCAGCGGAAACCGGCCGCCAGTCTTGTCGTCCGATACTTGGGCCAAGACGTTCGGCTTGCTCGGGGCTGTGTCGTCTTTGCGGACCTCCCACTTGGGGGCGCCGCCGGTGTGGGTCATGGCGACGGTCCAGCCAGCGGGGACGGAGCCAACGGCTGCCGAGTCAAAGTTGATCGTTTGCGCGCCGCAACAGATGGCAGCGGCGAGAACCAGAAGAAGTACAGGGAGAGCTTTCATGGTAGAGTCCATTCAGTTCTTTTGAGTGTCCAGAGCCGCCTTGAGAGCCTTGGCCAGGGCGGCGGCGGGCCCTTTGCCCCAATAGTGCAGAAAGATGTACTGCGGTTCTTCCTGGGTCATATGGTTGTGGATGGCGACGATGTTGATGCCTGAACCGCGCAGCGATTTCAGGACCGCCTGAACTTCGGACGTCAGCATGGCGAAGTCGCCATCGACCACGGCGTTGTCGTCGGCGCCGGAGAAGGCTGCCCAGGTATTGATGCCCATCTGATTACCGACTTCCCGGCCATGCATCGAAGCCTTTCGACCAATGACCGCCTTGTACATGCCGGCGTTTGCCTGCCCGTTGACGCCCAGGATTTTGTCGATGACGGAGGCGTCGATGGAGTTGGTCTCCGGGATCGCCGGCCCGGCAAAGCGTGTGGCCGGCACGGCTGCGGCCGAACGGATTTCCTTCACCTTGTCCAGCGCTTTGCGAACTGCCGACGCCAGTTGTTCCACGGCGCCGCTACCGCCAATGTGCATGAACATCACGCGCGGATTCTCAAAGAAGAAGTGGTTATGGAGAGCCGTCACCTCGAGTCCATTGTCCAGCGCCGCAGACATCACGGGACTCACTTCATCCTCGAACAGCACCAGATCCCCCATCACCATGGCGGCCTGATGGGCGTCCGACGTAAACGCGGCCCAGGAGGTGAGTCCCAGAAACGGGTGCATCCCCCGGGCCTCGACGGCCACTCTGACATCGGCGCGCGGGAAACTGACCTTGTAGACATCCTCGCCGGGTGTGTAGACCCCCTTCGCGCCGGTGATCTGGTCGATTCGTGCGCGCTGCTGCTCGGAAATCGCCGCCGGTACCTGCGTCGCGAGACACAGTGCCAAACCCAGAGTCAGCACTGTCCGTGAACTCCTCAGGCTCATGAGCCCATTGTGATCCGCCAATCTGAAATTCACCTGAAAGCGCGCGAATCGCGTCTACACCGTATGAAATTGCCGCAACAAGAGGCCGGCTACACCGGCTGCAATGATTACGATCGGTTCCGGCACCTTGCGCGTCTTCAACAGGATAGCGAGGGTAACGAGCGCGATGAGACCGGTTGGGATGTCGATGATCGCGCGCTTGCCCAGAACAAAGGCGGCACCGGCGATAGCTCCCGTGGCCGCCGCGGTGACGCCGCTGATGAAGGCTTTGATCTTTGGGTTGTTGGCGAACCGGCGATAGTATGGCGCCGGAAGAACCACCAGGAGGTAGCAGGGCAGGAAGACGCCAAGGGCGGCCGCCACAGCACCGCCGAGACCTGCGACCAGATACCCGATGAACCCGACCGTGATGACCACAGGGCCTGGCGCGAGCTGTGCGAGCGCCAGCCCTTGCACGTACTCCTCCTTCGTGATCCACTGCCGATCTTCGACCAGGTCGCGTTGCATGTACCCGGCCAAAGCGATCGGACCGCCGAATCCCAAGGAACCCAGGCGAAGAAAATAGAGCACCAGATTGCGCAGGGAGTATGGAGTTGTTGTCGGCCCAGTCAAATGCCCCTCCCGTCCGATGTTATCCCGGCGCGCCTTTCATGTCCGAAACTCACGGCGAGTTTACGTTCATGTTGAGATCGAGGTTCCATGAGCCGATGTCCACCCCGCGACCACCTCGCGACGAGGCCCTCAACAACGGCTCGACTCCGGCAAGAAGCGTAATGGCAGTCGCCTGGGAGGGGTCGCCGCTGTTTGTGCTGGAAACAACGACCGCCTCGCCTGGTTTGAGATCCGCCAGGCTCAAGGGCGGCTGCGCATCGATCATCGACTGCGGTGGCCCTGCGCCGGGCGCGCTGCCACCCGAAATACGCGTTGCGAGCATTTGCGCGGCGGAGGGCGTCAACCTCCGTAACGTGGAGTCGGGGCTGACCCTCACCTCTAGACGGCGGCTGGTGGCCAGGTCAGTGATCTGTAGGGTGCTCCGGCCGGCATCCACCGCGACCACTGTGGCGGCGAGATTGCGGAACGAGCCGGAAACCAGTTCTTCGGCCGTGAAGCGCGCGTGATCTTCGCTGCTGGTTCCCCGCGCCTTGACCTGATCGCCAACCTTCAGGTCTTCGAACCGGCTTAGCCGGGCGTCGCTGAACCTGATCGAATCCGGTGCATACCGGCGAAGCACGGCGCCGGAGGCCAGCGCAACGACGACCGGCTTTGTGCCGGCGGCGGTGTGCGCGCGGATCGTGATCTCCAGGGAGGCGAGGTTCAAGGCGGTGATGATGCCTCCCACTCCGCGCTGTTCCCAATCGGTCCGCTCAGCCGCTTGCTTCTTCTCGATGTCGGCACTGCTCATGACGATGATGCTGTCGGCCACGAGCGTATTTGGATCACCGCCGTTTGCGCCGCGGGCCAAGATACGGTCTCCCACCGACAAAGCCGATGCCGGGATCGCCGCCGCGCCCGTGAGGTCCTTTGCGCCCGGAGCTACCCGAAGGAAGCGAGTGGCTTCCCCAAACTGGACGCTCATCTGGGGCCCGGCGTCCGTCTTGATCGTGATTCGCCTGGCGGCGGCGTCAATCGCTGTGATCGCCCCGATGGGACGGACGGCGGAACCGCCCTGGGCCTGGAGCAGCGCCGTCCAGCCCAACAACAACATCAGCCCGCTCATCCACTGGCATCCGAATCTTGTCATCTTGCGACCCTCAGAAAGTGAATCGCGTCTGGAGTTCCAGGCGCCGGTTGTTCGCGGCTTCCGAGAAGCCGCCAAAGCCGCCGCTGCCCGCCGGTTGGTTGGCTTGGCCGAACAGTGGCGAGGTAATGTTGCCGATGATCGGTCCGGGGTTTGTGTGGTTCAGTACATTGCGGACCGACATCGAGATGGTCAGGTTGTAGCGGCGGCTTGTCCGCGCCGGGGCGCCCTGGCCACCTCCTCCCGTAACGAAGACACCAGTGTTGTCGCGACGTTGAGGGCCGCCACCCGGTATGTTCGACGGAGCCTCGTGTCCCTCCCCTGAGCCGAACGCGAACGTCTTTCCTACGCGCAGGTTCAGCGTGATCGAGCCCGGTCCCCGCCCGTAATTGCGCGGCAGGATGGCTTCACCCGGCGTCGGGTTGGGATCGAGCAAGCCGTACACGGTCGGCACCAGACCAGGCTTGCTCGGGTCCGTCGCGATACCCGGCCGGCCGTTGAAAAGCGTGGTGCCGTAGAGATCGCGGCCGACGGTAATGTCGAACGGAGGGCCGGAGTCGATTACCAGCAGCGGATTGAGACGGACATCCCACTTGGTGTTGATCGACCCGCCCAGCGATACGCGGTGGCGGACGTCGGTTGCCGCCGGGCCGTACTCGCCCGCGAAGCTGTATGGGTTCGCCGGAAATGTGCCCAAGCCGTCTGTGCTGCTCATGGCGCGGTTCACCAGGTAAGAGCCGAACAGGGAGACGTTCTGGTTCACCCTGGAATTGACGTTCGTGATCAACTGATTCTGGTTGTACAGGCCGGAAGATTCCATCAGGAAAACCGGGCCTGGGTTCCCAAACGGAAACACGCCACTACCCGGCACCTGCGGGTCATAGGTCCCCGGCAAGGGCGCGTTGATGTCCTGCGAACGTAGGATGTGCAACCCGTGGGTGTTGGCGTAGGTGATTGCGACCGTAGTATTGAACGGCAACTGCCGTTCGAAACCGACGGCGGACTGTGTGAGGTACGGTGCGCGAAGCCTGGAACTGACCTTTTGAATCGTTTGCGTAGACTGCAAGGCCGGCAGGGAAGAAATCTGGGGGACAGCCGGAAAGAAGTCCGGGCTGGTAACCACGTACTGCTGCTGAAGGACACCGTCATAGCGCAGTGCCGTTATGGTGTTCCCGAGGCTGAAGCGATCGTAAAACATCCCGAATCCGGCACGGATAACGCTCTTCGGACGAGATTTCCCGGATTTGCGCGCCCGGCGCCCAGGCGAGGCCGAGCCGCGGTGCGAAATCGCGCCAGTCGTGGATGTTGGTTTGGGTTTCGTACCGCAGGCCGAGGCTCAACGTGAGGTTCCCTCGCACCCGCCAGTCGTCGCCCACGAAGGCTCCCAGATCGATCTGGCTGGCCGAGAGCGCCGGCTTACCGGCGTTGATGCTGAACTGCGTGGCGCCGCCTCCCATCGCGCGGATCTCCGCGACCGTAAGCCCCATCCGCTGAAACAGCAGCGTCCGGCGATAGCGCTCGATGGACTTGATGTTCGCCAGCACTGGCCGTCCGGAAGGGTCCAGCACGGGGCGATCATTGGCGTCGAGTTCCGGCGCGAGACTGCCGCCGAACGTGAATGTGCCGCCGAAGTTCTGCGGCGAGACGGTGTCCACGGTCTCGCCCCGCAGGCGGACACCGAACCTCAAGGCGTGCGAGCCCCGTACAACGGACGTGTAGTTCTGAAACTCGTAGTTGTTCTGCGTTTGAAGCGAACGGCCCACCTGTGCGCCGCCGCCGTTGAATGATCCCATGACCTGAATCGCCGGGCTCATGTTGTTGGCAAGGGTTGAACTTTCGACACGGAAAAACTGAAAGCGCGTCTCATTGACGACGTTCGTCCCCAGCACAGCGGTCTCGGTGATCTGCGCCGTTTGGCTGGTGTTCAGGGAATGGTAGCCGCGGGAGACCAGGTTAAAGCTGCCGATGCCAGAGTCGCGGACGTCGGCGCGCGTGAATGCGTAGCGGGCCGTCAGCGTGTTGTTGGTGTTGAGCTGATAGTCAATGCGCGGACTGACGCTGACGCGCCGTTGCGGCACTCGAAACACGTCTGTGAATGGGTTGACAATGCCGAGCGTTTCCGGATCGAGCGTGATCGCGTTGATGATGGCGCCGTTGTCGATCGCATCGCGCCGGATATCGAGGAAGAAG
The DNA here is from genome assembly GCA_963725415.1 of uncultured Acidobacteriota bacterium. GTDB lineage: Bacteria > Acidobacteriota > Terriglobia > Bryobacterales > Bryobacteraceae > CAVRZY01. The sequence goes on along the minus strand of CAVRZY010000161.1, from coordinate 72,187 downwards.
GAGGCTCGCCTGCCGATTGGACCGCTCAGGCTCCCGCCGTATTCGTGAAGCTGAAACGGCGCCTTTCGCGCGGCGTAAGGATTGCGCGAGTTCCAGAACTCGTCGGCGAAGTTGTAGTAGGCCGCCCCTTTGAACTTGTCCGATCCAGGCTTGGTGAAGATCTCGATGCGTCCGTAACCGAGCTTGTCGTACTCGGGGGAGAAGGGATTCTGGTTGATCCGGATCTCGCGGATGGACTCTTTCGACGGAAGCTGGCCGCCGCTGAGTCCGTCGATGAAGATGGAGCCGCCGCTGGGGCCTGCCGACGGTCCGGCCAGCGCTTGCAGGTCCGCCGCGAGGTCGGTGGGGTTGTCGGCCAACGCCTGGAGGTCGTCGCCGCGCAGAACTACCGCGCTGGCATTGCTGGAAGCGTCGGCTGAGACGGTCGGGCCGGCGTTCTCCTGGATAGTCGTCTGCTGCCTGGTCGGCGCCACCGTCAACTGGAGGTTCAGTGTCTGGATGCCGGATTTCAGTGCGATCTTCGCCGGTTGCGGAAGAACCAGATCCGGTGCGGACGCCATCACAGTGTAGTTACCGGGCCGCAGGCCGGTGAACGCATACGACCCGTCACCGGCGGCCGTTGTGGTCTTGACCGGCCCGGATGGCCCGTTCAGCGTGACTCTGGCAGCGGGAATGACAGCGCCGCTCTCGTCGGTGATCTGGCCGCGCAACGACCCCGTCTGGGCCAAGGCTAGAGACGAAGCCAATAGGAAGGCCAGTAGAAAGAAAATGAGCTTCACCGGAATCTTACTCCTCTGGATGGCAAACAGTCGCCCGTGTTCTGCATCGTGGGCCATCGGCTTCAGAGTCTCAACCGGAGGGAAATCTGCACCCGCCGCGCCGGCGCGGACGACACCGGCTGGCCGAAGAACGGGGAACTCAGAGTTCCGACGAAAGAGATGTAGTTCACACGGTTCAAGACGTTGAATGCTTCCAGTGCGGTAGTCAAGGCCGGCCCCTTGTCGCCCCTCTTGCGGTCCAGGACGAAATCGTGTCCCCAGCGCGCATCCAAAGTCGCCCCGCCGGGTCCCTCCGCGCTGTTCCTCGGTGTGCCTGACGGACGGTCGTTGGCGTATCCGTCTCGGTTCGGATCCTTTCCCAATGTTACGTTGGTCGGCCGCCCAGAGTTAGCCGAAAACAGGACGCCCAGATTGATCCACTTCGACGCCTTCAGAGTGCCCGCCAGGTTGACGCGGTGCCGCTGGTCGAAGTCCGCACGCGACCACTCGCCGGTGAGGTCCCAGTTGTTTGCAGGGAACGCGCTGATCCCGCCTGTGTCGTTCTTCGTGCGCCCCAGCACATACTGTGCGGTCCCGGTGAGGTATTGATTGACTCTCCCCCGGGTGGTCAATTCCACGGCGTGGCTCCACTGCCCGCCCGACGATTCGTACTGGCGCAGGACGCCGATCCCCGGATCAGGCCTTGACACGAACGAAGGAAACGGCGCGTTTACATCGCGCGAACGATACAATTTGACGCCCCTGGCGCCGATGTAGTTGATCGCGACCGTGATCTGCTTGGCCACCTGAGTCTCGGTTCCGAAGCTGAACTGGAGGGTGTAAGGCGATCGGATACCAGGCGCAAACTGCACGATGTTCGGCGGTTGGCTGGTGGGAGAGCCGCCCGGAGGGTATGGATTCGGGAAACCCGGATTGGTGATCACGATCTCCCGGAGCCGATGGCCATCGTAGCGGATTGTATCGGCGATTGCGCGCCACCCCGTGCGGTCATAAAAGAAACCGGCGCCGCCGCGCAAGACGGTCTTTCTGTTCGAGCCCGGCGAATAAGCAAACGAAAGGCGGGGCGCGAAGTTGTTGTAGTCACCCAAGTAGTTTTGCCAATCCCAGCGCAGGCCAAACCCGACGGAAAGGTTGGTCCTCAGCCTGAAGTCATCCTGGAGAAAGATGCCCAGTTCCCGCTGCCAGATCGCAAGACGGCCATCTCCACGCTGCTGGATGAACGAGTAGGGGCGGCCTGCACTGTAGTCGTCGAGGGACGAGAAATAGAACGCCCCAACAAAGTTCGTGTGATCGTTCTCGCCTCGCCGGCTGATGTCAGGCGAAGACACGCCGGCTTTCACCAAGTGCTTACCGGATGACCAAGTGAGGACTTCGTGGAACTGGATATGAGTTTCCGTCGACAAGCGATCAGCCTGCCCGCCGCCTCCGGTAAATGCATCCAGCGTCAGGATGCGGGGTACTCCACCAAGCCTGCTGATCGTAGGGTTGTAATGATGGCCGCTGCGGGTCTGCAATTCGTTGATCAACCTCGGCGTGAGAACGGAGCGGAGCTGAACATAGACGTGGTGCTCACGGTTCGAGGAGTCCGCCGCAGTCTCCGGCAACGCGAACCCGCCCGGCCCGACACCATTTGTGACCTCATCCGTGAACTCATACCGAGTTGACAACTGGTGCTTTTCGGTCAACTGATGATTCAACCGGCCCGACACAAATCTGTTGCGCTCGAGCCTCGGGAAGTTCTCTCGTACGTCACCAGAGAGCGTCCGCGCATAGATCACAGACTGAAGATCGAACCGTTCGCAATTGCCGCTGATCAGAAACGACGTTCGTTTGCTGTTGCCAACGGGCCCTGTGAACGAGCCCTCGAAGATCTCGCGCTGCTCCTCTGGCCGAATGACCGCGAATGCGTTACGGGCGTCCAGTCTGAAGTCCCGGAAAAGAAAGTTGAACGTGCCGTGGTAATCCGGCCCTCCCGGCGACGTGATGATTTCAATTCTTCCACGGCCCGGGCGGCCGAACTCGGTGGAATAGGGGTTTTGGTTAATGCGCACTTCCTGGATAGCCGACGCCGAAACGCCCTTCTCCGAGGTCGGCATGCCGCCCACAACGATTGTCGCGCCTCCCGATCCTAGAGACGCCGCGTCAAGAAAGCGGGCAGCAGTGCCCACCAGGTCCTGCCCAAGGGTTGGCAGATTGTCCAGGTCCGTCCGCTTGAGCGCCACCACATCCAGGTTGTCGCTCACACTGGTATTCAGCTTCGTGGCAAGATCATCGACTGTTATCTCCTGGCTCAGGTCAGCCAGCGCCAGCCGGATTCGAAGCGGGTTCAGCCCCCGGTTGCCGATGCGCACCCTTGAGGTGGACGTCTTGAATCCCTCGCGCGCCACTACCACTTCGTACGATCCGGGTGGCAGGTCGGCAAAAAGGAACGCACCGGGATCTTCCATCCGGTCACCGGCACGTTCGGTCCCATCCGGCATTCGTAGGAGGACGCGGGCATCCACCACTCTGGATCCGCTTGGATCAACGACTGTCCCCGTGAGAGTCACTCCGCTGGCGCCGGAAAGGGCGGACGCCGACACGAAGAACAGGAGCGCGATGCCGGGCATCATTCGATCCATTACTTGTATCTTAATAAAGCAACCTGAAATTCTCCTGAAAATGCCGCAGCCCGAATTTCAGGTGATCTACAGGTTTGCCCGGTATACCTGGGATAAGATGGGCACAGCCCGTCAGGCTCAAATGCGCGTACTGGTCATCGAAGACGAGCGGCGAATGGCGCAACTCCTGCGGAAGGGGCTGCAGGAGGAGGGGTACGTAGTCACCCTGGAATTGGACGGGCATGCCGGCCTGGCGACCGCCCAGAACTACGACTTCGATGCCATTCTCCTGGACCTCATGCTTCCTGGCCTGAATGGTTTTGAGATCGCTCGGCAGCTTCGGCAGAACCGGAGGCAGACGCCAATTCTCATGTTGACGGCACGTGACGCCGAATCCGACATCGTGAGAGGCTTGAACCTCGGCGCCGACGACTACCTCACAAAGCCGTTCTCTTTCGAAGTTTTGCTGGCCCGCCTCCGGGCGATCATTCGCCGCGGACCCACCCTCCAGCCTCAACAGCTTCAGGTTGCGGATCTTGTTCTGGTTCCGGCGACGCACGAGGTATTTCGAGGCGCGGACAAGATCGCTCTGACCCGGACGGAGTTTAACCTGCTCGATTACCTCATGCGCCACGCCGGCCACGTGGTCTCACGGAACACTTTGATCGAAGCCGTCTGGGGGTTCGACAAGGAGATCGAGAACAACACGCTGGATGCCTTCATCCGCCTGCTGCGCGGAAAAGTGGATGACCGCCGGGAAAAGAAGCTGATTCAAACCGTTCGGGGAGTCGGCTACTCGCTGCGGGAGGGATCCGAATCATGATGCCGCGATCAATACGCTTTCGGCTCACCTCCTGGTATTTTTCGGTCCTGCTGCTGGCGTTGATTGCTTTCGGCATCGGAACGTGGCTGATCATGCGGCGAAGCCTCTACGAGTCGGTGGATGACAGCCTGCGAGACCGTGTCAGTGGCGTCCGGCGATTCATGGAGGTGCAGATCGAAGCCCTCTCTCTGGACGAGATCCGACAAGAGTTTCGTGAGCACTCCGTTCTTGGACCGGGCGGCGACCTCTTCCAGGTCTGTGATGGAAAAGGTAGCTGGCTGTATCGCTCGTCGCCGCTCGCCGACAACGACGTACCAATTCTCATGCCGGACAGACTCCCCGAACAGGGCCGGTACGAGGTGAGAACGGTCCAGAAGACGTTGCTGCGTCTGTTGTCCCGCAAGGTGCTGGTTCGCGGGCAACCATATACGGTGCAGGTCGCAGCGTCCGTGGATGAGCTGGCCGAGGCGCTGAACCGCTATCGTTGGGCGCTGTCGCTGCTGGTGCCTGCCGCTCTCCTGGTCGCCTCCCTCGGCGGCTACTGGATGAGCCGTCGCGCTCTCGCTCCGGTAGACGCGATTATCAAGGATGCCAAGTCAATCAGCGCCCACAACATCGAGAGTCGGCTCGAAGTGCTGAATACTGGCGATGAACTCCAGCGCCTCTCCGAAACCCTTAACGAGATGTTGGACCGCCTGAACGCTGCGTTCAAGCGTGTGACGCAGTTTACCGCCGATGCCTCGCACGAACTGCGGACCCCGGTTGCCTTGGTCCGGGCCACAGCCGAAATCGCACTTCGCAAGAAGAGGCCCGCCGAGGAGTACGAGGAAGCCTTGGGACAGATCCTCCAGGAATCCGAGCGCACCACCGGCTTGATCGAGAACCTGCTGACGCTGGCTCGCGCCGACGCCAGACAGGAGAAAATCGAATTGCAGAGACTCGACCTGCGCGAGCCGTTGCAGGACGCCGTCAGGCAGGCGCAGATCCTGGCGGCCGCCAAGGATGTGGAAGTCCTCTCTTCACTTCCCGAAGCCCCTGTGACGGTCTTGGGCAACGCACAGGCGTTGCGACGTCTCGCACTGATTCTCCTCGACAACGCGGTGAAATACAGCGTGCCGGGCGACAAGGTAGAACTCGATCTCCATGCGGACTCCACAGAAGCGCGTTTTCGTGTGAAGGACAACGGGGAAGGAATCTCCGAAGCCGATCTGCCCCACATCTTCGAGCGCTTCTACCGCGCGGACCAGGCCCGTAGCCGCGAAATGGGAGGCGCGGGCTTGGGCCTGGCAATCGGCCAGTGGATCGCGCAATCACACGGAGGCGGCATTTCGGTCGAGAGCCGGATCGGAGAAGGGAGCGTCTTCTCTGTAACGCTACCTTGGCAGGCTATTGACCTTCGCGTATTACCTTGATAACGCAGGTAGCGGTGAGATCATGGAAAGACATGAAGCAGCAACCTCATGTCCTCCCATCATCCCATCGGAATCGAACGGTTCTGGAGCGCCGCCGGCGCAAAGCCGGAAAGCTCTTTCAGAAAGGCATTTCGCAAGCCGGGATAGCCAGGCGCCTCGGCGTCAGCCGCGAAGCCGTGAGCCAATGTGCGTCGTCGGGTTCATCGTGTTGTTCTTGTTTACCTGCATCTACAGCAGAGGTTACGAAGGGAAGGGCATCATGGAGGGGGCGCGATTCGGGCTGATTATTGGCTTGTACACTGGCCTCCGCATGGCATTCGCCACGTACATGATGATAGCGATTCCCGAATCGCTTGCTGTCGAGTGCTTCGTTGTTTTCAGTCTGGCCGAGATGATTGTCGCGGGGATTGTGGTTGCTGCGATCTACAAGCCGGCACTACCGGCTGCGGCGCGGTGAGCGGGAAAGCAAGTTTTCGATCTCGGTGAGGAACAATCTGGCCACTTGCGGCGCATCGAACTGCGCGACCACGCGGCGGCCTGCTTCGGCGAGAGACGAGCGCAACGCAGGCTCTCGGTAGAGGCGCTGGATGGCTTCGGCCAGGGCCTGTTCGTTGTCAGGCTCGACCAGCAGGCCTTGCGGGAGCACTTCCGGGACGGCGGTGGCGCGGGCGGCGACGATGGGCTTGCCCGCCGCCATGGCTTCCAGAAACACGATCCCGAAGCCCTCCTGGACGCTGGGCAGGCAGAAGACATCGCAGCAATTATATTCGCGTGCGAGATCTGACTGCGAGACGTCGCCCAGCCAGCGGACGGTTTGCTGGAGCCGGTTTTCGCGCCAGATTCGGCGTAGTTTCCGAGCTTCCGGGCCACCGCCTACGATGTGCACTTCCAGGCCTGGTATTTCGCCTCGCAACCGTGCCGCGGCCCCCAACAGCAGCCCCAGTCGTTTGCGTGGGTAGAAGCGGCATACGCACAGCAGCGTGAACCTATGGGGATCTGGCGCGCACGGATTCCGAGAGAAGAGTTCCTGCCAGCCGGCCAGGTCGATCAACTCCGGGACGATGCTGATCTGACGGGATCCATACAGCTCGCTGAGGCGGCGGGCGGCGTATTGGCTGGTGGTCATTACCAAGGCAGCGCGGCGGACGTGGGTGCGTTCGCAGGCGGCCTGGAGGGCCATGGTCCGGCGGGTAAGACCGCGTTCGAAACGCATCTCATCGGCGATGACGCCCTTGATGGAGGCGACGTGCGGGGTGCGGGATCGTCCGGCGATGCGATAGCCATCCATGTCGAAGCCCACGGTCACATCACAGGGGCCGTGCTGCCGATGGAGAAGCTGTTGGTTGAACCAGAGGCGGGTGAGGGTGTAGATGGGGAAGCGCAGTCTCGGGGTGACGAGGTCTATGGTGACGCCCAGGGCTTCCAGAGCGCGGGCCAGGGTGTGAATGCCGGCGAAAGTGCCGCTGCCCTGGGCGGCGGTGAGAGGAGTCGAGGTGATGAACCGGATTCTCAATTAGGGCACGCGCAGGACCATGACTCCGACCTGTCTGCCCCTGCTATCGAAAGCGACCGCAGCGACGCTGTTGGCCTTGGGATTGGCGCGCTGGAGGACGGCGGCCACCGTGGCAGGGGCGGGCGTACCGCCGGGTGCTGCACCTCCGGGAGCTGCTGGCTGGCCGGCCCGCGGGGGCGCCGCACCGACGGAAGCCACGCCCTCAGGGTTTGGCGGCATCAGCAAATCGCCGCTCGCCAGATCATAGATCAAGTATTGGAAACCCGCTCCGCCGGTCCTGTTCCCGCGTGCCACCAGTTTGCGCGTGGTGGGGAAAATGCCCATCAAGTTGACCTGGGAGAAGCCCTCCGGGGTGGGCAGAACCTTGGCCTCGGCGCGGTCCAGATCAAAGTACACGAAGCCTGCGTCGCCGGCAGCGCGGTTCATGGCCAGACCGATCAGCGCGTTCATCTGAGGAACCGGATTCAGGTTGGCGAAGCTGGTGATGCCCGGCGGAAGATCCATGCGGAAGCTGGAGGCAGTCACGCTGTCGAGCACATAGAGGGTGTCGGCGGTATTGCGTCGGGAAGGATCGGTGTTGGTGCCGTAGATGAAGTCGTTCACATCCCCGGAGGCGGCGGGGTCGGCATCAAACTGCCCCTGGCCGGGCAGAGCGACGGCGCCGGTGGTCTGCTTATCCAGATCGAAGAGAACGAAGCCAAGGCCTGGGCAGGGGTCCTTGACTTGTGTCTCGGCGACGTTGCTGCCCAGGAAGGCGAGCCTGCGTGACAGCTCGAGGTTGAAGAAGGGGATGCTGGGCGAACAGGCTGCGGCGAACCAGGTCTCGGGAAAGGGGATGAGCTTGGCCGGGGAACTTTCGAGTGCAAAGGCTACCAGGCCATGCTTGGAGTTTTCGCTGGCTTTGGCGAGTACGTAAAGAGTGCGGGCTTCGGCGTCGAAGGTGACAATTATGCGCCGGAGGGTGGCGGCAGCGGCGGCCGGCAGGGCAGCACCTCCCGGCTGGGCACCGGGTAATTCGGGCGCGCGGGGTGCGACCAGAGGGACCCAGCCATCCGGGAAATCCTTGGATCCCTGGACTTCCCCTCTGGCATTGAGGAGGGCGACCTTGGCCCTTTTAGGCTGATCGGCATCGTCGGCCACGATGACCGCGATAACACCCTGCGCCGGGGACAGCACGAAGAGGACCTGTGTGAGCCCATCGCCGAGGTCGATTTTGGGAACCAGAACTGCGGCGGGCTGGCCACCGCCTGCCGCGCCCGCCGCCTCTGTCACTTCGCCGGTCAGCGCATCGATAAGGGCGACATGGGGCGGCGTGCCGGGAATCACGGCCTGGAAATCACCGCCCGCACCGGCTACGAGGTTTGAAGCCGGGGCACCCAGGTCAACCACAATGCTGTCCTTGCCGGGGTTGAAGATCTGCACTTTCGAGCTGACGCCGGCGGGCGCCTCGCCCTCTGGCGGGCCGATCAGCGCGGCCAGCCCTGAGCCGTCCCGGGCTGCGATCACCGGGGTCTGGGCATTCTTGTTAGCGGCGGTCAGGCAACTGTCGATCTTGGATGCCTTCTTATTAACCGCGTCGAACAGGTAGGCGAGGTAGCAGCCGCTGTCATCGCGCTCGGCGGTGGCAATCAGGTAGTTCCCATTCAGATCGGAGGTCAGCAGATTGTGGAACTCCGGGGCGCCATCCGGCAGGGGGATGAGCTGGACGTGGGCATTGGTGAGCCTCTGAAAGGTGGCGCGGTTGGCGGCCTGGACGGCAGTACGGGTTCGCGCCAGCAAGGTGACGACATCGCCCGGCTGGGATCCAACGGGTACCTGGATGTTGACGTCGAACTCGCCGACGCGATCTTTGGAAAGCGCGGCATTCAGGTTAGCGGGCAGGCCCCCGATGTAGGCCTCGAGAGCCACGCGGGGCCTGGCGGGCGGGTCTGCCGGTCCGGCCTCGCCGGACTCGACCATGGGTTGACTCGGCCCCAGGCCACTAACGGGGACGGTAAGCGTCCGGCCCGACAGAGTACCCGCCACCTCGCCGTAGCCCGTGTCTCCCGCGGTGCGCACGGAAGGAAGCAAGGCCGAGACAACAATGCGCGCCGGCCGGCTCTCGGCTCCCCCGCGACGGACCACCACCTGGGCTAAGCCGGGATCGGTCTCAAAGGGGACTTGGGCGACAATCCGCTCGGGGCTGGCGGAGAACAAGGGGACGGGCTTCCCGTCGATGAGCACCTCGACGGGCGGGTCACCAAGCTGGGTCGGCAGCGGCGTGCCGGTGGCTTTTGCGCCCGCCGGCGGCCGAGGTTGAACCCAGTGATGTGAATGATACCCCCAGCCGCTACGACGGAGGGCGCCGGCTGCTGGGTGAAGGCGTTGACGACCCCGCGCGGGCTGACCACCGGCCCGGTGGGCGGGACCTGAGCCAGGCAAATGCCGATCAGAACGACGAATGCTGACAAAGCCCGCATAGATTCTCTAACCCACGATAGCAGACTGGGTTTCGGGGTACCGCTCCCTTACGGTCGCGGCTCGGAAGCCGGTTCGAGGAGCAGGCGCTGGCGGGTGAGTTTCTCGACGGCCTGGCGGGTGAAGGGGAGCAGCGCATACTTGCCTTCCGCCCAAAGGGGCAGCAGGTCGGCGTAATGCGGGCTGCCGGGCTGGCCGGATTGGCCCGGTACGCTGGTGAAGACGGAGCGGTCCCAGTCTGCCAGGTCCAGGATATGGCGGTAGGATGCGCCGTTTTGCTGGCGTAAACCCGAGCCGCTGGTGGCATTGGGTGTATTGGCGTCCCCACCGCGCTCGACCGGCCCTAGGTCGAAGACGCGGCTGCGCTCTTCGGTGTCAGAAAGCGGGTGACGCAGCAAGATGGTGTGCAGACGTCCCCAGCGCCACGTCTTGACGTCCTCGCCCAGCAGCGCGCGGGCTCGGGTGCTGGCGGCTTCGAGCGACTCGTTGAGGATGCGAGCGCGAGTTGCGGCAGGCAGGTTTTCCAACAGCCGCAACAGGGTGGGAGAAGCAAGGTGGCGCAGGACCAATGAGCGCGCTGCCGGGGCCACCTGGGATTGGGCGTATTGGGCCGGCAGTTCCCGGATCCATAGCTCGAACAAGGCGGCGGGGCCGGAGTCTTTCGACAGCACGCCGTCCCAGTTCTTCGAGCAACTTGAAGGCAGCGGAACGGTCGCGGGCAGGCAACATGGCCAGGAGGCGGCGCGCTGGGAGAGAGGTCTCGTCGTGCTGGAGTCTCTGGAAGTCCTCGACAGTGAACTTCTTTCTTGCGCTCAGAACCTCGTGGATGCGCTGGAAGCGGAACGGCGCGGCGAACTCGAATCCGACCACGTAGGGGTACCCTTTGGGGAGGATGTTGTGATTGGCCGTGGCCACGTAGTGAGTGGAGGGATTGAAGGTCCGGGGCAGGTCTCTGAGGGACAGGAAGCCCTCCCACTCATAGCGCCCGCTGTGGCCGGGCACCGGCAGAAGACCGCTCCAGTTCTGGCGCACCGGGACCAGGCCCGCCGCCACCCAGCCGATGTTACCGTCTACGTCAGCATAGACGTAGTTAAGGGCGGGCACCTTGCAGCGATCCAGGGCGGCAAGAAAATCCTGCCAGTTGCGGGCACGGTCCAGCGAAAGACTGCCGAAATAGCCGGCGCGTGCCCGGCTCGCTCCCGGCCCAGCGCAGAGCCACAGCGCGGTTCTTGCACGGTCTTCATAGATGACGGGACCATGCCTGGTGAATCTCAGCTCCACCTCGACGGGTTTTGGCCGGCCCTTGACGTGGATGCTCTCGCGCTCGATCCGCATTTCCAGCCATCGGCCCTTGTAGAGGTAACGGTTTGGGTTCTGCGGATCGGTCTTCTCGATGTAGAGGTCTACCTGGTCGTAACCGTCGATGGTGATTCCGAAACCGACCCGCTCGTTGTGGCCGGTGGCGATCCCGGCGATGGCGGGTTCGCCGGCCCCGATGACATTCCAGCCCGGCGCTACCAGGTGCGAAACGTACCGCAGCGAGGGCAGCAGGATGGGGCGATGCGGGTCGTTGGCGAGGAGCGGTTTTCCGGTGGCGGTCAACGCGCCGCTGACTACCCAGTTGTTGCTGCCTTCGTGCCACAAAGTGGGTACGGCTACGGCCGCGCGATAGCCGGCCAGGACGCGCGAGTCGAGACCCTCGAGCGGGAGTTCCGGGTCGATCTCGGGGGTTCTGGGCGGATCTGTGGGGAGGTACTTCATGGCAGCGTCAAGACCCAGCTTGGCCACCAGTTCGGCGCGCGCAATCTCCTGGCTGGAGTTCCTGGTCATGAGCAGACCGGCGATGCGCAGCAGGGAGTGCTCGGCCTTCCATTGGCTGGGCCGGAAGCCCAGTAGCTGAAACTCGATGGGCAGCCCGTCTCCGCAGAGGCGGATGTAGGCATTCACTCCCCGGGCGAAGGCTTCGGCGATAGCGCGGGTATCGGGGGCGTAGCTCTGCCATTCCGCGGTCATATCGCCGCGGTAGCGCACCAGGCGGGCGAAGCGGTCGCGCTCGAGGTAGCTCGGCCCGAAGACTTCGGCTAGCTCGCCAGCCCCGGTGCGCCGCCACATCTCCATCTGGTAGAGGCGGTCCTGAGCGGTCACGAACCCTTGAGCGAAGAACAGGTCTTGGGCGGTCAGGGCATAGATGTGAGGAACGCCCCAGCGGTCCCGCAAGACTTCGACCGGTTTGGAGAGCCCTTGAAGGGCAATGCGGCCTTCGATGCGGGCCAGCACGGATCGGGCTTGTTCGGCCAGCCCGGCGGCTGCTGTGCCGGGAGGAAGCAGAAGCAGGCATAGAGGAAAAAAGCGGAGGGCCACCGGCGTCATATAATACCAGAAAGTCCCGCAGATGCGTTCCAGTGACGTGGTTGTCGAACCCGAGACATCAGCCAGGGAGGCGCGCGTGGCGCGCGCCGGGCTGCTGTCGCTGATGCTGTTGTCCTGCGGGCATTTCTGCGTGGATCTTTACTCGGGTGCGTTGGGGGCCTTGCAGCCTTTGCTGGTGCGCCAGTTCCGAATGACGCTCACCGACGCCGGGATTCTGGGGGGCCTGCTGGTGTTCTCCTCTTCGGTGATGCAGTTGGCCTATGGGTACCTCTCGGACCGGTTTCCGACCCGGCTGTTCACGGCGCTGGGACCGGCCGTGGCGGGGGTATTCATTTCGTCGCTGGGACTGGCCCCAGGCTATGGCTGGCTGGTGCTGATGGTGTGGCTGGGCGGGGCGGGCATTGCGGCCTTTCATCCCCAGGCCTCGGCCAAGGCAGCCCTGGGGATGGAGGAGAAGCGGGCCCGGGTAATGGCTATCTTTATCAGTTCCGGGACCCTAGGATTCGCTTTCGGTCCGACCTACTTCTCGGTACTGTCCGGCTGGCTGGGCTTGGAGAGAAGCTACTGGGCGGCGCTTCCGGGCCTGGTTATTTCTACTTTGCTAGCAGTTTTCCTTCCTTGGAGTTCACAAGGAAGATCTAAAGTACTTTCGAGGATGAACTGGAGACCCCTCTTGGGCGTCTGGAAGCCGCTGGCGATCCTGTATGCGCTGGTGTTTATCCGCTCGATCGTGCAAGTGACCTTCGCCCAGTTCATCCCCCTGTATCTGCACCTGGAGCGGGGGTATACGGTAGCCAGGGCCAACTACACCCTGTCGCTGTACCTGACGTTTGGGGCGATCGGCGGTTTTGTGGGCGGGCATCTGGCGGACCGATTCGGGGGCCGGGTGGTGATCCTGATTTCGATGCTCGCCTCGGTGCCGTTTCTGGCGCTGTTCCTGTTCAGCCAGGGCCTGTTGTCGGTGCTGGGGCTGCTGGTGGGGGGCCTGATCCTGCTGTTTACGATTCCGGTGAACGTGGTGATGGCGCAGGAGCTGGCGCCCGGGCAGGCGGGGACGGTCTCGGCGCTCATGATGGGGTTTGCCTGGGGCATGGCGGGTCTGGTGTTCATTCCGCTGACGGGCCGGATCTCGGACCTGTACTCGATCCACCAGGCGTTGATGGTACTGGTGGGGTTTCCCATCATTGGCTTCTGGTTGGCGTTGAGGTTGCCGAAGTGAGCAGGGGGCGGAAGGCAGTCTGTCTACTGAGCGGCGGATTGGACTCGGCGACCTGCCTGGCGGTGGCGCGGCGGGAGGGATTCGACTGCTACGCGCTGTCGTTTGACTACGGACAGCGGCATCGAGTCGAGCTGGAGGCCGCCAGGCGGGTGGCAGGGTCTTTGGGGGCGGCCCGGCACGTAATCCTGCGGATCGACCTGCGGGCGGTTGGCGGCTCGGCGCTGACTGACGATTTGGCGGTACCGAAGGGCCGTAGCCTGTCGGAGATGGGACAGGGAATTCCGGTTACCTATGTGCCCGCACGGAACACGGTGTTCCTGTCTTGCGCCCTGGCGTGGGCCGAAGCGCTGGGGGCTTGTGACATTTTCCTGGGGGTGAACGCCATCGACTACTCGGGCTATCCGGACTGCCGGCCGGAATACATCGAGGCGTTCGAGCGGATGGCGAACCTGGCCACCCGGGCGGGGGTCGAACAGGGCGTCTCGATCAAGATCCATACGCCGCTGATCGGTCTCAGTAAAGCGGAGATCGTCAAGCTGGGCGCCAGCCTGGGGGTGGATTTCGGCCTGACGCACAGTTGCTACGATCCGGAGGAGGCGGGCATGGCATGCGGGCAGTGTGATTCCTGCCTGCTGCGTCTAAAAGGGTTCCAGGAGGCGGGCCTGAGGGACCCGCTGGAGTACGCCCGGTGAGAGTGGCCGAGATCTTCTATTCCGTGCAGGGCGAAGGCTCGCTGGTGGGGACGCCTTCAGTGTTCGTGCGGACCAGCGGCTGCAACCTGCGGTGCGCCTGGTGCGATACTCCCTATGCTTCCTGGGAACCGGAAGGGCAGGATCTTGCGGTGTCGGATGTGGTCAGCGAGGTGGTGGGCTACGGGCCGCGGCACGTGGTCATCACCGGCGGGGAGCCGATGATCGTGCCGGAAATCGTGGCGCTCAGCCAGGAGCTGCGTCGCGCTGGACTGCATATCACCATCGAGACGGCGGGCACGGTGTACGCGGCGGTGACTTGCGATCTGATGAGCATCAGCCCGAAGCTGTCGAACTCGACGCCCCAGGGGCGCTGGGCCGCGCAGCATGAGCGTCTGCGGATCCAGCCGGACATCCTCCAGCGTCTGACGTCAGCTTACGAGTACCAGCTCAAATTCGTAGTGGCGAGCCCGCAAGATCTGCCGGAGATCCAGTCGCTGCTGGAGCAGATTGGCGCCGAGCGGGGCAAAGTGATCCTGATGCCGGAAGGGACCGAGGCCCCCCTGCTGCGCGAGCGGGCTCTGTGGCTGGTTGAAATCTGCAAACGGGAAGGGTTCCGTTACAGCCCCCGGCTGCACATCGATCTGTACGGCAACCGGCGGGGCGTCTGATCAATCCCTGGGGTAGCAGCCCAGGACACGGAGGAAGTCCGCCAGTTCGCCCAAGTGGCCCAGGGCGTTCTTGACTTTGAAGTCGTCGAGACGGCCCAGGAAATCCAGGTAGAAGAGGTACTCCCAGGGCTTGCCGCGGAGGGGGCGGGATTCGATCTTGGTGAGGTTGACATCCCGCAGGGCGAAGGCGCTCAAAGCCCGGAACAGCGCGCCCGGGACGTTGCGCGTGGAGAACACCAGGGAAGTCTTCCATTCCTTGTCGCGGCTGGCGGGTCGAGGCAAGGGCGGGGTATCTTCCGGCCGGCGCAGAAGGAAGAAGCGGGTGAAGTTGCGGCGGTCGTCTTCGAGGGAGCGCCTCAGGATGCGGGCGCCATAGATCTCGGCTGCCACGGCAGAGGCAATGGCCGCGGCGTCAGCGAGCCGCTGCTCGAGGATCATCTTGACGGCGCCGGCCGTGTCGTAGAAGGGGACCTTCTCGAGGTGCGGGTGGCGCGCGAAGAAATCCAGGCACTGATTGAGCGCTACCGGGTGGGAGTACACGCGGCGGAGACCCCGGAAGCGCACTCCGGGCAGAGCAATCAGTTGGTGGTTGATGCGAACGTTGGCCTCGGCCACGATGCGGAAATCGAAGTGGAGCAGGTGATCGTAGTTCTCATGGACCGAGCCGGCCAGGGTGTTCTCGATGGGAATGACCGCGGCGCCGACAGTTCGGTCCTTGAGCCGCAAGAAGACTTCTTCAAAGCGCTGGCAGGGCAGCACCTCGACCCGGCGTGGGAGCAGCCTGCGGAGGGCCTCGTGGCTGAAAGCGCCTCGTTCTCCTTGAAAGGCGACTCGCTGGGTTTTCTTCACGCTCCTCCGATTGTAACCGATCAGGTTCCAGCCCAGCGTTTGGCGTCCGGGGCGGGCAGGCCCAGCAAGTCCAGAACGCGATCGACGCTGTGGTCCACGAGGTCCAGGATGGTTTCAGGGCGCTGGTAGAAGCTGGGGATGGGCGGGGCAATGATGGCGCCCATTTCGGTCAAGGCCAGCATGGCGCGGAGGTGGCCGAGGTGAAAGGGGCTTTCACGAACCATCAGGATCAGCCGGCGGCGCTCCTTGAGGGTGACGTCGGCGGCCCGCAGAATGAGGTTGGAAGCGACGCCCGTGGCGATGGCCGACAGGGTATGAATGGAGCAGGGGGAGATGACCATGCCGTGGGTGGGGAACGATCCACTGGCCAGGGGAGCGTCTACATCCTCGGGGCCATACCAGTGGTGGGCCAGATTCCTGAGGTCGGCGAGGGTCCGGCCGGTTTCCAGGGCCAGAATGCTTTGCCCAGCCTGGCTCACCAGGGCGTGCAGTTCGACTTCCGGGCGGCGCTGGAGCTTTTCCAAGAGGCGCAGGCCGTAAATGGCCCCGGAGGCCCCGGTGATGGCTACGATGACTCGCAAAGTCGCTCTCTCCCAACAATCTTGTTCTGAATTCAGAACAAGAAATGCGCGACCCCCTTGCTCTGGCGGGTCGCGGTCGCTATAATTCGAACCGGAGGACAAGTTTGCCCCGTGCCGCAGACGCACTCTCGGGTTACGTGACTTCGACCAGAGAGGAACGCATCATAGAGGAACCTGGACAGAGGCTCAAGCGGGCCCGAGAACGCCTCAACCTGCGTTATCGGGACGTGGAGGAGGCCAGCCTGCGGATTGCCGAGCGGCACAAGAACGACGAATTCGTGATCGCCTTGAGCCGGCTGGCGGATATCGAGAACAAGGGCACGGTTCCCACCCTCTACCGGCTGTACTCGCTGTGCGCCATCTACCGGCTGGACATCAACGAGGTGCTGGAGTGGTACGGCGTCAACGTCTCGGCGCTGCCTGCGGATTGCTTGAGCGTGAGTATCGAAAGGACGCACCCGGTGAGCTTCCTGCCGGAGGACCACGGGGAGGTGCAGATCCCGCTGTCGCTGGATCCCGGCCTGGACCTGCGGCGAACGACCTATCTGAGCCGCATGATCCAGCGCTGGGGCAGACTGCCCCTGATGCTGTTGAACGGGCTGGACCTGAAGAACCACCGTTACGGCTTCGTGGGGACCGAGGACTGGTCCATGTACCCCATCCTGCAACCCGGCTCCTTCGTCGTGATTGACGAAACTCGGCGGAAGATCCTGACCTCGGGCTGGGGGCACGAGTTCGAGCGGCCCATCTACTTTTTCGAGCACCGCAAAGGATTCGCCTGCTGCTGGTGCAATCTCACCGAGAATCATCTGGTCCTGCAACCGCATCCCACTTCCTTGTGCAATCCGGAAATTTACTCCTACCCGGACGAAATCGACATCATCGGACAGGTGACGGGCCTGGCTATGCGTCTGGATCAGGGGAAGCGACGCCGTATTCGTTCTTGAGCAGCTCCAGGATGGTCTCCAGATCCGCCAGATAGAGCCGGCGTTCCACCTCCCGGGCGGTCGAAGGAACCAGATTCCGGTAGGGCGCCAGACGGATCCAGGTGTCGAGGATGGTCTGCCGGTTACTGCCCAGGCCTGACAGGTAGAGGTCCAAATCGGCCTTCTGCTGCTCCAGATTGAAACACAGCCACTCGGCAAAAGCCTTCTGGTGGCTCTCCCGGAGGGCGCGGTCAGCCTCAGCTTCCCCAAAGACCTGGGCCAGCCCATAGTGCTGGTATACGCCGGTGTTGGTATCCCGAAGGGAACACAGATACACCAGGCGACCGAAGACACTGGGAATCTGGAGCAAGGTATTCCGCCATAGGTTGGCGGTAGCTCCTCTGTCCAGAGTGCTCTTCGGCCAGTTCCTGTTCGTCCTCACGGGCGGCGACGCTCCCCATTTTACACGAAAAGGGGTGCCTGTGGGTACCCGCACCGGGGACCGGGGAGTTGTTCTGAATTCGGAAAATTTTGGACCAAAACGTGCACTGGAGCCGGGATGGGAGTAATCTGTTCCTGAAATACAGCAAAAAACCCCAGATCCTGAGGAGATTACCCAATGTTGTTGAGAGTGTTGTTTGTGGCGTTGCTGCTGGTTCAGGCCGTGGGTGTGGCCAGCGTGCGGGTGTCGTACGACCCCATTCCTGGCTGCTTCCCCTGCCCTGAGTCCCGATAAGACGGGATTGGCAGGCCAGTTAGGTCATATTTTCAAGATCAAGACTGGCGCTCCAGTGGTACACTGTAGGGCGGGATAGTGATTTTCGCCCTGGCATTGCCGGTGTTGACTGTCACCCATAGGGTGCTGTGGGTGGTGTGTCTAATCAGTTACGGCCTTCTCCTGTGGAAGCTCTGGGGCGAGCGCCTAGCGGGTATTTACCCCTTTTTTTCCAGTTACTTAGCGTACCGGTTCGTGAGGGGAGTGGTGTTGTATTCGCTCCCTTACAACACCAACGCCTACGGCTGGGTCTGGATGGTCACTGAACCGCTGGCCTGGGTCTTATACATCCTGGTGGTGCTGGAGTTGTACTCCCTGGTCCTGCGTAACTACAAGGGCATCGCCACATTGGGTCGCTGGACCTTGATGGGAGCGCTGGGCCTGTCGATCGTGATCTCGGCGTTGACGCTGTGGGCTGATTTGAGCAATCCGGCCGAACGTTTTCCTATCCTGCTGTATTTTACGGCAATTGAACGAGGCATCGTTTCCAGCCTGGCGATTTTTCTACTTCTGATTACGGCTTTTTTGGTGTGGTATCCGGTGCCCTTGAGTCGAAATGTTGTAGTGTACAGCGTGGTGTATTCGGTTTACTTCTTGAGCACGACCATGGGCTTCGTGGTGAGGAACATCGCCGGCAACGAGGCCACCAGCACAGTGCACCTGGTGCTGATGTCGGTGACGGTTTGCTGCTTGGTGGCGTGGATTGTCTTGCTGAATCGAAGGAGCGAAAGCGCAACTTTGGTGGTAGGACAGCGCTGGCGGCCGGACGAGGGAGAGCAACTGGTAGAGCAGTTGACTGCCATCAACTCGGCGCTCCTGCGGGCCGCTCGGAAATGAGAGTGAGGGTGTCGTTGTCTGAAAAATGCACTGATTGCGTCCGGTTATGGAGTTGTTATATTCTGGACGGGGTGTTAGGGAGGAGCTAAATGAATTATGCTCTTTTTGGGGCTGCCGCATTGGTGGTGCTGGCGGCGTTGGGGTTTGTATTCCTCTTCCGTCGCCTGATCTCGCCGCAAAGGGATGCGCAGTCGAGCCTGGAATGGTGCAGGCAATTCTCGATCGAGAAATACCGTCCCATGGAGAGGCTGTTCTTCGATGAGGACTATGATTTTTTGGCTGCCCAGCCCGGCTTTTCTCCGAAGATTTCCAAGAAGCTGCTAGCGGGGCGCAGGCGGATTTTCCGCCACTACCTGCGCTGCCTGGGGCAGGATTTTGATCGGCTGTACACGGCCGCCAAGTTCCTGCTGCTGCACGCGCCGCAGGACCAGCCGGACTTGGCCTCGGCTTTACTGAAGCAGAGGCTGGTTTTCCGATACGCCATGGTAGCCGTGCGTTGTGGGTTGGTCCTACAGACTATGGGCATCGGGAAAGTGGATGTCCGTGGGCTGGTGGCGGCTTTGGAGTCCATGCGGAATCAACTCCGGCAGCTCACTGCCGGAGTGGAGCGCTCTGTCGCCTGACAGAGGCGCCGCAGGTAGCCCGCGAGTTCACTGGTCTGCGGCGGTATGGCGCGCCGGTGAGCCGCGAGCAGTCAGGGTAGCAGCGGGGGTTACTCTACACAGGGCGCCATAGCCGCAACCGAACGACCCAGCGAGCGGCGCCTGCTCTGAGACCGGCCGTGCCCGGGGGAAGGGATGATTGCTGTGTCCGGCGCAGCGCGACACTCCAATCCTCAATCGTCAATTGGCTAGCCACACCGAAAGTGGCCCGCACGCAGAATCTTCCCGAGCCGCAAACAAATGCAGCGACAGCAGTTCAGATTCTCTTGAGTAGTTCCTTCGCTTCCTTTAGCCGAGGGTAGGCTCGCTCGGCTTCTCGAAACTCGCGCGGATGGACTTGCCGGCTGGCGCCGTGATGGTGTGCCGGATATCGCAAGTGAAGCATCTCGTGGAACAGGACGTACTCCAGGGCCGGAGGGGGCACGACGGGGCTGTCGAGAAGTCTGCTGATGATAATGGCGTTGTGTGACAAATCGTAGTGGCCCAGGCTGGTTCGGGAGCGGCGGCGGCTCCAGCCCAGCAAGGGGCGGCCCAGCAGGCCATCGAAGTATTGGCGGTTGAGTCGCTCGAAGACCTCTTCCAGGTCGTAGTGGGTGCCGCAGGGGCCGGAGATGAACTTGCGGCCGCGGGTCTGGCGCAGCAGCAGCACGCTCCGCCGGACGTCCCGGCGGTTGAAGTACAGCCGGTAGCGGTGGGTGTAGATGGCTGGCACGGGCTTTCGGAAGAGCTTGCCGAGGAGGATGTAGGCCAGGGCTTCCAGGACGGATGCGGGAGCGCCCTCCAGCAGGTCCGTAATCCGCAGGCGAAGCCGGCCCTCCTCGATCTGTGCAAAGCTGTCGGGATTGGCAAACTGGCAGAACTGGACTTCGATCCCCGGCGGCCGGGAGCGGGGTTTCAAGGCGCGGAAGACCCGGGCGCAGATCTGCTGGGGCGTTCCGGACAACGGGGCGCGCTCGACTTGCATCCTCGCAGACTTTACCATAGCAGTTTAGGGTCGTTTCGGTTTGGATCTCAAACCTGGAGGATTCGTGCCCAAGGCCAAAATCAGCGCGCTGGGGTGCTACGCGCCGCCGCGCCTGCTGACCAATTTTGATCTGGAGAAGATGGTGAAGACCAACCACGAGTGGATCGTGGCGCGGACGGGTATTATCGAACGGCACATCGCCGATCCGGGAGTGGCCACTTCGGATCTGGCGGTGGAAGCCGCCCAGGCGGCGCTGGAGCAGCGCGGGATTGGCGCCTCGGAGCTGGACACCATCCTGGTTTGCACCGTGACGCCAGACATGATCTTTCCCTCGACGGCGTGCCTGGTGCAGGACCGGATCGGAGCCAAGGGGACCTGGGGCTTCGACCTGATCGCTGCCTGCTCGAGTTTCCTGTATGGTCTGACGACTGCGGCGCAACTGGTAGTGGCTGGTTCCCACCAGAAGGTGCTGGTGATCGGTGCCGACACGATGTCCCGGATTGTCGATTACACGGACCGCTCGACCTGCATCCTGTTTGGCGACGCCGCGGGGGCCATGCTGGTGGAAAGGGAGGACCAGGAGGGGAGCGGGTTGATCGATTTCCTGAACGAGATGGATGGCTCGGGAGCAGAATTCCTGAAGATGCCGGCCGGTGGCAGCCGCCTGCCGGCCTCCATCGAGACCGTTCAGCAGCGGCAGCACTATATCTATCAGGACGGCCCGCAGGTGTTCAAGTATGCGGTTCGGAAGATGTACGAGGTCTGCCGGGACCTGTTGGAACGGAATCGCCTGACGGCCCGGGATGTAGCCGCGCTAATCCCGCACCAGGCCAATCGCCGCATTATCACCGCCACCGCCGACCGGCTGGGGCTCCACTCAGACCAGGTGGTCATTAACATCGAGCGCTACGGAAACACGACCAACGGCTCAATCCCGCTGGCCACCCGGGATGCGATCGAGGGCGGAAAGATCAAGAAAGGCGACCTGGTGCTGTTCGCGGCGGTGGGGGCAGGCTACACGGTGGGGGCCAGCCTGTGGCGCTGGGCGTATTAGGCTCAGAGCTTACCGGGTTGCTTGGTTGTTTCACGCAAAGACGCAAAGGTCTCGCAAAGCTCGCAAAGAACAAATTGAATAGGTTTTGTTTGCGGTCTTTGCGGGGACTTTGCGTCTTGGCGCGAAATTAACAGGCGGTCGCGTAGAAGCGCTCGGCGGCGGTGCGGGCGTTGCCAGCGGGCTGGTATCCTTCTGCTTCGAGCGCGGCTTGGAGGGCTTCCAGCGCCAACAGCACGTTCTCCTGGGTAGATGAGGCTCCCATCAGCCCGATGCGAAAGACCTTTCCGGCCAGGGGTCCGAAGCCGCCCAGGATCTCGATGCCGTAATCCTGGAGCATACGGGCGCGCACTTTGGCATCGTTGATTCCGTCCGGCACCCGGGGCGTGTTGAGCGTCCAGAGGCGGTTGGCGGGCTCGGGGACGTGCATGCGAAGGCCCAGGGCTTCAATACCGGCTACAAAGGCCAGGTGATTGCGGCGGTGGCGTTCCCAGCGCCTCTCCGGGCCCTCCTCGAGGCAAATAAGGAGGGCCTCGCGCAGCGCATAGAACATCGAGATGGGCGCGGTGTGATGGTAGCGGTGCGCGCCATCGTAGTAGTCATCCAGAAGCTTCAAGTCGCAGTAGAAGGAGCGCACCGGCGTGCTGCGGGCGCGGAGTTTCTCCATGGCGCGGGGAGACACCGTGATGGGGGCCAGGCCGGGCGGGCAGCTTAAGCCCTTCTGCGAGCAACTGTAGGCGATGTCGATGCCGGTTTCATCGACCCGGACCGGCATGCCCCCCAGGGAAGTGACGCAGTCGGCGATGACCAGCGCCCCGCACTCGTGCGCCGCCTCGCAGATCGCTTCACCGCGTTGATAGGTTCCGGTGGAGGTTTCTGCCTGGACGTAGGCCACGATTTCCGGCTTCTCGCGGCGGATGAACTGGCGGGCTTCCTCGTCGCCGAAGGTCTCTCCCCAGGGTTTCTCGAGGCGCGCCACCTGGGCGCCCTGCCGCCGGGCGATGTCGCTGATACGGTCGCAGAAATAGCCGTGGGCGAGGACCGCAAACTTCGTGCCCGGCTCGGTGAAGTTGACAATGGCAGCTTCCATGCCGGCCGACCCGGTTCCGGAGATCACCATCTTGAACTTGTTCTGAGTTCCGAACAGCGGGCCGAGCATGTTCCGAATATCTTCGGCGACCTGGTAAAAGTAGGGATCCACGTGGCTGACGATGGGTTTGGCGAGGGCCTCGTAAACACGGGGCTCAACCACGGTGGGGCCGGGTCCCATCAGCAGACGCCTGGGGGGACACAATGGGGCATACGATTCAGGCATAAGATTGATGATAGCCGATAAGAACCGGAGTCCGCCTTCAGACCGCTGTGCCGCCAGCCATGCTGCCCCTGCCCATCGATGCGCTGATACCCGAGATTCTGGGATGCCTGCGGAACAGTGGCAACGTGGTGGTGGAAGCGCCGCCTGGGGCGGGGAAGACGACACGCGTTCCGCCGGCCTTGCTGGCTGCGGGCAGCCGAGAGATCCTGGTGCTGGAGCCGCGGCGGCTGGCGACGCGACTGGCCGCGCGCCGGGTGGCCTTCGAGAGGGGCGAGCGTTTGGGCCAGACGGTGGGCTACCAGGTGCGCTTCGAGGAGGTGGCCGGCCCGCATACGCGCCTGCGATTCATGACCGAAGGCGTGCTCACGCGCAGATTGCTCTCCGATCCGCGCCTGGACGGCGTAGCGGCCGTGGTGCTGGACGAGTTCCACGAGCGGCATCTGGAAGGAGACCTGTGCCTGGCTTTGCTGCGGCGACTCCAGAAGATGGCGCGGCCGGATCTGCGGTTGGTAGTGATGTCGGCGACCATGGAAGCCGCGCCGGTCTGCGCGTTTCTGGGCGACTGCCCGCTGGTTCGCTCGACGGGCCGGCAGTTTGAGACCTCGATCCGCTATACCCCGGTTTCGGCGGAGGCGTTGGAACAACACGTGGCTGCGGCGCTGGAGAAACTGGTTCGCGAAGGGCTTGATGGCGACGTGCTGGTGTTCCTTCCCGGGGCGGCGGAGATCCGGCGTGCTATGCGCGCGTGCCTGGGCATGGCGGAGCGCTGGAACCTTCTGTTGCTGCCGCTGCACGGCGACCTCTCGGCGGAGGAGCAAGACCGCGCGGTGCTGCCCGCCGAGCGGCGCAAAGTGATTCTATCGACCAACGTAGCGGAGAGCTCGGTGACCATCGAAGGGGTGACCGCGGTGATTGACAGCGGCCTGGCGCGGATGGCGAGCCAATCGCCGTGGTCGGGACTGCCGGTGCTCAGAGTAACCCGGATCAGCAAGGCGTCGGCCAACCAGCGGGCCGGGCGCGCGGGCCGCACGGGACCGGGGCGCGCGATCCGCCTCTACCCGGCGGAAGATTTCCAGCGCCGCCCGGCGCAGGAGCTTCCGGAGGTTGAGCGGGGCGAGCTTTCGCAGGTCGTGCTGACACTGGGCGCGCTGGGCGTAGGAGGCGCGAGCGAACTGGAATGGCTCGAAGCCACCGCCCGCAACGGCGCTGGCCAGCGCCGCGGAACTGCTGCGCAGGTTGGGCGCGGTGGACCACGCCGGAACGCTGACGGAGGTGGGCCGGCGGATGGCGCGGTTGCCTCTGCACCCGCGGCTTGCGCGGCTGGTGTTCGAGGCCGAGCGGCGCGGGGCGAGCGAGGACGGCTGTGCGCTGGCGGCTCTGTTGAGCTCCGGAGAGCGGCTGCCGGTGGGCACGGATCGCTCCGGGCCGTCGGATCTGCTGCTGCTGTTGGACTCGGACTGGGAGCCCCGGACGCGGCAGCTCTTCCAGCAAATCCGGCGCGCGGCGCGCGTGGGGCAGCAGGCGGGAAACACCGAACAGGCCCTGCTGCTGGCGATTCTGACGGCCTTCCCCGACCGGGTTGCGCGGCAACGCGAGAGCGGCGAGTTGCTGCTCGCGACGGGCGGATCGGCGCGGCTTTCTTCGGATAGCGTGGTTCGCACTCACGAGTTCCTGGTGGCTGTGGATATCGAAGAGCGCAGCGAGCACGCGGTTCCGCTGGTGCGGCTGGCCAGCGGCATCGAGCCGGAATGGCTGCTGGATCTGTACGCCGAGCGGGTGAGCGAGCGCAGCCAGATCGAGTGGAACCGCACGGGCGAACGCGTCGAACGGGTGAACGCCCTGCTCTATGACAGCCTGGTCATCCAGGAGAGCCGGAGCGCAGCTCCCGCTGGCGAGGAGACTTCGCGGCTGCTGGTCCAGAGGGCGCTGGAGGCCGGCCTGGGCCGGTTCGTCGATGTGGAGGCATTGGATCAGTACCTGGCGCGCGCGGCCTTTGCCAGCGAGCACTCATCGCTGGCGCAGCTTGGCGAGGACGACGCGCGGGCGGCGCTGGCGTCGCTGTGCCAGGGGCTTCGCAGCTTTGCCGAAGTGGAGGCGGCGTCGCGTGCCGGCGGTGTGTGGCGCACGCTCGAGCAGCGGCTGCCCGCGGGCGGCGCGCGGCTGCTGAATGAATGCGCTCCGGAACGGCTGCGCCTGCCGAGCGGGCGGAGCGTGCGTGTGCATTATGCCCGCGGCCAGACCCCCTGGATCGCGGCGCGCCTTCAGGAGTTCTTCGGGATCCAGGAGACGCCGCGGGTGGCCGGTGGCAAGGTGCCTGTGGTCGTGCACCTGCTCGCGCCCAACAACCGTCCGGTGCAGATGACCACCGATCTGGCCGGCTTCTGGCAACGGCTGTACCCGCAGGTGCGCCGCGAGTTGAGCCGCCGCTACCCGCGCCATGCGTGGCCGGAGAAGCCAGCCGCTAGCCGCTAGCTGCCGGATCCGGCTCCGGATTCGGTAACATCTAGGCGTGAGACTGCTCCTGTTATCGCTTACTACAGCCCTGCTTTTTCTAGCCGAGACTTTGGAAAACCGGGGGCTTCGGCTGGATCTGCAACCCGATGCCTCCGTGCGATTGCTCGATAAGAGTAGCGGTGTTGTCTGGACGCTGAATCCGCCGAGAGTTGTGCTGAAGGACAAGCGCACGCTCAAGTGCCGGCCGGCCAAGGGGATTACGCGGAGCGGCGATGCGCTGCGCTTCTCATGCCAGCCGGGCATGGAATTCGAGCTGCGGATGACCGGCGATCCGCCGGCCGTCGAATATTCCTTTGAGCCCGGGCCGGAAGTCGAGGAGGTGCTGTTGCTGGACCACTCGCTGGAGCTGGATCCCGGCCAGCAGAACTACTACGCGGTTCCCCACCGGCTGGGCATCCTGCTGCCGGTCGAGGGAGATAAGCCGTACTCGCGGCGACTGCGGGCCTATGAAACGGGCCGGGGCTATTCCATGGCCATGTTCGGGGCGGTGAATAACGGCTCGGCGCTGCTGCTGAACTGGGAGGATGTCTACACGGACATTCTGGTCGATTACTCGGTCGAGCCGCGCCGGCTGACGGCGAGTCTGGCCATGCGGCGTAGCGCGCATGCGGTGCGCCTTCAGCCGCTCGGCCGCGGCGGTTACGTCGAGATCGCCAAGGCCTATCGCCTGATCGCACGGCGGCGCGGTTACCTGAAGACGCTGGCTGAGAAGGTCCGGGAGAACCCGGCGGTGGAGCGCTTTTTTGGGGCGGCCGATTTCAAGCCCTTCGCTTTCGTGCGAAACGTCCCCAACACGCGGTGGAACAAGACGGACAAGGAAGTACTGCGGATCAGCTTCAGCTTCGAAGAGTGCGCCCAACTGGCCGAGCACTTCAAGAACGATCTGGGCATCGACCGAGCGCTGCTGGTGCTGAACGGCTGGATCAACGGCGGCTACGATAACCGCCACCCGGACGTGCTGCCGGCGGCGCCGGAGATCGGCGGCAACGAAGGTCTCACAGCGTGCTCTCGCCGGGTGCGGGCGCTGGGCGGCTGGGTGTTCGGGTTGCACGACAACTACCAGGACCTGTACAAGGACGCGCCCTCCTGGGACGAGAGCTACATCATGAAAAACGCCGACGGGTCGCTGCGCCAGGGCGGGGTGTGGGCGGGCGGCCTGGCGTACCTGATCTGCTCGCAGAAGAGCCTGGAGCTGGCGCGGCGTCCGCAGAACGTTCCCCGGGTGCGGGAGTTGTTCGCTCCCGATCTGTACTTCTCCGACACGATCTTTGCGGCGCCGCCCTACCAGTGCTTCGACGCGAACCACCCGCTCACCCTGGGGGACGACATCCGGTACAAGCAGGAGTTGTGCGACTACCTGCGCCAGCAATTCGGGTTGTTCGGGAGCGAAGAAGGGCGCGAATGGGGCGTGGCGCACGCCGACTACTTCGAAGGGCTGATGTCGCACCGCACGCGCTTCCAGCGGCCCGACGACACCGACATCGTGATCCCGCTGTTCGAGCTGGTGTTCGGCGACGCCATCCCGATCTACGCCCATCAGAGCGACCGGCCCAGGCCGGACAACCCGGTCTATATTCTGGATCACATCCTGTACGCCGAAATGCCGGTGTACTATTTCGGGAACCATCGTTACTGGAGCGACCCAAAGCAGGATTTTCGCCCTCCGGCAGGCAGTGAAAGCCGGCTGGTTTTCGCGCAGGGTGGCCGCTTCGGCCTGATCGACCAGTTCATCAAGAACACTTACGAGGTACTGAGCCCGCTGGGTCGCGTGACGGCGCTGCTGCCCATGACGGAGCACCGTTTCGTCACGCCGGACCGCAAGGTGGAATCGACACGCTTCGGGACTGACGTCGAGGTCACGGTCAACTACGGCCCGGCCGATTTCTCGACAGCGCGCGCGGTGCTGCCGCAATACGGGTTTCTGATCGAAAGCCCCACGCTGGTGGCCTTCTATGCGCGACAGTATCGGGGACTGAGTTACTCTGAGCCGTCGCTCGTCGTGTTGCGCAGCCTGGACGGGAGGCCGCTCGAATCCTCGCGCCGCGTGCGGATCTATCGCGGCTTCGGCGACCGCCGTGTGGAGTGGAAGGGCAAGGTTGTGGAGGTGGAAACGGAACTCGTCCTGCCTAAGAAGCAATGAGTTGCGCGGCAATGTAATCGCCGATGGCCAGCGCGGCGGTGGCAGCCGGGCTGGGGGCGTTGAGCACGTGCAGCGCATTGGGCCGGGCGATGATGAGGAAGTCCTGGACCAGATCGCCATTGCGCGCCAGGGCCTGGGCACGCACGCCGGCGCCTCCGGTCGCGAGGTCCTCGGGGCGGATCTCGGGGACCAGTTTTTGAAGGGACTGGCAGAACAGGCGCCGGCTGAAGGAGCGGCGCAACTCGGTCCAGCACAGGCTGGGATACTTGGCCAGGAAACGCCACAGCCCGGCGTAGGAGAGCGCGTCGAAAAGATCCCTGAGGTTGACATCGCTCTTGCGGTAGCCTTCGCGGGCGAAGGCCAGCACGGCATTGGGGCCGGCTTCGATGCCGCCGTGAATCAGGCGCGTGAAGTGCACGCCGAGGAAGGGAAACTTGGGGTCGGGTACTGGGTAGATGAGGTTGCGCACCAGGGACTGGCGCTCCTCGCGGAGCTTGTAGTATTCGCCGCGGAAGGGGACAATCCGCGCTTGGCGGCGTTCGCCGGCCAGGGCGCTGACGCGATCGCAGTGCAAGCCGGCGCAGTTAACCAGCCGGCCGGCCTCGAAGTCGCCGGCCGAGGTGGAGGCGATCCAACAGCCAGATTTCTGCCGCAGCTTCTCTACCTTGGCCCCAGTCACCACCTGGCCGCCGTGCTGGCGGATGCTCTCGACCAGGGCCTGGCAGACCCTGGCGTAATCGACGATGCCCTCCTGCGGAACGCGCAGGGCGGCGAGGCCCCCGGCGTGCGGTTCAATTTCGTGCATCTGCTCCGGGCCGAGCAGTGCCAGCCCCTCCAGTCCGTTCTGCCTGCCACGCTCGTACAGGTCGTGCAGCCGGGGGAGCTCCTCCTGGTCAGAAGCGACCACTAGCTTGCCGCAGATCTCGTGGGGGATGTCGTGCTGCTGGCAGAAAGCCACCATCTGGCGGATCCCCGAGACCGCCAGTTTGGCCTTGAGCGAACCAGGCTTGTAGTACAGGCCGGAGTGAAGGACCCCGCTGTTGTTGCCGGTCTGATGCCTTCCGACCGCGTCTTCCTTCTCGAGGACCGTGATGCGAGCGTCTGGAAGCTTCTGAGAGAGCCGCCAGGCAGTCGCCAGTCCCACGATGCCGCCTCCGATGACGGCGATACTTTCCTGATTCGGCATCCTTTTCTATTGTGACCTGGACAGTGCCACTACGGCTGGAGAAGCGCTTTCAGGTACGGCTCGTCGGGCCCCTCCATGGGGCGATAGCGAAAAGCAGCGCCGAGCGGGACCACGTTGCCCAGCCAATCAGTGGGATCGGTCCAGATGACGGTGCGCGGCTGGATGGCCTTGACTACATCTTGGAGGTCCCAGCGCAGGGCGAAGCCGGGCAGCACAGCGTCGTGCAGTTGCCGGTGGATGGGATTCTCCAGGGCCGTACGCAGGCTGTAGGGGGTGCGATCGAGCCAAAGGCGGCTGATTCGCGAATCCAACGCCGCGGCCAGCAGCAGCCAGATGCCCGCTGTCCCGCGGGCGGTGGCCCGGATGGCCGAGGCGTCCACGTCCGGCCGCACGGCCAGTATGTCCAGGGCATGCCGGATGTCGTGAACGCGCATGCCCGGCAGGTTGCGGCCGATGAGCCAGGCCCGGGTGTTGGCCAGCCAGTCGCCCAGAAGCGCCCGGCCTTCCTCGCGGAAGGGCAGGCCCCGGGGGTTCAGCGCCAGCACCACGTTGCCGGAACGGGCCAGACGCGCAGCCAGGTCCGAGGGTGGCGTGCCGGTCTCGACCACCAGCACGGCGGCCTTGCGTCCCTCGGCCCGGGGCATCAGCAGCGCGGCTTCTATCTCCAGGCCGGGCTCGGTTTCGAACGCAATTCGCTGGGTGAGATAGTCGGCGTTGGACGTGCTGCTCAGGATCCTCGGGGGCAACAAGCGCTGGCCGGAGCTAGGTGACCAGCGGGCGATGGTTTCCAGAAGTTCCGCTCGGGAGCCGTCCCGCTTGTGCTTCTGAAAGTCCTCGAGAATCACTTGGTAGATGTCGCGGCTGGAAAGGTCGGTGGCCACCTGGCCGGTCTTAGTCACCTGGAGTTCGTGGTTGGGATGGAGCTCGACGGCTTCCTCGCGGGCCTCGCCCTGACCGTCTTTCAGCCAGCGGATCATCCAGGCGTAGATGGCTTCACGAACTTCGAGCGGCGTACCGTGCGGGCCGTGCCCGACGGCCCACTGGATCTTCTCCTCCGCCCCGTAGATGCGGTACCAGAGCTTGGCTTCTTCGTAGACCTGCCTGGCGCCCTCCAGCTTGAAGAAATCGTCGATGGTCGAGCCGATCAGCCAGGGTTTGGGCGCGAACAACTCGACGTAATCGGTCTGGTCGAGCCCGGAGGACAGGAAGTCCGGGAGGCTCTGCTCGGAATCGCCCACCGATCCAGAGAACAGTACGCGGAAGGAGTTCATGTAGCAGGCCGGCGCGGCCACCTTGATGCGGGGATCGAGGGCGGAGATGTAAGTGGTCAAGGTGCCTCCGCCCGAGCATCCCGTGCACCCGATGCGATCGGCGATGACTTCCGGCCGGCTGAGCAGGTAATCGAGGGCGCGTTTGGCATCCCAGATGCGGTGCCGGGCGAAGCTCTGGCCGATGAGCAGGCTTTGGGCGCCGGCCATGAAGTGCTGATCGGTGGCGCCCCCCGCCAGGGACCTGCCCCAGCGCTGGTCGAAGGCTTGGAGGCGCTCGCCCTGGCCCAAGGGATCGTAGGCCAGCACCACGAATCCTTTCAGCGCCAGGTTAGCCGCGATGCGTTGGGGTCCCGGCTTGCCCTGCTCCCAATGGCCCAGGGGCAGCAGCACGCCCGGGAACTTTCCGTCTCGATTGGGCCGGTAAAGATTGGCCGTTACGAAGAGCTGCGGCAGGCTCTCGAAGACGACTTTCTCGATGACGTAGCCGGGATGCTCCAGGCGGCCGGTGATTCTTGGATTGAGCGGCCCAGCATAGTCGGGAAGCCCGCCGATCAGTTCCAGGATTTTGGCGCGCACGTATTCTTTGCGGCGCTCGGCTTCGGCCACGGTGTGGATCTTGGCGATCTCGCCGGCGCGTGCGTCAAGCTGCTCTTGCGCGATGTGGTCCATCCAGCGCAACAGGCGGGCCTGCGGGTCGGCCTCCTGCGCACAGACGCAGAGGGCCGCTGAGCCGGCCAGCAGAATCAGTTTTCGCATGTTGTCCTCTCCAGTATGTTGTCGAATATATCAGGGATTTCAAAGACGGCGCGATTGTCGAGCGCGGCGGCGTTGGCGCGGCAGCGCGCGAAGCGCGCCGGAACCAGAAGATTTCTGACGGCCTCGGCGACGTTTCGAAAACTGCGGACCACGATGCCCACTCCCTTTTCGAGGATCCAGTCAGCGTTGTAGCGCTCCTGGGGTAAGGTCCAGGCGTTGCGCTCAACGATGACGGGCAGCTTCATGGCGAGCGCCTCACTGATGCTGCCGGGCCCGGGCTTGCCGATGAAGAAGTCGGAAAGATACATGTAGTATGGCACCTCGGTGGTGAAACCTTCGACGAACCTGCGGAGCCGATGCCGGCCGTGGTGTAGAACTTCATACAGTTTCTGGTTGTGCCCGCAGATGAAGATGAGCTGCAAGTTGAGCTTTGTCGGGTCCAAGCGCGCGGCAATCTCGAGCATGGCTTGGGAGCCCTGGCCGCCGAACAAGACCAGGCCGGTGGGGCGATCCGGGTTCAGTCCCAGGCGCTGCCGTTCGGCCTGCCGGTCAACCGAGATGGGCTCATAGAAACGGGGGTGGAGGATCATCCCGGAGGTCCGGAGAATGTGCTCCTCGGGATGGCCCAGGGCGCGCGCCTGCCGGACGGCGCGGGTGGAGCCGCACACAATAAATTGCTCCTGGCGCTCAATCCAGAAGTGCGGAGGGGAATCGGCCAGGTCCGTCAGCACCGTGACGAAGGGGGTTGCCGGCGCGGTGTTTCGCAGGCTCTGGCAAAGCGCCCGGTTGAAATTGGGGACCAGCGAGACCACCATGTCCGGGCGGCTCTGGCGCCAGAAATCTTCCAGCAGCCGGACCTGCGGGCGGTGATAGAAGCGGATGACGAGCTGCATCAGGCGGGTCAGTTGGGGCGAGCCAAAGTCCAACCCTTCTTGAGCATCAGGTTGTAGATGTCCTGGAGGCGGCGCCCGGTGAGCTTGCGGAACACATCCAGCGAATCAAGCAGCTCCTGGAGGTTGACCAGGCGGACCTCCCAGGGGCGCTGCTGTTGCTGGATCACCAGGCGCAAGGCGTCGGCGGCGCTCCGGTGCCCCCCGCCCGCATCGAAGAAGACGAAATCGATCTTCTTCATCCCGGCCTTGGCGCGATGGGGAGGCTCACTGTTTGCCGTGAACCACCGTCTGGGTGGTCTCCCCCATGGGACTGGCCCAGCTCCGCACGAGGGTGAAGGTCTTGCCGTCGTCGGAGAGGGTCCATTTTTCTTTGACGGTGAATTCCCCTTGCTCAGTACTGGCTTTGGATTCGATCAGCAAGGCGGCTCCTTCCCACTTGAGCTTGCTTTTGACTTCAATGTTGCCGATCTGGTTGGTGTTCTCGGCGCCGTCGGTGGTGAAAGTGGACTCGATCGTCTGCTCGCCCCGGTCGGAAACCGAGGTGCTCGAGATCTTCAGGTTTGGGTCCTTGTGGTTGATCTTAGTGACGGTGCTTTGAGGCGGTGGAAACGAGCCGAAGTCGCTCTTGGCGATATCCGCCTTCCAGGTTCCGCTGAAGTCTGGTTTGCTCTGGGCGGTCGCCACCGAGAGCGCAAAGACCAGCCCCAGAATGAAAAAGGCAGCAAGCTTGTGTGTTGGTGTTGTCATCTGTGGTTCTTTCTCCAGGTCATGTGGCGATGAGTATAGTGTACCTTGCGAAGAGGTGGGCGGGTAAGGGTTCCGCCGTTTCCTGCCGATAAATCACCTGGCGTACACACGCCCCAACGACAACCATGTCCGTGCTCATTCTTGGGGAGGTGCTGGCGCTGATTTTGTTGGCGGCCGGCAGTCTGGCGCTCTGCTGGCGGACAGCTCGGGGGCGCGCTTCCCGTGTGGCGCATGCTTCGGGCGGTCTGAGGGGAGTGATCGCCACCCTGACCGGCATCGGCGAGCGCAAGCGGACCGAGGAAGCTTTGCGCCAGAGCAATGATACTCTTCGCGCGCTCATTGAAGCCTGCCCGCTGACCATCATGGCGCTCGATCCTCAAGGAAGGGTGACCATGTGGAACCGGGCGGCCGAGCGAGTTTTTGGGTGGAGCGAGGCGGAGGTGTTGGGCCATCCCAATCCCATGGTGCCGGAGGACAAGAAGGAAGAACACCGCTTCCTGCGGGAACGCGCGCTGAAAGGAGTGGCTACCACCGGGGTCGAGATCCGGCGGCGCAAGAAAAACGGCTCCCCGATCGACCTCAGCGTCTCAACGGCGCCGCTGCGGGATGCCCGCGGAGAAATCTGCGGAGGCATGTCCGTGTTGGAAGACATCAGCGAGCGCAAGCGCTCCGAAGAAGCCCTGCGCCAGACCAGCGAGACATTACGAGCAGTGATTCAGGCCACGCCGCTGGCCACTTGGGCAATCGATCTAGACGGAAAAGTGAAATTCTGGAACCCGGCGGCCGAGCGGATCTTCGGCTGGACGGAGCAGGAGGTGCTGGACTGCTTTCTTCCGGCGGTCCCCGAGGAAAGCCTCGAGGAATTCGGGGCGCTGCTGGAGCGATATCGGCGGGGGGAGAGGTTCTCCGGAGTGGAAGCACGTCGAAGGAGAAAAGACGGCTCGCTCATCGACATCGCCTTCTGGACTTCGCCCATGCACGACGCCGGCGGCCGGATTAACGGCGCTCTGGGCGTGGTTGCGGACATCTCCGACCGAAAGAGAGCAGATGAGAAGCTGAAGCAGTATGCAGGCGAACTACAGGGCAAGAACGAAGAGCTTGCCGTGGCGCTGGCCCGGGCCAAGGAAGCCACGGAGCTGAAGAGCAGGTTTCTGGCCAACATGAGTCACGAAATCCGCACCCCGATGAACGGCGTGCTGGGAATGTCGGAACTTCTGCTGGGGACCCGGCTGGACCCGGAACAGCAGGGCTACGCGGACGCCATCAAGTCCTCGGCGGAAGCGCTGCTGACCATAATCAACGATGTTCTCGACATCTCCAAGGTGGAGGCTGGGAGACTCCAGACCGAATGCATTCCCTTCGATCTGGAGGCCACGGTGGAAGAAGCGCTGGGGTTGCTGGTGATTGGCGCGCAGGCCAAGGGACTGGACCTGAGCTGCCGCATATCCCCGGAGCTCCCGCGACGTGTGCGCGGCGATCCGGTCCGCCTGCGACAGGTCCTCATGAACGTGGTGGGCAACGCCGTTAAATTCACCGACCGCGGGAGCGTGAGTATTGAGATGGAACTGCGGACCGAAACGGCAGAAACCGCCACGGTCTGCTTCACGATCAAGGACACCGGAATTGGCATCGCGCCGGAGCAGCGCGCCCAGCTCTTCAACGCCTTTGTGCAAGGTGATGCGTCCACCACACGGAGGTATGGGGGAACCGGCTTGGGCCTGGCCATCTCGGCACACCTGGTGAAGCTGATGGGTGGGGAGATTGATTTCCAGAGTGAGCTGGGGCGTGGCAGCACCTTTTGGTTTACGGTGGAATTCCAGAAGGCGGCCGCAGGCGATTTTGCCCCGGACCAGGCGCCGGTTGGCGCATGCGAGCGGGCTCAGCGGACTATCGGCGCCCGCATCCTGCTGGCCGAAGACAACGAGATAAACCGCCGGATTGCCATGCACATTCTGGAGAAGGCCGGACATCGAGTCGAGGCCGTGCCCAATGGCCGCGCAGCCGTGGAGGCGATGGCGCAATCCTCCTTCGATCTGGTCCTCATGGATGTGCAAATGCCGGAGATGGACGGTCTTGAAGCCACCGCGATGATCCGCCGTCTGGAGGACGCCTCGCGGCACGTCCCCATTATTGCGATGACCGCCAGTGCCATGGCCGGTGACCGGCAGCGCTGCCTGGGAGTCGGCATGGATGACTACATCAGCAAACCGGTTAGACGCGAGCAACTGCTAAAGACCATCGACTCCTGGGTGAAGCCCCAGGGAGGGTGAGAGGGGGAGTTCCCGGGTGCCCGGGCGCCAGACGATTCTGTCGGTGCCGGGTTCGTTGTACTGTGAAGGTGTCATGATTCTGCGCAGCGTGCTACTGTTCCTTTCCCGCCGAAAGGGCCTGCACGACTGGGTGCGGACCTCGCGGTTGATGCGGCCGCTGACTTCCCGCTTTATCGCGGGTCAGACTCTGGAGCAGGCCCTGGCGGTGTGCCGGCGCCTGTGCGGAGACGGCATCCTGAGCACGCTGGACCGGTTGGGGGAGAGCGTAACCTCGCCTCACGAAGTGGAGGAGTCGCGGGACGGCTACCTGGAGGCCCTGCACCGGGTAGCCAAGCTGCAACTGGACTCGACCTTCTCGATCAAGCTCACGCACTTCGGCCTGGACGTCTCCGAGCGGGTGTGCCGGGACCACGTGGAAACGCTGGTTCGGGAAGCCGCGGCGCGCGGCAAAGTGGTCGAGGTGGACATGGAATCCAGCGCCCACGTAGACCGCACGCTGCACCTGGTGGTTGGCCTGCACGAAACCTACCGCAACGTGCGCGGCGTGATTCAGGCCTATCTGTTTCGCAGCCAGAAAGATCTCGAGATGCTTTGCGACAAGGGCATCCCGGTGCGGCTCTGCAAAGGAGCTTACCGGGAGCGGCAGACCATCGCCTTTTCCAGGAAACGGGACGTAGACGCCAACTACGTGCGCCTGATGAAGATCCTGCTGGACCGGGGCAACTACCCGGGGCTGGCCACGCACGATGAGAAGATCATCGAAGAGGCCAAGCGATATGCGCGCGAGAAGGGAATCGGCGCGCAGGGGTTCGAATTCCAGATGCTGTACGGGATTCGCCGCGATCTGGAGAAGCAGTTCGTTCAACAAGGCTACCGGTTACGGCTGTACGTGCCTTACGGGGATGCGTGGTACCCGTATTTCATGCGGCGCCTGGCGGAACGCCCCGCCAACCTCCTGTTCCTGGTTCGGAACCTGGTGCGGGGTTGAGAGCGGATCATGATTCCTGCGGTCCGGTTGTGGCGTGTGACGGCGGGAGCGGCGATTCTCCTGCTGCTAGCGGCCTTCGGGGTCCTGTTGATCCCGCACTACCTGCGGAACATGGAATTCCGGCGTTCGCTGGAAGGAATGGCTCAGGACGCGGAGAACCGGAACACTCCGGACGAGGTGGTGCAGGTGCGGGTGGTGGATCGGGTGGCCCGCCTGGGTCTGGCCATCCGGCCGGAGCAGGTGCGGCTTCACCGCTCGGGTGAGCGCCTGAGGATCGAGGTACGCTACGCGGTTCCTATCGACCTGCCGTTCTATACGGTGGATCTGCACTTCCGTGCGAGCGCGGGGAGATAGTGCATCTTGTGAATGAGGCAGGTTGTTCTCACCGCAGAGACGCAAAGGACCGAGAGATAACGCGGAGGAAAGCTTCCCGGATTTCTCTGCGCGGCCACTGTGTTCTTCGCGTCTCTGCGGTGAAGGCGGCGCTGCAACGTGCCTGGTCGGTCCGGGGCGAAGCTGGGCTAGGTTGCGGAGTGCGATTCGTGAGAAAATAGGCTGAGGAACCTGCCGTGGGTGTCCGGATTCAAGTGCCGCGCAGGGCATGGTGGGTGCGGCCGCTGCTGCACCCGCTGGGGCGTCTGACGCTGGGGGTGCTGGCCGTTCTGACGGTGGGGCTGCTGGTCACCTTCACCTATTACTACATGCGGTACGCCCGGCTGATCGATCAGAAGCTCAGCGCGGGGCCCTTCCAGACCACCTCGATGATCTTTGCGGCGCCCAGGGCGGTGACCATCGGGGACGAGATTTCGGCCTCCGAGATCGTGACGCAACTGCGGCGCGGCGGATACAGCGACTCGCGCAGTAACCGGATGGGCTGGTTCAACGTCCGGCCGGGGGCCGTGGAGATTTTCCCGGGACCGGACTCGTATTTCGACCAGGAAGCGGGAGTCATCAAGTTTTCCGAAGGGCGGGTCTCCCAGATCATCTCGCTGCGCGACAATACCGAACGCGTCCGGTACCTGCTGGAACCGGAGCTGATGACGAACCTGTCGGACCGGAACCGGGAGAAGCGGCGGCTGGTGCGCTTTGCGGACCTTCCCAAAGTGCTGATCGACGCGGTGATCTCGGCCGAAGACAAGCGCTTCTTCCAGCATGCCGGGTTCGACCCCCTGCGGGTCATCAAGGCGGCTTACGTGGATGTGAAGGAGGGCCGCAAACGGGAAGGCGCCTCGACGTTGAGCATGCAGCTCGCGCGCAGTTTCTGGCTGGATCAGAAGAAGACCTGGTCGCGGAAAGCCGCCGAGGTGCTGATCACGCTGCAACTGGAGCAGAGGCTAACCAAAGAGGAGATCTTCGAGTATTACGCCAACCAGATCAACTTGGGGCGGCGCGGGACTTTCGGTATCCACGGATTCGGAGAAGGCGCCAAGGTCTTCTTCGGCAAGGACGTGCGGCAGCTCACGCTGCCGGAAGCGGCCACCCTGGCGGGCTTGATCCAGCAGCCCAGCTACACCAATCCGTACCGCCATCCGGAACGCGCCGAAGCACGGCGCAACCTGGTGCTGGGTCTGATGCGCCAGAACGGCTACATCACCGAAGAGCAGCACAAGGAAGCGCTGGCAACGCCGTTGCGCCTGGCGCCGGCCGAGATCGAATCCAGCGAAGCGCCGTACTTCGTCGATCTGGTGAACGAGGAACTGCAAAACGAATTTCAGGACCGCGATTTTCAGTCCGACACCTACCGCGTCTACACCAGCCTGGACTTGAACCTCCAGCGCGAGGCGGTGGCTGCGGTGCGGATTGGAGTGCAGGAGGTGGACGAGCGGATCCGGCGGCAGCGGCGCTGGCGCCGGGAGGCGCTTCCAGAAGCGCAGGTGGCGCTGATCGCTCTGGATCCGGAAACCGGGGCGATCAAGGCCCTGCTGGGAGGGCGCAATTACGGCACCAGCCAGCTCAACCGCGTGCTGGCCAAGCGGCAACCGGGCTCTTCTTTCAAGCCGTTCGTTTACGCTGCGGCTTTGAACACCGCCGTAACCGGCGGACCACAGATTCTCACCCCCGCCACCATGGTGCTGGACGAGCCGACCACCTTCTGGTTTGACAGCAAGCCGTACTCCCCGGACAACTTCAAGCACGAATTTCACGGCCTGATCACGCTACGGGAGGCCCTGGCGAAATCGATCAACGTGCCGACTGTCAAGGTGGCCGAAGCGGTGGGATACGGCGCGGTGGAAGACCTGGCGCAACGCGCCGGAATGAACCTGAACATCCAGCCCACGCCGGCTATTGCGCTGGGGGCCTACGAGGTGACGCCGCTGGAGATCGCCGGGGCCTACACGATCTTCCCCAACCTGGGGACCTACGTCAAGCCGAACTGGGTCGGTCTGATCCGCGACCGCCAGGGTACGGTCATCTACTCCCACCGGCCGGTGCGGAAGGAGGTGCTGGACCCCCGCGTGGCCTACCTGATGATCAACCTGATGGAGGAGGTGCTGCGCAGCGGCACCGGGGCGGCAGTGCGCGGGCGCGGGTTCCTGCTGCCGGCCGCCGGCAAGACCGGAACTTCCCACGACGGCTGGTTTGCCGGCTTTACTTCCAAGCTGCTGTGCGTGGTGTGGGTGGGGTTCGACGACAACCGGGAGCTGAACCTGGAGGGTGCGCATTCGGCGCTGCCCATCTGGACGGAGTTCATGAAGCGCGCGCATCAATACCGGGAGTACCGCAACGTTCGGGAGTTCACGGCGCCCGACGGGATCGTGAGCGTGGAAGTGGATCCGCTGTCGGGGCAGTTGGCAACGCGGGGGTGTCCGGCGCCGCGCATGGAGGTTTTCGTCGCTGGGTCCCAACCTCTGGAGAGTTGCCGGCTGCACGGCAGGAGTGGCACCCGGGTGGCGTCCTGGGAGGCTCCACCACCCGCGCAGCCTGCGGTGGTGGCTTCGGCTGCACCGCCGGCCTCTGCGGTGCAGCCCGGCGGGAGCCCGCCCGCCCCGCGGCCGGGCAGCCTTCAGATAGTCCCGGCGCCTCCTCCCGCACCGCCCCAGCCGCCCCAGAAACCGCCCGAGAAGAAAAAAGGTTTCTTTCAGCGAATCTGGGGTGTGTTTAAATAGGCTTGTGGCTTGTAGCCTGTAGCTTGTCGAGGAGGCCAGTTATGGTTGTGAGTCGGTTGTTGCTCATCAGTCTCGCAGCGCTCCTGAGTGTCGGTACCCTCAACGCCCAAGCGACGCCGGCTGCCGAGCCTGCTCCGCTGACGCCGGAGAGACGCGGCGACATTTACATGGCCCGCAAAATGTATCGGGAAGCCATCGAAGCATACAAACAGGCCCCGCAGAACTCGGCGGTCATCTGGAACAAGCTTGGCATCGCCTATCACCAGATGATGCAGCTCGATGTGGCCAAGAAGTACTACGAGCGGTCTGTGAGGCTCAACCCGAAATACGCCGAAGCGGTGAACAACCTGGGCACCATTTACTACGCCAAGAAGAGCTACCGGAGGGCCATCAGCCAGTACAAGAAGGCTCTGAAACTGACGCCGAATTCCGCCACCCTCTACAGCAACCTGGGCACGGCTCACTTCGCGCGGAAGAAATACGAGGACGCCGCGCAGGCCTACCGGCAGGCCCTGGCGCTCGACCCGGACGTCTTCGAGCATCGCAGCTCCTACGGCGTGCTGTTGCAGGAACGCAACGTGGAAGAGCGCGCCAAGTTCCACTACTATCTGGCCAAGACCTATGCGCAGGCGGGGATGAACGACCGCGCTCTGCTGTACATACGCAAAGCGCTGGAAGAGGGCTTCAAGGAACGGAAGAAGTTCCTGGAGGAACCCGAATTCGCCGCCCTTCTGGAGCTACCGGAGTTCAAGGAACTGATGGCGGCGGAGCCGCGTGTTCTCTGAACGTGGCGCGGGTATTCTGGCCTGCCTGATTCTGCTGGCCGGTTGCTCGAAAAACCAAGACAGCTTTGAGTGCATTGCGATTCCCCCCTTTGAGAACCTGGCGGCCGATCCCGGTCTGGACTGGATGAGCCGCGGGTTCTCCGAGCTGGTCAGCCTGCAATTCACGGGCTTGCCGGCAGCTCACCCGCTGAATGTGACCAGCCAGCGGGATGCCGCAGCGGTGGGGGCGACCGAGATCCTTCACGGCTACTTCTACCGCCAGGGCGGGCGGCTGCGGGTCGAGGCGGTGCTGGAAGACGCGGGGAGCCATCAGACGGCGAAATCCGCCTCGGCCAGCGGCCCGGAGGCGGAGGGAATTCTGCCGCTGGCACGCTCGCTGGCACTACAGCTGGACGGTGGCGCGCGGCCGCTCGGCGCCCTTAACGACACGGCGTTGCGCGCATTCGTCGAAGCTCGCACGGCTGCCAATGCGGCGGCTGGCGCGAAAGCTTTTGAGCGTGCCGCAGCCGCGGACCCGAGTTTCGGCGCCGCGTACGTGGCCTGGGTGCAGTGGCTGCTGAGCCACGGGGATCGCGCCGGCGCGCGGGAGGTGATTACCGCGGCGGCCCGCCGGGGAAGCCAGATCCCGGAAGTGGAACGAGCCCACCTGGGGCTGCTGGAGGCCATGCTTCAGGGCGATCGGGCGGCGCAATACCGCGCTTTGGTGGCCCTCTCGAAGGTCACTCCGGCCGATTCCGAGGTGTTTCGGAACCTGGGCGAGCTGGATCTCATGGCGCACCGCTATCCGGCCGCTGTGGACTCGTATACGAAGGCGGCGGCGCGTTCCCCCGAGGATGTTCTCCTGCTGAACCAGTTGGGCTACGCCCAGAGCTATGCCCGGGACCTGGAGGGTGCCAGCAAGACTCTGCGCCGCTATCGGGAGCTGCGGCCCCGAGACGCCAATCCGTCGGATTCCTTGGGGGACATGCACTATTACCTGGGCCGCTTCTCGGAGGCCGAGAAGTTCTATCTGGAGGCGTCCGGGAAAGACCCCTCTTTCCTCGGAGGAGGAGACCTGTACAAGGCAGCCTGGGCCCGGTTGATGACCGGCGATCGGAAAGGCGCCGACCAGTTTTTCGGAAGATTCCTGGAGTTTCGGCGGGCGGCCGGGGACTCCCTGGTTGAGTACCGGCAGGCCGAGTGGGAGTATCTGAGCGGTCGCCGGAAGGAGGCCGAGACACGACTGGAGCAGTTTGTGAAAGCGCAGGCGGCCCCGGGCGCGGTGTCGCTGGCTTGGTCGGGAGCTCTCGATCTGGAGACTGGCATCCGGCGACCGGGCGCGGGCGCACGAGTATGCAGGTCACGCCGTGGCAGCCGCCCCGAATCCGGGATCGCAGATGTTAGCTGAAATGTGCCGGTTCCTGGCCCAGCCGAACGCCTCTGCCTCGGAATGGGCCCTGAGAGCGCAGCGGGCTTTCCCGAATCCCGCGCAGGCGGCGGCAAAGCAATACGCCCTGGCCTATGCCCTGCTTCTGGACAGGCAGTTTGCTGCGGCTGTCCCGGCGCTGCGGCAGTTGTACGATCAGACGCCCCCGTCCTCTTCCGAGCCCCTGAACGTCTTGCTGGCCTGGGCGTTGATCGAAAGCAAGCAGGCCGGCCAGGTGGGGGACCTTCTGAACACCTACCCGATCCCGCGGCCGGAGGGCGAGCAGCCTTTCTACTGCCTGGGATTCCCCAGGCTGTTTGAGTTGCGCGGGATCGCTCTCAGGTAATGCCTCAGAAGGTGTGAAAAAATCCCTCCGGCGGTGAGGGTGGCAGGCCAAACGGCCTGTCCCACGCTGCAATCAAGGCACTTAGACCACCGTGGGACAGGCGGTTTCGCCTGTCAGCCGATCTTCTCACACCTTCTGAGCCATTACGCTCTCAGGTAGATCGTACGCGGTCGTAAAGGTGCAGATCGTTGGTTGTGCCCAGCGCGTTGTGGTACAGGCTCACCAATCCCAGCGCCTCGCGGAGGTCTTCCTGGAACTCGTGAAGTTCTTGGAGCTGGTGGGCCAGGGCGGGGACGCGGCGTCCGTCGCAGGTCTGCCAGAATTTCTGATATCCCGCATCCACCAGGAGCGCGATCTCGTCTCCAGACAGCCGACCGACGCGCTGGATTCGCGGGCCGCCGTCCGGGGCGTCCTCGATGGTGGCCGCGCAGGCGTCCCGGCTCACTTGAACACGCCCGTCTGGCCGGGCGTCGGTGCGGAAGCCGGAGCCGCGCAGCGACTCCAGCCGTTCCTGGAACGTCGGCGTCTTGGGCGGCTTGCGGCGAAAGAACATGCCTCTATTATAGGGGTGGTGTGGAATAATCAATCCAACGGAGGACCTGCGGTGGGAGGCAGAGACAAGACCGGATTGAAACTGTTAGTGCTGGCGACCGTGGCGCTGATTGGCGTAGCGCTGTTCTGGCTGTGGGGCGGTTGGGAGAAGTTGATTCCGTGGAAGGCTGCCGCGCCGGCGCGGAGCACACTCGTGCTCAGCGGAGTCAGGCTCGACCAGGGGACAGAGGGCGCGCAGTACCGGATCGTCGTGAAGAATGACGGCCCGCAGGCGATCGTCAGCCTGCCCGGCGCTGCTTACCGCAATCCCCAGGTCCTGCTGGTCAGCTCGGACCTCTCGACAGCTTCTCCCCGGGGCAGCTATTGGTCGCCTGGAGCGGAGCAGGTCTTCGTCGGCAAGGTTGAGATTGAAGGTCACACCTTGGATGGCGACGCCGCATATCCGCTGGCCCTCAAGCTGGTCAAGGACGCTGGCTTGGTTTACTTGTGCGGCCGCGGCGTGGTGACGGGCAAGGACGGCGTCACTCACCGCTTGGGACAAGAAGACACGCTCGACACGTGGCTGCCGCTGCTAGCATCCAAGGAACAGCTCGAGCGGGAGGGCACAGCACAAGCCCTGGGCTGGCTGGCTTCCGACCCATCACAGAAGAAGCGAGCGGTTAGGGCGCTGGTCGCGGCCCTCCAAGACGTTAGCTTCCAGGTGCGCCGCGATGCGGCCGAATCGCTGGGGCGCCTGGGCGATCAAGCGGCGGCGGAGCCGCTGTGGCGGGCTTTGGGGGACAAGCATGATTGGGTCGCCGACGTGGCTGCGGAGTCCCTGGGGCGGGGCATCGCGGCGGGCCTGAACCAGGTCGCCATCGCCCAACTGACAGCCCAGCTCAAGAGTGAGGACTCGGGAATTCGCAGGCGCGCCTGCATGGTCTTGGGTGGCATGCAGAACTCGAGGACGATCCCACTACTCCTGGGCGCATTGGCGGATCGCGAGACTCGGGTCCGTGTTGCGGCCGTGGGAGCCCTGGAACGGCTCGGCGATCCCCGCGCCGTTCAACCATTGCGCGATCTGCTGTCCAGAGAGCATGACGAGTCGCTCAAGGAGGCCCTCCAGCGGGCGGTGAAGAAACTGGGGGGCTGAGCCCGCTCGCTCGAGGCGGCTCAATTTTCCACGATCACGTTCATGCCGTTGCGGATCAGATTCGGAACGATGGTCGTGCTCTTCTGGTTGTCGGTGATGCGCACGCCCAAAGCATGCGCCCCGTTGGAAAGCTGACGGGTGTCGAAATCGCCCTCGAAGCCAATGTTGGGGCAGGCGGCGACACCGGTCAGTTGGGTGCACTCTTCGGGCCGGGGCAACCCGTAGCGCAGCGTCATGTACACGCTGCCGTCCACCAGCAGATCCACCGAGGAGACCTTCCCATCCGCATCCCAGGCATGGCCGGAGACCTTAATGGTTCCGCTCAGCTTCTGATTCGGCTTGGGCGACGCCAGCACGCCCATGGGCGGCTGATTCAGGGCATTGTTGACGACGATGTTGAGCGGCGTCTCGGGGATCAGCGTGTAGCGAGTGGTCTCATCCCGCGTGCGGAGCTGGAGAGTGTGTTTGCCGTTAGGCAGTTGAATCGCGCCTGTCCTGGTGTCCAGATTGAAGGTGAAGCCGACGTAGGGGCAGTTGGGCGGCTTGACGGCCAGTGGGCCGCAGATATCGTCGCGCTTCTGGTTGTAGGTGGCGGCGCCGTAGGTGATGCCGTCGATTACGACATCGACGCCCAGGATGCGCAGATCGTTCGAATAGGCGTAGCCTTTCACCCGCACGGTTTCGGAAAGCGCCGCGCCCTCGGCGGGCGCCTCGATAGCGCCCACTGCGGGCCGTGGTTCGCCGGCATCAA
This sequence comes from uncultured Acidobacteriota bacterium, assembly GCA_963725415.1. Lineage (GTDB taxonomy): Bacteria > Acidobacteriota > Terriglobia > Bryobacterales > Bryobacteraceae > CAVRZY01. Next base: position 28,851 of record CAVRZY010000161.1, on the reverse strand, counting down.
CGAAAAAGCTGACCGGCGCATCGGGGAAGTCCAGAAAGGCGCCACGCGAATTGGTGGCGCGAATCTGAAGGGTGTGCGTTCCTGGTGGGATGCCCAACCTGCTCAGGTTCAGGTTGGTACTGAAGCCGACGTTGGGGCAGCCACGCACCCTCTGCGTGTTGCAGAAATCCGTCCGCGAGATGCTGGCGGAGGTCCGGGCGCGCCAGACTCCGTCCACCAGCACATCCAGGCGGGCGATCCTCGAGGTCTCGTCATAGGCGATCCCCTTGACTATCAGAAGTCCCTGATAATGCTCGTCGGACGCTGGCGACTCCACCTTGACCACAGGAAAACTGGAGAAGCCGAACGGAGGTTCAAGCATCAGGCTCGGGGCTTTTTCGAGGTCCGGGTTTCCGTCGTGGTAGCCCGAAGTCCCTACATAAGTCTCGTGCCCGTTGGAGATGCCCACGGTGGGCGCACTAGCGGTGCAGCCATAGATCGAGCCGTAATACGAGTCCTTGATCAGGTTCTTATTGCCTTCGCCGTACTGGAACTGAATCCGCCCGTCGTCGAACAGCGTGGCCGAGAAATTGACCGGGCCGGGCTTGGTAACCAGCAGGTTGAAGGGTTGTGTCTCGGCCGCCCAGCGGAAAGTCACCGAGCCGGGTCCCGCGCTCATGTAGACGTTCTCATCTTTCTGGGCGCTGCCGCCGTAGACCACCTCCATCCAAAGGGGGGCGATGCCGTTGGTCAATGCCAGCCCGTACCAGTCGCTACAGGTGGCGAACCTCGGGATATCGAAGGTGAGCAGTCCATCGCTGTACACACGGATCGAGGTGTACTTGTTTCCGAAGAACGGAAAAGCGAAGGGCAGGGTCTGGCGCGTGCTCAGTCCCGAAGTTTGGACGCCTGTCGGAATTGTGAACAGAGGTTTCTCCTCTCCAGAGACAAAGGGCGGGGTGACGGAAAGCAACCCGTAGTACTCCGGCTGCGTGGGAACGGTGGTTTCGATCAGGCGGGCGGCGCCGCCGCCGGTATCCGGGTCCAGGTAGTAGGCGGAGATGTAGTCCGCGGGAATCACCTCCAGCACGCTGTCGTACTTGGTGACGGCGCTGGACGAGGAGGTGTAGATGGATCCCAGATACACGCTGCCGGTCCGGCGCAGGACCAGGCTCTTGAGGTCGCCGGAGCTGGTGGTCAGGAGGATCTGAATCGTGGGCTGTGTCTGGTTGGAATCCTGGAGCACGATCTGCACGGTCTCCCAGAGAACGTACTGGTCCTCGTAGAACCGCATGGAGCCCACCGGCGAGGGCTTCTCGAAGGAAGCCAGGATGTGCACCGAGTCGGCGCTGTAGCTTTGGGCCAGCACGCCCAGCCCGCGCCGGGCGAAAGCCGACCAGATCTGGTCCTGGCTGGCGCCGCCGAAGTCCACGCGATCGGCCAGCAGGATGGCATCCCGCATGTCCACCATCGAGGGAGCGGGGGGCGACAGCTTCATGCCGTCGATGACCAGCAGCCCCGAGCGCCGGCGACCTTCCTTTTCTTCGAATTGCCGGATGAGGCTGGCACGCATCTCCCAGAGGGCTTGCGCCCAGATTTCGCCATCCGCGTGCACCTCCGGTGCGGTGGTCACGTGGCCCAGGGACTTGAACGTCAGCGGGTTGACATCCATGCTGGTCGAGTAGGGGCGGGTGCGGATCCGGCGCCGAATTGCTGGAACAGGTACTCGCCCTGCGGGTAGCTGCCCTCCAGCGGGGCGCCCTCGGGGAGAGTGAACTCCAGCGCGAAGAAGTCGCTCCAGCCCTCGCCCATCGCCCCGCCTTGGTAGGTGTCGTAGTTCTGGCGCACCAGGCGACTGCTCACGCCGTGGGTGTACTCGTGAATGATGACTTCGGCGTCGTAGGAGCCGTCGCTGAAAATGTTGTCTCGACCGCCGATGTACATGTTGATGGACGCACGGACGCCGTCCTCTCCATATTCGAAGCTGGTGAAGAAGGCATTGTTCAGAGAGGCGCGCGCATTGGCTGCCGCGCCGAAGTGACTGAAGGCGATCATCGGATCGCCGCCCACCCCGCTGCCGTAGAAGTTGTCCTGCTGGAAATTTCCGGCGGCTTCATCGAACCCGATCTGGTAGAAAAGATCGTGGGCGCGGTTGGCCCAATAGAAGAGGTTCGTGGTCGCCGCGTCCCGGAAGAGGATGGGATTGGGCGCTCCCGGGCCCAGTTCGAGCGGGAAACTGAAGTCGCCGGCCGGGGCCACCGTCGGCGTCGCCGTGGCCAGGAAGGTAATGCCCAACGGATTCGGCGCGGCTACCACGTTGTTGCCCGCCGTCTGGTTGCCACTGACCCAGCCGCGCGGGCAGGCCGCCGGATCGCCGGCGAAGGGCTGGAGGGTGCGCTGGACGTAGGGTGGCGGCGCGGTCAGTGGAATCCCCGGCCTGGGATTGGGTTGTGGGCTCTGGCGCTCGAATACCAGGCCGCGCGGAGCTGACTGGTACAACGTCAGATTTTGCCTGGCGAGGATGCGCTCGGTGACCGCGTCCACCACGGTGGCGTAGTTGTCGATGCCGTTTTCGTCGAGCACATAGAACACCCACGCCGGCCGCAAAATGCCGTTGATTCGAAACCACACCGGCTGGCCCTCGATCTCGTCAGCGAATCCGCCGCGCGCGAACTTCATCAGCTTGGTGGATTTGCCGGCGGTGTCCGGCAAGCCCAAGTAGCCCAGCGGAGCGAACGGCCGGACGGCTTGAAGGGCGGCGTGGAGCGCGGCCGGGCCTGAAGACGCCGTCGGAGCTGCCACGTTCTCAGCGGGCCTGGCGCACAGAGCGCCGCCGGCGTTGATGACCCGGCCGTCGCGATCGATGTTCATGGTCCATTCGGCGTTGTAGACGTCGATGCCCCGGAACTGCTGTCTGAAAACCAGGTGCGTGACGCCGTTGTGCTGGGTGCGATACTCCTTGGCAACGTACAGCCCGGCGAGATCTTCAGGCGCCAGGCCATAGGTCGGGGCCAGCGTTCGGATGTAATCCTGCGCCACGGCGCGCGCCGGGGCTGCGCTGGGTGCAGTCAGCGGCTCGGAAGCGCTGAACAGGTGACTGGGCGGCTGGTCCTTCAACTGGGCCAGCGCCGGCAGACAGAACACAAACAAGGTCACGAATTTGCGCATGCCTAGCTCCCTGAGGAGTTCTCCATTCTACCGCTCATATGTGTGTTGCATTCGGATGACTGACAACAACTGACTATAATGCTTGAGTGCCTTATATCCTGGCTCTCGATGAAGGAACCACCAGCGCCCGGGCGGCTCTCTACGATGAGAAAGGCCGCCGGGCAGGGATGGAGTCCGGCCCCATCCACTCTCGCTTCCCCCAGCCCGGGTGGGTGGAGCAAGATCCCCTGGAAATCTGGAACACGCAGGTGGAGGCCGCACGGCGGTTGCTGGAGCGCACGGGCGTGACGCCGTCCTCGATCCGGGCTGTGGGAATCACCAACCAGCGCGAAACCACCATCGTGTGGGACCGGGATACCGGACAGCCGGTGGCGCCGGCCATCGTCTGGCAGTGCCGGCGCACGGCGGATTTCTGCACCGAGCTGGCCGCTTCTCGCCAGGCGCAAATGATCGCCTCCAAGACCGGCCTGGTAATCGATGCCTACTTTTCGGCCAGTAAGGTCCGCTGGATCCTGGAGCACACACCGGAAGCCCGGGCGAAGGCCCGCGCCGGTCAACTGCTGTTTGGAAACGTGGACACCTGGCTGATCTGGAACCTGACCGGCGGCGCGGCTCATGTCACCGATCCTTCCAATGCCTCGCGGACCATGCTGATGAACCTGAACACCGGCGAGTGGGACCAGGACCTGCTGGGCATCTTCGATATTCCGCGCGCGATGCTGCCGCGCATCGCGCCCTCCAGTTCCGTGGTTGGGATCTGTGGCGCGGAACATCTGGGGGCCGAGCTTCCTATTGCCGGGATCGCCGGGGATCAGCAGGCGGCGCTGGTGGGCCAGGCCTGTTTCCGCGCCGGGCTCTCCAAAAACACCTATGGGACCGGTTGCTTCGCCCTGATGCACACCGGTGATCGAGCGCCGTCGTCTCGGAGCGGGTTGCTGGCCACGCGGGCGGCCTCGACCGATCAGCGGGCCCAGTTTGCCGTCGAGGGTAGCGTGTTTGTGGCCGGTGCGGCTGTGCAGTGGCTGCGGGACCAGCTCGGCGTGATTCAAACCGCCTGGGAGTCGGAGAAGCTGGCCTGCTCGGTGCCCGACACCGGCGGGGTTTACTTCGTGCCTGCCTTTGTGGGCCTGGGCGCGCCACACTGGGATTCCACGGCCCGGGGACTGATGACCGGACTGACGCGCGCCACCGGACGCGCGCAGATCGTCCGGGCGGCCCTGGAGAGTATTGCCTATCAAACCCGCGAACTGGTCGAGGCCATGGAAGCGGACGCGGGAGAAAAGCTGCAGGAGCTGCGCGTGGATGGCGGCGCGGCCAACAACAACTTCCTCATGCAATTTCAGGCCGACATTCTGAACTGCCGCATCGTCCGCCCGGCCGACATCGAGACCACCGCCCTGGGCGCGGCCTATCTGGCGGGTCTGGCGACAGGCTTCTGGAGAAACGTAGAAGAGGTGGAGAGCTTCTGGCGCATCGAGCGCTGCTTCGAACCGGCGATGCTCCCAGCCACCCGAGACCGGTTGTTTGACGGCTGGAAGAGGGCCGTGGCGCGCTGCCGGCTGTCCGGTTCCGATAGCTTGAGTGGGCGATGACGTTTCGGTTTCTGGCGATCTGCTGGCTGGCGCTGGCGCCGCTCGACGGGTCAGGCGCCGGGATGGAGAACCCGGTCCGCCTGGCCAGGGACGGGTGGTTCCGGCTGGCGGATGGGGAGCTGTTCGTGCCGCTGGGCGGCTTCCACGGCAACGTGATCCCGGTTTCGATGCTGACGCTCAGCCCTGAAGAATACCGCAGAGTCGAGCCGCATCTGTGGGGGGCGCAGAAGACCGCGGGCCTGCCGCACCTGGATCTTTATGATGCTTCCGAGCAGATGCTTCAACGCTGGTTCAGGCTGCTGGCGGAGAACGGAGTGACGGCGATCCGCCTTTTTCCGCGGGCCCGCGTGAGCGCCGATGTGCTGGATCTCTGCGGCAAGGTCAACCCGGATCTCCAGGCGGTCTTTCGTCGGGCTTTCGCGGCCGCCCGGCCCTACGGCATCCGGTTCCTGTTGCAGATTCTTCCCGAGCCTCCCCTGACCGGCTACCTGAATGCGGAGGCCCTGGAGCGCTACGTGATCCCGCGTTATTCGCAGCAGGAACTGGCGGAGCTAGCGCCCTGCCAACGGCGGTTCCTGGCGGAGCGCAAATGTGTACGGCTGGGCGAATGGTTCACCGACCCCGACGTGCTGGCTTGCCAGAAACTGTACCTGGGGCAGGTGCTGGAATGGGTGGCGCGCGAACCGCAGATTTTCGCGCTAGAGATCTACAACGAGCAGGGCTGGAACGCGGCGCACGTAAATGGCAAGACGGTGCACTCGTTCAGCGACCGCGAGGACATCGAGATTCGCTGGACGGCCGAGATGGTCAAGCTCATCAAGCAGCGGCTGCCGGAAATGCCGGTGTGCCTGTCGCATGCCGGTTTTGGCGTGACGGGCTTCGACCCGTTGAAATGGGCCAAGCCGGCGGGCGTCGATTTCTACTCCTCGCACTTGTATGCCGGGCTGGTGGGCGACAACGCCAACGTGGACTTCGCGACCGTGACCGGAGCGACCGGCCTGATCGTCTCCGCCGGGCTGGTGAACTGGCCGGGAGAATGGGGCATCTTCGACAGCCCGGTCCCTGCGGATCTGAAGCGATTCTCCCACCGGGACGCCATCTGGCTGAGCCTGCTGACTCGCCAGCCGGGATTCTTGCAGTGGACTTACGAGTTCCCCGAGGAATATCGCCGCGTGTCGGAAATCATCCGCGCGCTTCCCAAGCGATTCTCGCCGGCCTCGCCGGAGCTGGCCGTCGAGATCGGCGCGGAATACCGGGACTTTCACACTGACACGCGCTATCCGGCGTTTTCGATCGACAAGCCGTTTCCGGCCTTCGAGTACAACCAGCAGAAGCAGGCCGACGAAAACATCCAGCGCATCTACCGGGCCTACCAGCGCTCGCTCGAGATCGGGGTTCCGATCCGGTTCGTCATGGGCCAGCGTGACGGGATCTCGCTTGAAAGATTCGCGGCGCTGGATGCGGCCAGGCTGCCGAGACCGATCCAGGCGGTCGGCGGCTACCAGTTGGCTTACGTGAAAGACGCCAACAGCGCGACCTGGATCGCCTACTTACGGAAGCGGGCCATCCAGGGCTTTGGGCGGCACTTCGTCGGGGTGCCGGAGGAGGCGCCGCTGCGCCTTCAACTGGACCTGCCGAAGGGCCGGTATGTCGCGCGCCTGATGGATCTGGGCGCCAATACCATGCGCCGCTACGACCTCGGCGCCCGGTCCAGGATTGAGGTGGCTAAAAAGACCAGTACAGACTACGTCCTGGTGATCACCCGGCGGGACTGAGGGCCGGCTCAGCGCTCTTGCCAGTCCGCTGTGTGCCTGCCGTTGTCTTGGGGGGAGGGGCCGAGTTCCGGCAGAGCCCGATGCCCAGCTTCTTCATCTTGTACAGCAATACCTTGTAGTCGATTTTCAAGGCCGCCGCGGCCCGTTTCCGGTTCCAATGGACAAAGTTGAGAGCCTGGAGAATGACCTGGGCCTCGGCCTGGGTGTGGGCTGCGTTGACGCGCTCCAGAACCGAACCACCCACGCCGTCGCCGGCTTGCGGTTCACCGGGCGCCCGCAGCGGGCTGCCGATTCCGTTCGCTCTGCTGCGCAGCTCCTGGGCGACCATCCCGGCGTCGCCGAACACCAGCAGCTTTCGCACTATGTTTTCCAGTTCGCGGATGTTGCCGGGCCAGGCGTAGGCCAGCAGGGCCTCTTTCAAGTCCTCGGTGATGACTGGCGCGCTCACGGCGGAGGTCGCGTGCTTCTCCAGGAAGTACTGAGCCAGCGGCAGGATCTCGTCTTGGCGTTCGCGGAGCGGCGGCACATCCATACTGATGACGTTCAAGCGATAGTAGAGATCCTCGCGGAATCGCTTCTCCTGGATGGCTTTCTCGAGGTCGCAATGGGTGGCTGCCAGCACGCGAACGTTGACCCGGATGGTCTCGCGGCCGCCTAGCCGCTGGAATTCGTTGTCCTGCAAGACGTGCAGCAGTTTGGCCTGGAGCTTGACATCCATATCGCCGATTTCGTCCAGCAGGATCATCCCGCCGTCGGCGGTCTCGAATTTTCCGGGCTTGCTCCGGGTGGCGCCGGTGAAAGCTCCCCGCTCGTAGCCGAACAGCTCGCTCTCCAGCAGTTCCAGGGGCAGCGCCGCGCAGTTGATCTTCAAGAAGGGCTTGGAGGCGCGCTGCGAGTGGGCGTGAATCTCCCGCGCCAGGATCTCTTTGCCGACGCCGCTTTCGCCGCGCAGGATCACCGGCACCTCGGAGGCGGCAACTTGCCGAAGTGCGGCTCGGATGGCCCGCATGCGCGGATTGGCACAGAAGAAAGGATCCAGGCGTCCTCGCTGGGGGACCTGGGCCGCGGCCTCACCTGTCTCGTCCAGCTCGCTCCGAACCGCTCTTCGGACGGCTTGAAGTAGTTCTTCGTGCGTGACCGGCTTGGCCAGAAAATCGGTGGCGCCGTTCTGCATGGCTTCTACCACCGAACTGGGTGAACAGGTCCCGGAGAAGACCACCACCGGCAACTGGGAGTTCAGGCGGCGGATTCCCCGCAGCGTTTCCAGCCCCTCCAGGGGAGGCGCCACGAGGTCCAGCAGGACCATCGAGATATCGCCGTTGCCTTCCGCCAGGCTGCTCAGCAGGTCGCCTCTGTCCCGAACCAGCCTCACCCGGAAGCCTTCCAACTCCAGGGCCGTCTGGACGTCACGGCGAGCTGCCACCTCGTCCCAGGCGATTGTTATGGTTCGCGCACTCATCTCATTTCGCAGCGGCCGGCAGAATCCAGCACCGCGGCCTCATTCCTCAGCATCGTCCCCTGGTCCCAGCCAGCCCTTGCTGCTCTCGACAAACACCGCCCCGGCGAGCTGGTCGGGGCGCCTAGTCGGTCGTCTCCACAGAACGCGGGCCCCGACTAGCACCAGCTCGTCGAAGGGCGCCGCCAGCTCCAGCAGGAACCGGTAGTCTGTGTTGTCCTCAAGTGTGCTGGCGGTGCCAAAGCACATGCCCCCGTAAGAGACGTTGATCAGGGTGCAGGGCGCCAGTTCCAGACCTCTCTCACCCGCTCGCAGCAGCGTGAGTCTGGCCGGCACGGCCTGGGTGCTGAAGCGGCTGTACTGTCGCCGTTCCCTGATGACTTTTACACGCTTCCAGTCCTTGCTGGACTTCAGCATGAGCAAGACCTCGGTCTTCGAAGCAGCCAATCAGCGGCGCCTCCTTCCTTGTCGCCCATGTCGAAGGTACTGCCAAAACACCTCCGTGCATAGGAGTGGTTTTTCCCACCCCAGCCCCACCCCCAGGGGGGCGGCACTCGCTCCGGGGCGGGGCCCGCTCAACGCTCTCGCTCCGCGGATGCCGCAACCGCCAGCGGCTCTTCCCGCAGCAGAGTCTGAGCGTATAGCGCCGTACCAAGTCTGTCCTGCAACCCCAGTTTGGAGTGCAGGCTGCGGATATGCCAGCGAACCGTCTCGTGCGTGATGCAGAGCTTCTCGGCGATGGCGCGGTTTTTGAGGCCCCGGGCAATGAGTTTGAGGATTTCGTTTTCCCTGGGCGTGAGCTTGGGCGAGTTCAGGGAACACAGAAGCTGTTGAACCACGTCCGCAATCACGCGGCGGCCGGCCCACAACTCGCCGCAGGCCACGGCGCGCACGGCCTTCTTCAGCACCGAAGGCGCGACTGCCTCATCGACGAACCCCATGTACCCCATGCGCACCAGGCTCTGCACGGTCCGGTCGTCTTTATTGGTCCCAACCACCAGCACCCGTACCGCTCGCCCATAATCGGCGGCGCCGAGCTCCGGCCATTCGAGGCTCTCCAGGGACGGCTCGTCGATCACCAACACACAGGGCGCCAACTTCCGGCACTGGAACCGCAGTTGCTCGGGGGAGCGCTGGGCCGCGACCAGCAGAAACCCCTCTGCGGGCGACAAGCATCGTCTCAGGTTTCTCCAGCCACACAGTGGGGTATGCGCCACAACAACGAGGATCACGGCCGGCGATGAACCCAGGCCCACCCGCGGCTGGGCGCCAGCAGGTTCCTCCCAGAGAGTCGTGCCGAAGTTCACGCCTGACCTCCAGACTTGCACACTGCCTCCTGCGAATTCCTAGCCTCCCGGCCGTCGCTGCTCCTCTGAAGGTGATCTCTCCCCTTTGTATAGTGCTGGCGGGCGTCATTTATTGCGATTTCTTTGGAGTCAAGGCGCAGGTTTCTGGTACTACTGGTGCTGGACGAGGATGACGCTACTTGCTGCGCCAGTCCTGACAGAGTGGCGGAGAGACTCGGCTGAGGGATCGCCCAGCGGTGCTTCCGGCCAGTACAAAGGTTTGGGAAAAAGTCGCAAATCCCTACGCACAGTACCGGCAGTTCCGCTCTTGGGCAAGTTAAACAGCCCACAGAAGCCCCCCGCATTTTGGCCGCCGGGTTGCTGAACATCCTCTGCATGGCGGAATGGGCCGAGCGGGGCGATGCTGTGTCTGGCCTGAGTGCGGATCAGCGCCGGGACCTCCGCGCCGCTCTTTCTCCGCCCTCGCTGGCCTGCGCTTTGTGGAAACGCCGAGTCTGTTTGGCGACGGCCTGGCTGCTGATAACCCTGGCGGCGTTCCTGGTAGCTGACAGGCTGCCGAACACCTACAGATCCGAGGCGCTGGTTCTGGTGGAGTCGCAGGAGATTCCGGAGAAATTCGTGGCCGCCGGGGTGCAATCGGACTTGCGGGACCGGCTGAGCACGATCAGCCAGCGGATTCTGAGTCATGACCGGCTTCTCGAGGTAATCCAGAGACTGAATCTCTACGCGCGGGAACGCCGGACGCGCCCGGCTGGCGAGGTCGTGGCCCTACTGCGTGAAAACATCAGCATTTTCCCAGTGCCCGGCTGGAACCAGAACCGGACCTGTGCTTTTCGGGTGGCCTGCCAAGGCTCCAGTCCCGCCGCAGTTGCTCAACTAGCCAACCAGCTCGCCGGCCTGTTTATCGAAGAGAATCTCAAAACGCGCGAGGCGGCCCTCACCAGCGCGTCGGAGTTCCTGGAGGAGCAACTGACAGGGGCCCAGGAGTGGTTGGAAGAACAGGAAACCGAGCTGCTGGACTACAAGCTGAAGTACGGTGGCGAACTGCCGCAACAGCAGAATGCCCTACTGGCATCGCTGGGCCGCTTGCAGACGGATGCCGGAGGGGTGGAGGACGCCATGGAGCGTGCTCGCCAGGAAAAGGCTCTGCTCCAGAACCGGCTGAGGGCTGCCCTGACCTCCGAGGTGGCCCTGGCGCAACTGGCCGAACAATCCGCGGCCAGACCCGGCGGCAGCTCGGTGGGACGGATAGCAGATTCGCGCAGACAGCAGCTTCAGGACCGTTTGGACCTGCTGGCGGCGCATTATTCAGAAAACCACCCCGACGTCCGGCGGCTAAAGGCGGAATTGGCGCGATTGGAGGCGCTGGGGCGCGAGGCTCCATTGCGCACCCCTCCGCCACCAGAAGAGTCAGAGAGCCCGTCAGAAGCCGAAGCTCGGGCCGCGCGTTCCCACCCCAGCGTCCCGGCAGAGTTTGCGCCGGACCTGCTGCGGCAGCGCGAGCGGGTGGAAAGCTACCGCTCCGAACTGGCCGTCGCCGACAGGCGGCTGGAGGCGCTTCAGAGGGAACACAGCCGTCTGGGGCAAGAAGCCGCTGGGGTCGAGGAGCGGCTCCGGAGATTGCCCCTCCACGAACAAGAACTGGCTCGCGTGACGCGCGATTACGAGGCCTCCCGGGGGTACTATCAATCGCTGCTGGGCAAGAAGCTGGCGGCAGACTTAGCGGCCGAAATGGAACGGCGCCGCAAGACGGAACGCTTCACCATTCTGGAGCCGGCACCCGTGCCCGAACGGCCGGTCGGGCCCAACCGGGGTCTGTTGTGGCTGCTGGGCAGTTTCGGTGGGTTGGCGGTCGGCTTGGTCCTGGCTTTTGGCAAGGAACTGAGAGCGGACACCGTTCTGGGAGAGTGGGAGTTGCCCGGAGATACCCCGATTCTGGGCCGGGTGCCGCGGATGGGCGCCGCCGGGCCATCGTCGCGGCGCAAACGGCCGGTTGCGCTGATCTTGTCTCTGCTGTTGTTCCTGGGGGTGTCGATCCTGGCCGCCGGGCTCTACTTTGGCTGGGGTGGGCTGTAAATGTACGAGACCTTCTTCGGTCTGGCCAGGAGCCCGTTCGGAATATCCCCGGATCCGCACTTCCTGTTTCTCACCGCGGCTCATCGGGAAGCGCTTGCTGGTCTGGTCTATGCCATCGTGAACCGTAAGGGCTTTGTAGTGCTCAGCGGCGATGCTGGCACGGGGAAGACGACCCTGCTGCGGGCGGTGGTGGATTCCATGCCTGCCAACCTGGCTCAGTTCGGCCTGATACTGAACCCAGCGCTCACGCGGGCGGAGTTTCTCGAGCTGGCGATGCTGGAATTCGGCATGCCCGAGATCCCCCCCAACAAGGCCAAGCGGCTGGTACAGTTCCGCGAGTTCCTGTTGCGAAACCACGCCGAAGGCAAGCTGGCAGTCCTGTTTGTGGACGAGGCTCACAGGCTCTCTGCGAACGTCCTGGAAGAAATCCGGCTGCTGAGCAATTTTGAGACGGCTGAGGGGAGACTGCTTCAGATCGTACTGGCGGCCCAGGGCGCGCTGGCTTGGAGTGCCGCGGTCGCCAGTGAGCGACCTATCCCCATGCCGACCCTGGCGCGTTACCGTGCGCTGGCCAGGACATCGCGATTGCACCAATCACGGGAAAAGTTGGGTTGATGTCGAGCGTGGGCAAGATCTACGAAGCACTGGAAAGATCCAGGGGCCAGGCGGCTGAGTTGGTCCTTCCCTTGCTAGCCAGACACCGGCTTCCCGGGCCTGAAGCGGCGGGTGGCTCGACGCTGGAGGAACCAGACCGCCTTAACCAGGGTTCCCCCACCTGCCCTCAAGCCCGTCTGGCGGGTCCGGATGCGAGGATTCGCGCAGCTTCTGTGCGGATCGCTCCCGGTTCTCCCCTGTTGCTGTTTGACGGATTGTACCCGCAGGCGGCAGAACAGTACAGGATCCTCCGCACGCGAATCGTGCAACACCCCCGGCAACCCCGGCTGTTGGCCATCTCCAGCCCGCAACCCGGGGACGGAAAGACCAGCAACGCTATCAACATCGGAGTGGCGCTGTCCCGGAGGCGGGACACTACCGCACTGGTGGTTGATGCGGACTTGCGCCAGCCCAGCTTGGATCGCGTGCTCGGACTTCCGGCCTGCTCCGGTTTGGCGGAGGTCCTTGCCGGTGCGTGCCGTCTCGATCAGGCCCTCCGCCGCGTGGACTCATGGCCCAGCCTCTATCTGCTGCCGGCCGGGGCACGGCCGGACAACCCCACCGAACTGCTGGACTCCAACCAGTGGAGGGTGCTGTGTGAGGAGTTCCGCCGGCAGTTCCAGTTTGTGGTTTTGGACGCTCCTCCCGTCGGCTGGGTGGCCGACTATGACCTCATCCAGGAAGTCTCCGATGGCGTGCTCCTGGTGATCACGCCGCACCGCACCAGCCGCCGCCTCTGCTTGCGTGCCCTAGATAGCGTGCCGGAGGGAAAGCTGATTGGGGCGGTGATGAACTGCGTTCCCAAGCGGCCCTGGTGGAAACCTGCCTGCTACCAGCCCGCTTACTGCTACCCGGAGGAGTCCGGCCCGCTAGCGCCTTGATCCTGGCGCCGGTAGGACAGACCCGTGGCCTGTCGGGCTCTTTGATCGGTGGCTTCGCCGGTCCCCCTACATTTCCCCGTAGTGTGTTTCTCCCAAAATTCGAAGCCGTTTTGCCTGACAAGTTTGTAACCGCCTGGAAAATAGAGTATTCTTGAGGGTAACGAAAGGTCTCGGACCTGGCAGCGAACTTGCTAGCCAGGAGGCAGGTGGTTGTGTCCGTTCTGCCCGGATAACGGTGGTGAGGCCCATGCGTGAACTCAGGTCTCAGTTCTTCAGCGCGCTGCTGGCCATCCTCACAGCAGCGGCGGTGGTTTCTGCCGTTATCAATTTCCAGCAGCAAGGCAAGTTCAGGCTCCCCGACGATGGTGTCACCTGGGTGGATCGCCAGGATGACGTGGTGGCCCTGCATGTGGTGCCCTCCAGTGCGGCCGACAAGGCAGGGTTGCGCGCCGGCGACGCGTTGCTGAACGTCAGCGGGGCGGTGATCGACACCGCGGCGGATGTCAGCCAAGTGCTGGTGCGACTGGGCGCCTGGAGCAGGGCCACCTACCTGATCCGCCGCGAGGGCGTCGAGTTTGAGGCACTGCTGATCGTCGGGGAGGTGGCGCCGGATCCGGCCCTCTACTACCAATACTTGGTGGGTGCGGCCTACCTGGCCATTGGCCTGTTCGTCTATTTCCGCCGCAGCAATGCCCGCAAAGCGCGCCACTTCTACATCCTCTGCCTGGCTTCTTTCGTCCTTTCGACCTTCCACTACACCGGGAAGCTGAACAACTTCGACCGGGTGGTTTACTGGGGGAACGTGGCGGCCGGCTTGCTTGCGCCGGCCATCTTCGTACACTTCTGCCTGACGTTCCCGGAACCGCGGAGCTGGTTTCGCCGCCGGGGCCTGAGCGCGCTGGTCTACCTGCCGGCGCTGCTGCTGCTGGCGGTTTTCGCGGGAGTGGCTTCCGGTACGCTGACCGTCGCTATTCCTCTGATCGAGCTGAGGTGGCTGCTGGACCGGGTCTGGCTGGCCTTCCTGACGCTGATGTATCTGCTGGGAGGTTTGGTGCTGAGTTGGGCCTGTCGCCGCGCCAGGGACCCCATCGTCCGCCAGCAGCTCAAATGGCTGCGGAACGGAGCGCTGTTCGGCGCCGCCCCCTTTGCCGCCTTCTATGCTCTCCCCTACCTGCTGGGGGTCGTGCCGGGCCCCTCCATGCGTCTGGCGGTGCTATCGCTGCTGCTGATCCCGGTCACCTGGGCCTATGCCATCGTGCGTTACCGGCTCATGGATGTGGACATCATCTTCCAGCAGGGCTACGTCTACACCCTGGCTACCATCAGTGTGCTGGCGATCTTTTTCGGCCTGATTTTTTCGCTGGGCAAGTTCGAGGACCTGGGCCCCACGGCGGCGGCCGTCCTGATCCTGCTGGCCGCCTTCATCTTCCAGCCCATCCGTAGCTGGATCCAGCAACAGCTCGACCGCTACGTTTTCTATAAGGATCTTTACGACTACCGGCGCACCCTGATCGAGTTTGCGCGGGAACTAAGCTCGGAAACCGATCTGGACGCCATGTTGTCCTCGGTGGCCGATCGGCTGAGCCGCACTTTGTCGATTGAGCGCCTGGCCTTTTTCCTGCAAGGGGAGCAGGGCGATGGTTTCTACCTGAGCAGAGTGGTCGGAGGATCGCCCTCGTTGGAGCCTGCTCTGGACTTGAGCTTCCTGACGGCCAAGCCGCCCGGCCCGTATTTGTTTTTCGAGCAGCCGCGCCATCTGCTGGACGTGCGGTCCGAGGAGTGGCCGCCTGCGGTACGCCAGACGATCGCCCAGCTCGACCTTACCTACTACCTGCCCTGTTCGGTGCGCAGCCGTACCATCGCCTACCTGGGAGCCAGCCGCACCAGCAAGGGCGATTTCCTCAGCAGCGAGGATCTCGAGCTGCTGCTCACCGTTTCCAGTTACATCGGCATTGCCATAGAAAACGCGCGGCTGTACCGCTCGCTGGAGCGCAAGGTAGAGGAATACGAGCGCCTGAAGGAGTACAGCGAGAACATCGTCGAGTCCATTAACGTGGGAATCCTGGCGGTCGATTTGGAGGATCGGGTCGAGAGCTGGAACGCGCAGGTGGAAGCTCTCACGGGAGTCCCACGCGAGCAGGCGGTGGGCTGGTCGCTGAGCGATCTGTTTCCGGCCGAACTGGTCGAGCAGTTTGCGGAGGTCCGCGGGGAGACCGGCATCCATCACATCTACCGCTTCCCGCTGCGGCTGGGCCGGGCCTCCAACGTGATCGAGCTGCCGGTGAGGGGCGCGGAGCCTCACCCGCCCACCGACGGCAAGGGCGCCTCGGCAGCGCCGCCGCCCCGCGAGTTCATTCTCAACATCGCTGTCGCGCCGCTGGTTTCCAAGGAGCTCAAGCACATCGGGCGTCTGATCATCTTCGATGACGTCACCGAGCGGGATGAACTGGAGCGCCGCCTGGTGCAAGCCGACAAGCTGAGTTCCATCGGGCTTCTGGCAGCCGGCGTGGCCCACGAGGTCAACACTCCGCTGGCCGTCATCTCCACCTATGCCCAGATGCTGGCCAAGCAGATCTCGGGCGACGAGCAGAAGTCGCGCCTGCTGGAGAAGATTGCCAAGCAGACTTTCCGGGCCAGCGAAATCGTCAACTCCCTGTTGAGCTTTTCTCGCGTCTCGCCGACGGCTTTCGATGAGGTCAGCCTGAACCGCATCATTCAGGAAACCTTGCTGCTGATCGAGCATCAGGTGGAGAAGGCCGGAATCAGGTTACAATTGGACCTGGAAGAGCCGCTCCCGCCGGTCAAAGCGAGCGTCGGGAAACTCCAGCAGGTCTTCTTGAACTTGTTCTTGAATGCGCGGGATGCTATGGAGTCGGGCGGAATCCTGGAAATTCGCAGCCGCGGGGACGGGCAGATGGTTCGAGTCGAGATCCACGACACCGGCCACGGAATCCCGGCGGAGAATCTGCCGCGGATCTTCGATCCCTTCTTCACCACCAAGGCGGGCCGCAAGGGCACCGGCCTGGGGCTGTCGGTGACTTACGGAATCGTGCGGGAGCACGGCGGCGTCATCGAGGTGGAAAGCCAGCCCGACCAAGGGACGCGCGTCCGTCTGGAGTTTCCGGTAGCAAGGAAAGTGGCGCATGCCTGAAGCCGTCTTCGCCGAGGACCTCACCACCGGCCTTGGCAGAGGGAAGATTCTGGTACTGGATGACGAACCGGACATCCGCGAAAGCCTGGACGCCTTGTTCAGCCTGGAAGGCTATTCGGTCGATCTGGCCGAGACCGCTGGAGAAGGCCTCAAGAAGCTGGAATCCAGGAATTTTGACCTCGTGTTGCTGGATTTGATGCTGCCGGACCGCTCCGGCCTGGAGGTGCTGCGCGAGGTTCGCGAGCGCGATCACGAGACCCCCATCGTGCTGATCACCGCCTACGGTTCCGTCCAGGTAGCCGTGGAAGCCTTGAAGTCCGGCGCCAACGACTACTTCTCGAAGCCCTGGGACAACGAAAAGCTGCTGATCGAGGTCGATCGGATGATCTCGAAGCGCCGGCTGGAGCGCGAGAACGCGCAGCTCAAGCGGGCTCTCAAGCAGCGCTATAGTTTTCCCAACATCGTGGGTAAGAGTGAGCGCATGCTGCGCATTCTGGACCTGGTGTCTCAGGTCGCTCCCAGCCGCTCCACCATCCTGATCACCGGCGAGACCGGCACCGGCAAGGAACTGATCGCCAAGGCCATTCACGCCAACTCGCCGCGGGCGGACCAGATGTTCATCGCCGTCAACAGCGGCTCCCTGCCGCCCGAGCTGCTCGAGTCCACTCTGTTCGGACACGTTAAAGGCTCCTTCACCGGCGCCATCGCCTCCCGCAAGGGTTATTTCGAGATCGCCAACCGCGGCACCATCTTCTTCGATGAGATCGGCACCATCAGCATGGACATGCAGGCCAAGCTGCTGCGGGTCAGCCAGGAGCGAGAGTTCATGCCGGTGGGCTCGACCGAGCCGGTGCGCGTGGACGTGCGCATCCTGGCGGCCACCAATGCGGACCTGCGCAAGCTGGTCGAGGAAGGCAAGTTCCGCGAGGACCTCTACTACCGGCTGAACGTGATCAATATCGCCCTGCCGCCGCTGCGCGAGCGGAAGGAAGACATTCCGCTGCTGGTGGACTACTTCTTTACCAAGTACTGTCAGGAGAACGAGAAGTTTCTGGATTCAGCCGGCCGGTCCGTGTTGCGGTTCGAGCCGGACGCCATGCAAATCCTCATCGATCACCACTGGCCGGGCAATATCCGCGAACTGGAGAACGTGGTCGAACGAGCGGTGGTGCTGGCCTCCCATGCTACCGTGACCGTGGACGTGCTGCCCGAACACCTCTTGCAGGCGGCCGGATTGCGCATCCGCCGGGATAACGGCGGGGGCTTGCCCGCGGATGCCTCGCTGTTCGAAATCGTGGCCGATTTCGAGCGCCGGGTCATTCTTCGAGCGCCTCGAGGCCGCCAACTGGAGCCAGACCGAAGCCGCCGAGGACCTCCACGTTCCTCTGTCCACTCTCAATCAGAAAATTAAGCGTCTCAATATCGAGATCCGCAAGAAGACCGAGCTGGCCAAGGCTGAGAGACCCTAGCCACCCACAACCGACCTCTACCCCCAAACAGGGGTAGACGTTGCGAAAAGGCGGGCTTGACACCCGACTGTGGACTTGGTAGAGTTTCAAATTCGTTCCGCTTGCATCACTGATCTTTTTAGCACAGGGTTGATTCTGCGGGTGGAGTGCCGGAGTGTACGGCCCGCACCGGTTACTACGGGAAGACTCCATGAAGCAGCAATATTTCATCGTTGTACTAGCCCACTCTCTCCATGGCAGGCTCAGGAGAATCCATGTGCCCCAGCGCGTTGTCTACGCCATACTGGCGCTGGCTCTGTTTGGATGCGTGTCGCTGTTCGGCTTTGTATCCAGCTACGTGCGCATGGCGTGGAAGGTGGCCCACTACAACTCTTTGAGGGAAGACTTCAACTCCCTGCGGACGCGCTATCAGGACTTGCAGAAGGCCGCCGGCCAGACCGATGAGCAACTGGCTACCTTGCAGTTGTTCGCCAACCAGGTTTCGGTGGCTTACGGGATCAAGCAGAAGATTGAAGGCCCGGCGGATATTTCAGGGGAGGGCCAGCTGATCCCGACCTTCAGCGAATCTCTTAAGCAGTACGGTTTCCTGCGCAGCGCCACACTCACTACCTCCTCGCGGAAAAACCCCAAGCTGTGGCCGGCCAATCTGGTGCCTTCGGGCTGGCCGGTAGAAGGCCGCTTGCAGGGGCACTTCGGCCGGCGCACCGATCCGTTCTCCGGAGAAGGGGCTTTTCACAGAGGCGTGGACATCATTGCGCCGAGGGGAACCCCGGTGCGCGCGGCGGCGGACGGGGTGGTGCTGTTCGCGGCCTACATGAGCGGCTATGGCAGGTTGGTGGTAGTCGATCACGCCAACGGGCTTCGGACCTACTACGCTCACCTGTCCCGCTTCGGGGTCGTCGCGGGGCAGGACGTGCGGCGAGGCCAGACGCTGGGCACGGTGGGCAGTTCGGGCCGCGTGACTGCGGCGCACCTCCACTATGAAGTCCGCCAGGGTGGCAACGCGGTGGATCCTTACCGCTACATGGCCAGGGCCTCCGTCGCGCGCACGGCCAAAAGGGACTTCCCGTTCTGACAGCGGTTAGCTGTTAGCCATTAGCCCTTAGCCAAGAACCTTGCCTGTGAGTTCTGCTAGAATTCTGGCTGTCGGCCTAGGCCGCAGAGCGCCCAGGTTCACACCCGGTCGCGCGACCGCTTTGGCTGATGGCTAATGGTTAATGGCTGGCATTCTAACGCCCCGCGAGGGCAGGACTGGACGCGGCGGGCGCTGTTGAGCTGGGCTGCCCTGCTCCCGCTGCGGGCCGAATCGGTGAAAGGCCGGTTGCTCCCTTCGCAGCGCTCCCGCTACTTGGACCCTTCCACGGACTTTCTCCTCTATCGCTTGACCGATCCCTCCTATGCCAGCTATCTGCCGGCCCGTCACAGCCGTGTGGCGTCGCGGCGAGACTCTTTCCTGTTGTTTTCCAGCGAGCGTACCGGCTCTCTGCAAGCCTTCCGGATGGATCAGCGTACCGGTGATTGGGAGCAGTTGACGCAAGCCGAAGCTCTGGACCCCTCCTCGCTGGTGCTGATGCCGGATGAGAGTAGCTTCTGCTATTTCGATAGTTCGTCGCTGCGGCAGGTGATTCTTGCCACTCTCCGCGAAAAGGAGGTTTACCGCACTCCGGACGGCTGGACGCGTGCCCCCGGCCTTACTGTGTCCCCCGACGGCTCGCGTGCCGCGGTGATCGAGAGCCGCCCCGGAACCTTTCGGTTGCGCCTCATTAAGTTGCGCCGGGGCGCCGCCGCCACGCCAGTGGAAGGGTCTGCGGCTCTGAGCGATCCTGTTCCGCAGCCCCGGCGAGAAAGGATCCTTTATCGGCAGGGTGCCAACTCCCTTTTTGTGGTCAGCTACGACGGCCGTCAGAAGCGGCCCCTGCCACTGGCGCCGGGCGGAGTGGGGCCGGCCTTCTGGTCGCCGGACGGAAGGACCCTCCTGTATCTCCACTATCCGGAGGAGAAGGGGAAACTGCACTCCATTCGCGAATACAGCCTGGATGCCAGTAGCGACCAACTGCTGGCCCCGACCAGCCAGTTCGTGGATTTCCAGACCAACGCGAACGCCACTGTCTTTGTGGGGGCCAGCGAGAACCTGGCCTCTCCCTATGTCCTTCTACTGCTGCGCTCCACCCGCCGGGAGTTGACGCTGTGCGAGCATGGCGCCAGCCACCCCTCCCGTGTGGCGCCGGTCTTTTCGCCCGACAGCCAGCGGATCTATTTCCAGAGCGACCGCCATGGCCGGCCGGCGATCTATTGCATCCCGGTAGACAAACTGGTCGAGCCGACCTGAACTTGGTTGCGACAAGTTGTCATGGGCAGGACAATGTACTACTGAGGCCCCATTTCTTTGCGTCCCGCGAAGATTCCGCGTGTGGGCCACTTTCGGTGTCGCCGGCCAATTGACGATTGATACATTGACGATTGACGATTTCAGTGTCCCGCGGCGCCAGACACAGCAATCGTCAATCCAGCAATCGTCAATTCCCCCGGCACTGTCGCTCTGCCCGCACCTGCCGCTGGCTGGGTGGTTCGGTTGCGGCCATGCTGTGCTGTGTCTCCTTCCGGGCTTGCCGGCTCCCCGCATTTTCCTGTAACCGCCCGCCCTCGCCCCAACGCCAATCTGATATGCTAGTGGACCGTTTCGTGAACACCGTCGCGTTTGTGTGCCATGGTAGGACAGGCCCATGGCCTGTCGGGCGGCCGCAACGTCAAGGTATTCATGAGACGGCGCACCAGCGCTATTCAGTTACCATTTTGGGTTCGAGCGGCGGTAGTCTGAAGAGAAGGACATTCATGAGGCTGTGGCAATTTACGCTGATCGCGTTTCTAGGTTTGATGTTGTGCGGCTGTGGTCGCCAGGAGGCGGGGCAGGCTAAGCAAGATACCGGCCCGGTTGAGATTCGCGTGGCCCCGGTGGTCACTCGCCAGATCCAGCGGTTTGTAGACACCGTGGGCACGCTGTTTCCCTTTGACGAGGTCATCATCAGCGCCGAGATCGACGGGCCCGTGGACCAGGTCAACGTGGACCTCGGCGACTTCGTGAAGGAGGGCGAAGTGCTGGTGCACATCTCCGAGGAAGAGCAGCGCTACCTGGTGGCGCAGAACGAGGCCCAATTGCGCCAGTCTCTGGAACGGCTAGGTCTCGCCAGCGAGAATGACAAGGTGCGCGACATCCGCGAAACCCCCGAGGTGCGCCGGGCCCAGGCCGACCTGTCCGACGCTCAGCAGCGCTACAAGCGCGTTCGCGAGCTGGTGGACCAGCGCATCGGCTCGCAGCAGGATCTCGACCAGGCCGAAGCGCGCTTCAAGGCAGCGCAGGCCGACCTGGATACCACCCTCAACCAGACCCGCAACCTGATTCGGGAGGTCGAGCGGTTCAAGGCCGTCCTGGACCTCCAGCGTAAGAAGTTGCGCGATACCAGCGTGCACGCCCCCTTCGCGGCCTATGTGAAAGAGCGCCAAGTCACGGTGGGGCAGTATGTGCGGCCCAACACGCCCCTGTTTACGCTGGTCAAGACCGACCCCATCCGCCTGCGGGCGGAAATCCCCGAGAAGATGGCGCCCTGGGTGCGGCACGACCAGCCCGTCGATGTTTCCGTGGAAGCCTACCCGGAGCGCGTCTTCCAGGGCAAGGTCTGGCGGATCTCCCCCACCGTCGATCAGGCCAAAAGAACCTTCCTGATCGAAGCGCTGATCCAGAATCCGGCCGGAGACCTGAAACCCGGCTCCTTCGCCAGGGCCCGCCTTAAGACCAACAAGACCGAACAGATCAGCCTGGTCCCCGTGCGGGCGGTCAACTACGTGCTGGGTTCCAACAAGGTCTACCTGGTGGCGGACGGCAAGATCGAAGCCCGCGAGGTCAAAATAGGGGACCGCTTCGATCAGGACGTCGAGATCCTGGAGGGGGTCGGGAAGGGGATCTGATCGCCACCACCCAATTGGCCCGCCTGGACACCGGAACCAAGGTGCGGGTGGCAAGCAAGTGAAGCAATGGGTCGATGCGCCTCTTACTGCTGATTCTCCTGTTTGCCTCTCCCGCCCTGAGTGCCACCAAGCTCCTGGTGACCGTCGTGGAGCAGAGGTCCGGCAAGCCCCTCACCGATTTGAAGGCCGCCGACTTTGCAGTGCTCGACGACCGGACCCCGCGCCAGGTGGAGGCGTCTGAGTTCTCCACCGGCCTCATGGACGTTATGCTGCTGCTGGACACCAGCCTGGTCGGCGGCATGGTTCAACCGGTGGCCGACAACCTGATCGAACAACTCCAGCCCAAGGAACAGATGGCTATCGTTTCCTTCCACTCCTCCGCGGATCTGATTCAGGACTTCACTTCCAGCCGGGAGCTGCTGCGGCGCGCGGTTGGGGGCGTCAAGTACGGAAACAGCCCCCGGTTGCTGGACGCGCTGTATGCCGCCATCGATGGCGGGTTCCAGCACAGCACCTTCCGCCGTGTGCTGCTGGTGCTGACTACGGGCGTGGAAGGTCCCAGCCGCGTCTCCGAGCGCGAGGTGCTCCGGCTGGCGCGCCGCAACGGCGTTTCCATATTCCCCGTCTACATGGTGGGCCTCGAGCGCTCCCTGTTCGAGACCCTGGCGCGGCAGACCGGAGGAGCCTCTTTCAATCTGCGGGATATGAAGAGGACCCTGAACGGTCCGCCCGGCCCACGCATCTTTGAGGTTCTGCGCTCCCATTACACTTTGACCCTCACCGGGAACCTTTCCCTGGGCGAGAAGATCAAGGTGGAAGTGCGCAGGCCGGGCAAGCTGCTGGTCTCCGCACTGCCCCTGGACTGACTCAGTTTCTGGCCAGCTCGATCCGCTTCGGCGCGGCCAGGTATCCGCTGATCTGGTCCTTCCTGATTTCGTTCACTACCAGCTCGTAGGGCTGCCGCGCTTTGGACAGGTAGAACTGGACCGGCTCGTTGGTGTTCTTGTCCTTCTTCTCGATCTTCCTGTCGTCGGCAATGAGATCGATGGTGTACTTGTTCCGTTTGACGTCGGTTCTCTTCAGCGCCACCACGATGTCGCCCACTCTCTGGGGCCGGCTGGACTTCCTCAAGCTGAACTCGAAGTAGTTGCGCTCGCCGAGTTCTTTCAGGGCCGCCAGTTCCCTGGCGTTCGTGGCGATCAGCCCGCTCATCACGCCCAGGTCTCCGGTGGTCCTTTTCAAGTCGGCAATGGTTTTCTCCAACTCGGACTGCGTGGCTGCCACCTCTGTCTTGACGTTGCTGACGTCGGTGCTCACCTCACCAATCCGGTAATTGGCCGCAGTTGCCACCGCCTTGACGCTGCTCAGCTCGCCCGTCACCTGCTCCTGTTGCCTCCGCTGTTCCAGCGCAATCGCTTTGGCGAGCCGATCGGCGTGTTGCTGAGCTTCCTGCTTCGCCTGTCCGGCGGCCAGCACGGACTGCCGCCTGGCAGCCTGTAATTCTCCCCGCAGCTCATCGAGGCGCCCGCGCTGCGCCGCGCTCGCTGCTTCGGCCCTCTGACGGAAACTGGAAATCTCCGCCGCTAAAGACTTGCGCAGTTCCTGCGCCTCCTGCCGCACGCCCTCTACCTGGACCAGCAGGTATGCGCTTCCAGCCATCAGTGCGATCACGATTCCTAAAAGCGCATAGACCGCGAGGCTGGATTTCTTGGAATGCCAGTTGATGCTCGGGTTCATACTCGCCATGGAACTTCCTCCTTCGCAGATGAGCGGAGCAATCGGCCTGCCAGTGGCCCTTTCTGCGCCTATCTTATTGAAACTAGAAGCCCCCGCCGCCTTCGATCACCCCCCACCAGGTAATTTCTACATTTCGGGGACAGGCTACACAACCCCTAAATCCTCCCAACTGGGCCCGGTAGTTTAGGGGTTGTGTAGCCTGTCCCCGAAATTGTGCGTCACACTAGGGAAAGGGAGCCGGAGATGACCACACGAGTTTCTGCCGGCCTGATGGCGGCGCTTTTGCTCTCGCTACCGGCGACGCTTGGCGATGAGCTGACCAGAACGAGTTTTGCCGATTTTTACGAGCCGCCTTTGGTGACGGTAGCGCCAGCGGTTCCGCCCTATCCCTTGCCACTCGATCCGACCGCCTTGCCGAACTGGGCGGCGGTCAACCGCTATTTCGACCTCACACGCATCCAATCACTGATCGCCAAGAACGGTTTCGGAGTGCTGATTTCCTCCTCGGGCGAGGATATTGTCGATCCCCACACGCGGCTCAAAGCCAGCGACATCCCCATTTTCGTCACCGCGGACACTCTGTTGCACGTCTATCACATCCAGTTCGACGAAGCCCTCCGGGAAATCGAGGAACTCGAATTCCATCGCACCTTGGTGCAGTTGACGCAGGCCCTGCTGGCCGACGTCATCCAGTTGGAGGCAAGCTACGAAGGCAACCTGCGCGAGGCCGCCGGCCGGAACGCTGCCTACTTTGCCGTGGCCCTGAAGCTGCTGGATCCGGGCGCCGAGATCCCCCAAAGCAAAGCCGCGCTGGTGGATCAGGAACTGCGCCTGATCGAAGCTCACCAGGGCTTCGCCTACAGCCCGATCTTCGTCTATCGCGAGGACTATTCCCAGTATGTGCCGCGCGGCCACTACACCCGCAGCGAGCGCCTCGAGCAATACTTCAGGGCCATGATGTGGTACGGGCGCCTGGGATTCCTGCTGAAGAACAGCGATATCCTGCCTGCGCCCAACGCCGAGATTCAGACCCTGGGCGCCGTTCTGGTGGCCGATGCACTGCGGCGGGTCGAGGTCGGCGAGCAGAAGGCTTTTTCGGTGTGGGACCGGCTGTACACGGTCACGGCATTCTTCGTAGGCCTGGCTGACGATCTGACGCCGCATGAGTACCTCAAGGCCATTCAGGAGGTGGCGGGCTCAGCCGCCAGCATGACGGCTCTGGCCGATCCCACCACCTTCCAGGCGCTCCGGGCCTACTTGGCGAACCTGCGAAGCCCCAAGATCTACGGCGGCACGGGCGAGTGCCAGATCCCTCCGGTCTACGAGCCCTCCCAGATTGATGAGTGCCTGGCCAAGAGCAAAGGGCTGCGGTTCATGGGGCAGCGCTTCATCCCCGACTCCTACGTGTTTCAGAATCTGGTGGCCATGGATTATGCCGGCCAGGGCGAGCCCTTCACGCTGGTCCACACGCCTGCCGGCCCGGCCCGAGGCTTTCCGCGAGGGCTGGATGCTATGGACCTGCTCGGTTCGGCCCGGGCTTCCCGGATCCTGCTGGCGGAAGGGGACACCGAATACAAGCTCTACGCCGAACAGCGCCAGAAGCTGATCGACGAGTTTGCCGCTCTCCAGGTTCAGGACTGGAACCGCAACCTGTACTGGGGCTGGCTCTACGCTCTGAAACCTTTGCTGGGGACCTACCCGCCAGGCTACCCGACCTTCATGCAGACCGAGGCTTGGGTGGAGAAGAGCCTGAATTCCGCTCTGGCCTCCTGGACCGAGCTGCGACACGACACCATCCTCTACGCCAAGCAAAGCTATACGCCCCTCAAGTTGAGCATCCCGCCTGAAGTACGAGGCTATGTGGAACCGGCGCCGGAATTTTACGCCCGGCTATTGGCTTTGACCCAGATGACCACTCGCGGCCTGGGCGAACTGAAAGCGCTGAATCCGCTGGCGCGGTACCGGCTGGACAGGCTTGCGGAGGTGCTCAACCGGCTGCTGGATCTGTCGCTTAAGGAGTTGAGGAACGAATGGCTGACGTCGGAGGAGTACGCCTACATTCGGGACATTGGCGGGGCCTTGGAGCAGACCGTGCTGGGCGTGCGGGACGCCGGCAGCAAGACCACCTTGATTGCCGACGTGCACACGGACGAGAACAGTGGCAGGGTTCTGGAGGAGGGAGTGGGGTACGTGGATCTGCTGGCGGTGGTGATCCCCCAGCCCGACGGCGCCCTCAGTCTGGCTCTCGGGCCGGTGCTCTCTTATTACGAGTTCAAATGGCCCATGGCGGATCGGCTGACCGATGAAGCCTGGCGCGAGAAGCTGGCCGCCGGCCCCCCGGCACGGCCCCCGTGGACCGCGTCTTTCCTGAAGTAACCGCTCCGGCTACCTGGCCGCCTGCACCTTGGGCGTCGCCAGATAGCCGATAATCTGGTCCTTCCTGACCTCGTTCACCACCAGCTCATACGGCTGCCGCGCTTTGGATACATAGAACTGGAGAGGCTCGTTGATGTTCTTGTCCTTCTTGTCCACCGGCTTGTCATCGGCGATAATTTGGACGGTGAACGTATGGCGTTTCGGGTCGGTCTTCCTCAACTGCATCGCAATGTCAGCGATCCTTTGAGGTTGTTTCTGTTTCTTCAGGTTGAAGTCGAAGTAGTTGCGGTCACCCAACGCTTTCAGGGCGCCCAATTCTTTGCCGTTGGTGGCGATCAGGCCGCTCATCACGCCCATATCGCCGTTCATCCTCTTCAGATCGGCAATGGTCTTGTCCAGCGTAGCTTTGGTTGCGGCGACTTCTGATTTCACGCTGCCCACATCGCTGCTTACCTCGCCGAGCTTGGCGCTGGTTGCGCTGGCGGCTTCCTTGACCTCAGAGATCTGACTGGCTACCTGCTGTTGCTGCTTCTGCTGCTCGTCGCTGAGCTGCTTGACCAGGTGCTCGACCCGGCCCTGGGCTTCGGTTTTCGCCTGTCCGACCGCCATGGCGGCCTGGCGCCGCGCGGCTTCCAGCTCTTCGCGCAGCGTGTCCAGGCTGCGGCGGCTGGTGGCCGTGCTGACCGACGAGGCTTCCTTCAGACTGGTAATCTCCGCCAGGGTCGTCCCCCGGAATTTGCCTAGATCCTTCTGCAGCCGGTCGAGTTGCAGGAATAAGTAGACGTTGGCGATTAGCAGAGCAATGACGGCTCCGAACAGCACCGGAATCGCCAAGGCCGCGGACCTGCCAGGGGCCGGCGGCTCCGTTGAGTATGATGGTGTGCTCACCGCTAGTTAACTCCTTGTTCTTGGGCTTCACTTAGATTCTACCGCAGCTACCGGCTGTTGGACAGTGGCTCTGCTTTGGCCAGGCAATGCCTCAGTCTGGGGGGCCGTGGAACAAGCTTCAGCTTGTCCCTGGAGTTTCTACATCTCAAGGGCAGGAGGGTGTGTGCACTGTCTGGGTGGGGCAGCACTTCTGTGCTGCGGCCGGGCTTTGGCCCGGCTGGCTGGATCAGGGCCGCAGACTCGCGAAGAATCCTTGAGAATCCTGCCTGTTGGTCACCTTCCGCCTGCACGGAAGTCTTCCCACCCACCGGCTCTTTCCCCCCGCCCGCATGACCTCCGGCCGAGCCTTCGTTGTCCTGGACCGCCTCCTGGACCAGCCCACTGGCGGCCCGCTTTTTCTGCGGCGGCCCGAAATCGCCCGTGTGGTGGTCTAGGTCCTGCAGGACGGCCAACTCCGCTTCCAGCGCTCTCAACTGCATGCCTTTGTGGTGATGCCCAATCACCTCCACCTGCGGGTGAGTCCTGCCGTGACCACCCAGCAGTGGTTGGGACCGCTGAAGGGCTTTACCGCCCATCAGGCCAACCGGAAGAGGGTTCAGCACTACATCGAACAGAACCCCGTCAGGGCGGGGTTGGTGGCGCTGGCCGAGGGGTTTGCTTGGTCGAGCGCGGCGCCGGGCCGGAGCCCGGCGGCAGGCTAAAAACCTGACCCCACTCAAACAGCGTTCATCTCCCATGGAAATGTAGAAACTCCCGAGACAAGCTGAAGCTTGTCCCACGGCCCCCGAGACTGAGGCATTACTTGGCCAGGGGCCGCGCAAACTCGAGGAACTCCTGCTTGGAGACGCCGGGCTCGAAACACTTCCGGCAGCGGGCCTCGTAGACCCCTGCGGCCCCCACCACGATCAGCTCGTCGGAAGCCACCAGCCGCTGGGTGTGCTTGGCCGGGTTCCCGCAGCGCATGCAGATGGCCAGGGTCTTGGTGATGGACTCGGCCAAAGCCAGCAGCTCGGGGATCGGGGAGAACGGGCGGCCCATGTAGTCGGTATCCAGCCCGGCCACAATCACCTGCTTGCCGCTGTCGGCCAGCCTGCCGGCCACCTCGATCAATCCGGCCCCCATGAAGTTGGCCTCATCGACGCCGATCACCTCCGTTCGCCAGTCCAGCTTGGAGAGAATCTCACCAGCCTGCGAAATCACCTCCGATTTCATCCGCATCTCGCCATGCGAGACGATCTCGTCGAGCGAATAGCGATCGTCCAGGGAGGGCTTGAAGACTTGCACCCGCTTGCGGGCGATCATGGCCCGGCGCAGGCGGCGGATCAGCTCCTCGCTCTTGCCGGAGAACATGGGCCCGCAGATGACTTCAATCCAGCCGAGGTTACCCGTGACCAAGTCCATGCAGACTATGATGCCACGAGTGCCGCGGGCTACTCCACGGGGTCGCCGGCTAGCGGCGTAGCGCCTTAACCGTCTCGCTTTCGACCTGCCGGAAGCCGGCCGGGACTTCGAATTTGGAAGCATCCACCGGAGCGGAGGAGAAATTGGTCAGCTCGGTGGTGATTTCCATCAACGCCCCAGAGAGATCGGCCTGCTGTTGCCCTTGCGCCGGGGCGGTTTCAGCAGGGGGCTGCGGCTGCTGTGGTTCCGGCTGGGTCTCGGTCTTCTTGCCGCGGCCCAGGCCTCCCAGTCGTCCTAACCGTCCACCTCCCAGCCTGCCCAGCGCCCCGCCGACGGAGGGACGCTCTGCGGGCTGCGCCTCCGGCTGCCGGGCTGGAGGCTGCTCGGCCGGCCGCGCCGCCCCCGCGGCGCCTGCCTGGCCGGGCTCACCCTTCATGCCCATCTTGACCACTTGAAACACCGGCAGGCCGTCCAGCTTGGCCGCCTCTTTCTGCACGTCCGCCATGGCCCTGGCGATATCCCCACGGCCCTGCGAGAACATGCCCGCTCCCGGCGCCCAGTTCAGCTTCTGCCCCATGCGCTGGTGGAACTGGCTGACCTCGTCGTAGCCGGCCTGTGGCGCAATCCACATGTCCGCGGTGATCACCATGAAGGTGCCGGTCTGGCCGGTCTTCTGATCGGTCCCTTCCATTTCCAGGGTCACAACCATCTCGCGCGCGGTCACGCCCGAGAATGGCTTAGTCTGCCCGGTCTCTTTGACGGAGGCCTTCACGTTCATGTTGGCCTGCTCGGATCCCTTCTCGGACTTCATCTTGGCCTCGAGCTGCTTGAGGGCCTCGGCCATCTGGGCGAAGGTCACCACCGAATAGGTCCTCTTCTGGAAGTCGATGTCGGTGATGGTTTCTTTGTCCAGGTCGATGATGTGCCCGATGGTGCTGCTGAGCTGCGCCATGCGGTTGCCCTTCACCAGCACGGTTG
>CAVRZY010000160.1:0-3402 GCA_963725415.1 uncultured Acidobacteriota bacterium | reverse complement strand
CCATCCTCGACAAAGCCTTCAAAGGAGAATTGTGAGGGAAAATTTGGATAAATATTTTAAAAGCTTACTTCTTTTAAGTATAAATGGAGGACTTGGTTTATGTTACGAACTGACCTAATAGATCTCATTAATCGGGGCAATATGTGGGCATTTGTTGGCAGTGGAGCTTCAGCTGAAGCTGGCTGTCCCAGTTGGGGAGTACTCGCAGAAAGCATTGTAACATCATTGGATGAGAATGTCCACGAAGGGGTTCTCAAAGATGACAGATACTCAAAGGCATTCTCAAGAAAGCGGTTTGCTAAGTGCTTCTCAAGGATAGAAGACCTGATCGGGAAAGAGGCTTTAGTCAAAGGAGTAGCTGCTCAAATAGAGTCTGTAAAATCTCCTGGTAGGATTTTAAGGGTTCTTGCAGACTGGCCATTTGCAGGATACATCACAACAAATTATGACGGATTGTTAGAAATAGCTCTTAGGGAAACTGGGGAATATGGGTGGTTACCTATTGGCAATTCCCAGGAAGAGTCCGTAAGGTATCTGGTGATGCCCAAAAGCTGATCTGGCATATCCACGGTGCAATAGGTTTGCAGGAAGACAAGTTTAGATTAGTCCTCACAGAAGAAGATTATGAGAGTTTCTATTTGGATAGCTCACCTATGGTCTCACAACTCCGGGCACTCCTTGCCCAGCGTAAGGTCCTGTTCGTTGGATTCGGATTCGAAGACTATGAAGTGATTCGGCTTCTTAAACTGGTTGGCCGCCTTTGCAGCCCAGCACGTCCTGCTTTTGCCCTTCTTTCCGGTCTTTCCGGCACTGAGCATGAGGTGGAGAGATTAGAGCTCTTTGAAAAATATAACGTTGATGTTATTCCCTACCGAGTTTTCAATGGGTCGCACGATCAACTCCTTCAATTTCTTGAAGTTTACAGTGCCCTTGTTCTTCGTAGATCTTTAAGGTTCGGGCAGCCTGAGCGACCATGTCCATCTTATGACCCCGAGACCACTGGGCTGATGATTTATAATCAAATGGCCTTACGGCACCATGATCGACCGGCCGGGGAAGTTTTAGAGTCTCTTCTGAAGGCTCGGATACTTGCACTTCTCAAATATCGCGGTCCTTCAAGCATAGGGTCACTGGTCTCAGATTTAGCTGAAAGAGTTCGTTTGGTCCAAGGAGTGGAACGCTCAAAGCTATTCTATACTGACGGCGTAGCGGTCATAAACAAATGTTTAAATGATCTTAAGGGTTCAGGCCTTGTTGAGTTACCTGCCGAACGCACCCCTGCGTCGATTGTGTCACTTAGTTCAATCGGCATACATAATCTCGAAGAACAGGCAGCAAAAGCGAAGAGGATGTCGGAACAGTTTTCCGCTACCCTTGATGATAGAGTTCGAGGGAGTTTCCCAGATAACGCAGAATCCCGGAGCAGAGTTGCCAATGCTGCTGAATGTTTTTTAATGGAATGTATTAAACGTCGCGCATTAGGCGTAGCCATGGTTTGGAATTCCCCCCGTGTAGAATTCCAGCAGTATCATATAGTGGCTCTTCTACAGTCACTTCCTGAGTTTCTACAGCAAGTTTCAGGCGTCGATGAAGGGCGGGCTTTGGTCCGTTTAGTCGAAGATGTGTTAGCAAGGCCAACCGACGCAGAGATGAATTATCTAGGCATAGTTCTTCAGTCAGAATTTGGAGTTAATCTCCTCGGTTATGATCCAGATACCGTAAAAGCGAGGATCGAGGAACTTTCCAATACATTGTTTCTAATCGACTCTAGCACGTTAATTCCTTTGCTCGCACGGTCAAGCGTTGGGTACCCTTCGGCCCGCACTCTTCTAAATGAACTCGGAGCAGCGAAATCATTCGTTGCAACTACAGAATTACTGACAACAGAAGTTGCCGAACACGCCCGGTGGGCAGTAGAACATCTTAACACGGTAAAGGGACCAATTACTACTGAAATCCTTGTATTGTCAACAGGACGGGCGGGATCTCGCCCGAATGCCTTCCTCGAAGGATTCCTAGAAGAGGTTAATCTTGGCAAAATTTCACTTAACTTTGATGCGTATTTAGATTCTGTTTGTGGTCACATTAGTGGGCACACTGTTACCGATGATGCTTATTCTTTGGCGATTCGAAATTCAGGTGTGCCTTGCTTAGACTTCAAACAATGGGAGGGATTTACAGGGGAATTTTGGGCCGAACGAGATGAACTTCAAGAACAGATCGCTGAGCGGAGGAAGAATGCCAATCCACCTACATATAAACATGACCGGCAAGTAAAAGCTGAGGCGGAGGCTCTGATTATCATCCGCAATCTTCGCAAGAAGACCTTCAAATTTCAGGGCAAAGAAATAGCTGATGCATACTTCATTTCGCACACACGAGCGATTGACGATGTCGCTGGCCACGGACTTCCAATCACGATGCGGCCGCAAGCAATACTCCAGTGGCTTAGCACAATTACGGCCTGCCCAGCAGAAGAGTTAGGAATTCTATTTAATAATTTGCTTTGGGAACTTTCCGAGCGAGGACTTGCCATTGTTGATCGAACACGCCTACAAACTATCTTTTCGCCTCTAGTCGTCGCTTCTCGAACAAAGTTTCAAGAAGAAATGGAAACTCACCGAGTGCTCATTACAAGTCAATTCGGGGAGGATCCAGAAAAGGCCTTCAGGGAAGTCAGCGAACTTGAAATGCCAATAGTAGTTCATAATTACTACATACAAAAATCCATACAGCTAGAACGCGAGTTGCAGGAAGAAAGGAAGGCAAAAGAAGCCTTGAAGGCACAAACAGCCTTAACAAGGAAAGAGAGAGAAGAATACGTCATTCTCAAGTCCAGAGAGAAGCAGAAGAAACTTAAAGCTCTCTCAAAAAAACGAGCTGTAGCAAGTCGTGGCAAAGGGAAACGAAAAAAGCACAAGAAATGAACATGGAGGATAAGCCAGTGAAAAAAGAAGAGGCTTTGGATAAATTGCAAAGACAGATTGATGCTATCAAGACAGCGCGAGGTATCCGACGGTCCGGTGCAACTTTCACAAAATGGCGCGATGCTGAGGTTATTATTAGAGAAGTTTTCGATGGAGACCAGAAGCACATTGATGATTTCACTTCCATTAGTTACGGTAGCGGTGAATTCTCTTGGATTTTGCGTCATATGATCAGGATGTAGAAAATGGGCTGCAACGTACATATGAAGCAGGTCTCGAGCATGCAGAATCTATATTAACGTCCTTCATTGATGAAACAAGGAAAGGTAATTGGGGTCAGGTCTATTTTATTAGCATAATCATTAATATTGTGGAACTGTGGGGTCAGGTCCTGCAATCACACATTTCATAAAACCAGACAGGATGTCCTCTACAAAAAAGTTGGCTTTGTTGGAGTGAGAACGGGGCTATAGGG